>JAIUPE010000059.1 GCA_020160875.1 Pseudomonadota bacterium
GGTCCGCCTCAGCCAGGTCATGGGTGAAGAACATCAGTTCTATCTGATCATCCGTGACGTGCTGGTTGCCCATCTGAACGGTAACGCCCCGCAGGTCTCGGTCGAGATCGGGCGCGGCAGCGTGCCGACCAAGGTGCAGCCCTCCTTCTTCGAACTCGAGGAAGCCCTGAACGCCACCAGCGACGGTTAAGCCTCCGCCTGGGACTTTAAAAGCGACGCCGCGCGGCGAACGCCGCATGAACTACCCTGGCCAAAACCATCCTGGCCGACGGTCCGCCGACTTTTTCGGCCGGGGGCCGTGATTTCGTTGCGATCAAATACTATTCTTTGTAGAAGATTAGGCCTTGTTGTTGAGGCACTTACACGCAGCGGGAAATGACGTCGCCCGTTAGTGTATAGAGGTGTGCAGAGTACAACCGGGGAAGCCCGCGGCGCGGAAGCATATGACAAACCCCATTGTTGTGACCTCCAACGACGCACGTCATCCCGATAACCGGGACATTCCGGGCTTTTACGTCGCAAGCGCATTGCAAGCGGCTTTCTGGATTCACCAGCAATCAGCGGGTATCCAGGTCACATGACTAACCCCATTGTGGACAGCGATATCGACTCGCTGTTCATCCTGCCCCTCAGAATCATTCCCTTTAAGACCGAAGCCCTTAACCGGTCGCGGCTGGTGAAAAACAGCCACCTCGAGGGCGTCCTCGAACTTTATGCGGAACGTGAGACCGGAAGTGGCCAGGTGGCCATCCGTGACCTGCCGCAGCACTTCAAATGGAAAGAAGGCGCCGGGCATCCGGACCTCTCGATCCTGCACTCCCTTGCCCCATTGCCGAGCTTTGACGTCTACAGCCTGCGCCGGACTCTGCGCGACAGGGGCATCCCGGTGAACAACTACGATGACCTGCGCCTGTCCGACGAAAAGAACAAACAACTCACGGGATATATGTCGCGCTTCACACTGCCGCTGATCAAGGAGATCTACGGCGACGACAGCAAGGGCATCAACCGATTCGAGGACATCGTCGGCCTGTTCAAAGATCCGGACGTGAAGAAGGCCCTCGCCCGCCTGAAGCAGATGGCCGAGAAGCTGAAGATCTCAATCGACCAGATTCCCAAATTCCTTGAGAACTACGGCGACATCTTTATGTCGCTATCCTACTACAACCAATGTCTCGACCGCCTCGCGCCGCTGCTCGAAGCCTTCATCTACGCGATGAAGGACATGCGCAAGAGTATGCAAGTGCGCAACGATCGTCCGCTCATGGCGGAAATGGATAAAGTCGAGAAGCTGATCCAGGGGCTCGTCAATTTCCTGAAACGCACCTTCCAGGACTTCGGCACCATGTCGCAGGACATGTGGAATAACCTGACGGCGGCAAAGTTCGAGCAGGTGAAGGCCTATATCGAAGACACGCAAGTCAAGGTCGGCAGCGTCCTCTGTGGTCTCACCGTGAAGATGAACGCCTGGGTGATTCGCTTTCCCAACCCGAAGTCCGGCGGTCCCGGCGCCAAGGGCGAATTCATCATGACCGACATGCGCCAGGGGCTCGCGGAAATCGTCTCCATCGCGCGTGGTCAGGCCTGGTCGCCCGAAGGCGCGGACGCCAGCACCTAAACCGGGTTGCGCCGCCGCGCGTAAAATCGCGCGGCCGGCGAAACGTACATCGCAGCGTTGTCAGGCGCGCCGCACTCGTCCATGGTAAGGCGCGAGGATGAGACGTTCGACGATGCCAAGCCCCACAAAAGCACCGCTTTCCCCCATCTTGAGCGCTGTGCAACGCGCGGTCTTACGGACGCGTGACTTCCGCGCCACGCCCGGGAAGGGCTATCCCGCCGCGATCGCGACCGTCCTGGTTTTCTTTGGCCTGCGCCTCCTGATCGGCGACGTGCTGCAGGCCGCCTCCTTCCTGCTTTTTTTCCCCGCGATCATCATCGGCACATTCCTTGGCGGCACCGGCGCCGGACTTGCCGCAGTCGTCGTCAGCGCCCTGCTCGCTTGGCACTTCTTCATTCCGACAGCGCTTCCGGTCGCGCTTTACGCCGTCCTCGGCGCCGTCAGTGTCTTCATCGTCAGTTGGCTGGTGGAAATCACCGCCCGGGTCACCGATTTCGAGGAACATGAAAAAGAATTGCTGCGGGAGCTGCAGCATCGTGTGAAAAATCATGTGCAGATCGTCTCGTCGCTGCTGCAAATTCAAGCACGACGGGCGGACCCGACAACGCAAGCAGCGCTCAACGACGCGGGCCGGCGCCTTTCAACAATCTCCACCGTGTACGGCAGCCTCTACCGCTCTGGCGCTCAGATCGACTTCAAGGTCCATCTCGAAGAACTCTGTCACGTCGCCATGCGCGCCGCACCCGACACACGCTGCGAATTCCAGGTCGACGCACAGCCCGCCTCCTGGGGCATGGACCTTGTGATGCCGCTATCGTTGATCGCCGGTGAGCTGATCGCCAATGCCATCCGGCATGGATGCGCCAACATCACGGATGGACGCATCGAAGTCGCGCTGAAACGCGAGAACGGCGACGTGCGCCTTACGGTATCTGACTCGGGCGGGCGTCTGCCGGACGATTTCGATGTCGAAAAGACGAAAGGCCTCGGCCTTCAACTGGTGAGCACACTCTCCCGTCAGATCCAGGGAAAGATCTCGGCGACGAAGGACAGCATGACGCGCTTCGTGATCGAGTTTCCCGAAACACCCAAGGACCCGCATTGAGCGGGCCCTTGAATGTTCTGGGGCTTACGCCTTGGGACGATAGACGACGATCGTCGATTCGTTCGGATTGTCGTTCTTCACCAGATCCGCGTGACCGGGATAGAGCGAGCCGTCCGCGCCGATCTCCGTCTCGTGCGACATCATTTCGATGCGCCCTTCGACCGCGCCGGTCTTGGTGTTGATCTTGAAGATGTTCGCGTTTTCATCGAGGGTCGCGCCGCCCTTGGCGGCCACGCCGACATAGACACCGCCATCCGGCGCGGCGGCGACGCTGTAGAGGCGTCCACCAATCAACTTCTGGCCGAGATACTTTTCGTCCTTATCGAACCATTGCACGCGGCCGTTCTCGCGGTCAGCGACGAAGATGCGGCCTTCGGTACCGATGGTCACGTCATGCGGAAGCATGAATTCGCCGTTGCCCTTGCCCTTCGCCCCCCACGTCTTCACGCGCTTGCCGTCCTGGGTGTATTCAAGGATGCGCGCGTTGCAGTAGCCGTCGGAAATCAGCACGTTACCGCTGGCGGGGAATGCGACGCCGGTGACGCTGCAAAACGGGCGCTTCTCGTCGGGGATTTCGCCGACGGTGATCTCGAGCAAGGGTTTGCCGTCGGCCGAGAACTTGCGGACCTTCGAGGTATTGGCGTCGGTCGTCCACACGTTGCCTTGCGGATCGACGTGAATGCTGTGCGGGATTGTGTACATCCCCTTGCCGAAGCTGCGCAGGATCTTCCCGTTCTTGTCCACGACGACGATGGGATCGCCATCTTTCGGACGATGCAAGATGTAGATGTTGCCGGCTTTATCGACAGCCATCGCCGAGATCATGCCCAGCTTCATCGGCACCTTGATTTCCGTCCGCTCCATCGGAAGCAGCGGCACGGTCTTGATCATTTCGACCAGGCTGGCGTTGAGGGCCTTATCTTCCGGCGACATCTCGCGCGGCGGCGCGGCGGCTGGCGCCTGGGCAAGCGCCTGCCCGGCAAACGACATAGCGACGAAGGCGGCGGCGAGTGACGGAATGCGCATGGAAATCCTCCCCTGGGATGAACTCTCATAAGCTGATGATCGGCGCGCGATCTTCCGCCCATCATACCCAAGATTGGAGGCCGCCAAAGCGGTTTAGGCCGCGTTTTCCGCTTGTTCCAGTTCGCCCTCAAGCGCCATCCAGGCCTCTTCGGCGTCACTGAGGTCCTTCTCGATCCGTCCCATTTCTTTTTGGACTTCGAGGGCCTTCGCGGCGTCCGCGTAGAGCTTCGGATCGGCAAGCTTGGCCGCAAGCTTTGCCTTTTCGCCTTCGAGCCTGGTCACCTTGGCGGCGGCCTGGTCGACCTTCTTTTTGAGCGGCGCAAGATTTTGCCGGCGCTCGGCGGACTTTTGACGTTGGGCTTTGCGGTCGTCCTCGCCGGACTGCGCTTGCGGTTTTTCAGACGCCTTGTCGCGGGCCTGGAGGGTCCGCGTACGGTAGTCGTCGAGGTCGCCCTCGAAATTCGTGACTTTACCGTCTTCCACGAGCCATAGACGATCGGCCGTCATTTCAATGACGCTGGGATCGTGACTGATGATCACCACGGCCCCTTCAAAAGCGTTGATGGCTTGCGCAAGCGATTCGCGCGTATCCATGTCGAGATGGTTCGTAGGCTCATCGAGCAACAGAATATGCGGCTTCGAGAGGGTCATCAGCGCAAACAGAAGGCGCGCCTTCTCCCCGCCCGAGAGTTTTCCGATCTGTGTTTGCGAGCGCTGCTGGGTGAACCCAAACCGCCCGAGATGGTTGCGCGCCTGTTGTTCGCTCGCCTTCTCGAGGCGGCGCATCATTTCGACCACCGGCGTCACGGACAGATCGAGCTCGTCGGCTTGATGTTGCGCGAAATAGCCGATGCGGAGCTTCGAGGAGCGTGAAACATCGCCCGACATCGGCGCGAGACGTCCGGCCAGCAGTTTCACCAGCGTGGACTTACCGTTGCCGTTCGCGCCGAGAATGCCGATGCGATCCTCGTTATCCAGACGCAGCGAAATATTGTGAAGCACGACGCGATCGCCATAGCCGATGTTCACATGATTCAACGCGTACAGCGGCGGCGCGAGTCCGTCGATCTCCGGGAATCTGAGATCAATAGAGGCTTCTTCGTGATGCTCGGCGATAGGCTGCAGGCGTTCGAGCATCTTGATGCGCGACTGGGCTTGCTTCGCCTTGGACGCTTTGGCGCGGAAACGGGCGATGAACCCTTCCAACTCCGCGCGGCGAGCCATCTGCTTGGCGCGCAGCTTCTCGTTCTGCTCGAGCTGCATGCGCCGCGTGGACTCGAAGCGGTCGTAATTACCCTGATAGAGCGTCATCTTTGCATTCTCGAGATGCAGGATGGCGTTGACCGCACGATTGAGAAGATCGCGGTCATGGCTGACCATGAGGATCGTGCCGGGATAGTGCTTCAGATATTCCTCGAGCCAAAGAGTCGCCTCGAGATCGAGGTGGTTGGTGGGTTCGTCCAGCAACAGCAATTCCGGCTGCGTAAAAAGCAGGCCCGCGAGCGCCACACGCATGCGCCAACCGCCGGAGTACGAGCTGCAGGGGCGCTGCTGCGCCGCTTCGTCAAAACCCAGACCGGACAGGATCGAGGCCGCGCGCGACGGCGCGCTGTAGGCGTCCTTATCGGCAAGCCGCGTATGAATCTCGGCGATGCGATAGGGATCGGTCGCCGTCTCGCTTTCCGCCATAAGGGACACGAGTTCGGCGTCGAACGCGAGCACGGTGTCGATGAGGCTTTTTTCCCCGCCGGGCGCTTCCTGGCGGGTAATTCCGATGCGCCAGCGGCGCGGCACTTCGATGGCGCCGCTTTCCGGACCGATATCGCCGCAGATCAGCCGCAGAAGGGTTGTCTTGCCGGTCCCATTGCGGCCGACCAAGCCGACGCGGTCGCCGGCGTTGATGGACGCATTGACCTCTTCAAGAAGAACCCGGGGGCCGATACGGTAGGTAAGATTATCGATACGCAACATGGGCGCGCCGTTTACCATAGGTGCGGCGTCATGCCACGGGTCAAACGACAGGAGTTCTTCAAGATGCTGCGCTGGGTCCTTCTCGCCATGGCGGTCGCTTTTCCCCTCGCCGCGCCTTGGGCCGCGGCCGAACCTGGCATCAAGGTCGAGGACCCGTGGGTCCGCGTGACATTCGGTCAATCCCGCGCCACGGCCGGTTACATGGCGCTGATCGACCAGTCCGGGAAAGGAAATACCCTGGTGGGCCTGGAAATGGCCGGCGGCGCCAAAGCCGAGATCCATGAGACCGTCATGGACGGCGACGTGGTCAAAATGCGCATGGTGAAGGCTTTTTCCATCCCAGCCGGTGGGCGGGCGGAGCTGACCCCGACGGGCGGCCACATCATGATCATGGGCCTCACCGGCCCTCTAAAGATGGGCGAAACCCTGCCGATCAAACTGAAGTTCGCCGACGGGTCCGAAATGATGGCGAATTTCGCGGTCCGTACCAACTAATCAGGGCCGATTCCGGGTTCGTTAACCTTTTGGGCCGAAGGTTAAGTCCTTCCGTTCCCCAGAAGGACAGCGGCCATGGGCCTCGCCCTCCAGAGCATCGAAATGCCTCACCTGATCCCGGTCATGCAGGATTCGGGCAGTTCGTTGACCTATCTGGTGGATGACCTTCAGGCCTGCCGGTACGACAGCCCGGCCCTCACCGAGTCCGGCGCCGATCTCGAAGATTGGATGAATGCCCTACAGCGTCAGGAACGGCCCCTTATCGCTTCGACCCAGGGCCGCGCCAACCTCGAAGCCTGGCTCGAGCTGGTCAACACCTAAGCGGCTCCATCCATTTCAATCTTTGCGCACGCCGCTTCCGGCGTGACGGTGCGCGCGACCATGCGCGAAGGCCGTCCGTAGAGGCCGTGCCGCAAGGAGCGCCTTATCGCAATCAGCGAACGAGATCGTCGTCGAATTCGTGAACCGCGCGTGTTTCCGGCTTCCGCTCCGGCGAAGACGTGCCGTTGTCGAGGATGTGGGACAGTTCCGCACCGCGGCTTTCGCGATTTTGGCCAACACCCGGGCGGTGCGCGCGGCGCGATATCGCCTGCGGCGCGCGGGCGAACTTGGGAGCTCTTCGCTTCATATCGGCAAAACGTCGGAAGCCACGCAAAGTTTCAGCGCGCAAGCCAGGCCGCCGCGCCTTTTCCCGAAGCACGTCCCGTCGCCAGGCAAGCGGTGAGCAAATAGCCGCCCGTCGGCGCTTCCCAGTCAAGCATTTCGCCCGCAAGAAAAACGCCCGGGAGAGCGCGGATCATGAGATCCGCATCAATCGCGCCGAACGAAACACCGCCCGCACTGCTGATGGCTTCTTCGATCGGGCGCGCCGCGCGAAGCGGCACAGGAAGCGCCTTGATGGCGCTGGCAAGCGCGCGCGCGTCCGCACGGTCGGCATCAGGCAGAAGTTCGCGCACCAGTCCCGCTTTCACACCTTCAAGGCCGCCGGCTTTACGCAGATAAGTCGCAAATGAGGCGCGGCCACGCGGACGGGAAAGCGCGTCGATAAGCTGACGTTCGGTCCGGTCCGGACGCAAATCGACATGCTGAAGCGAGACGCCCTTTGCGGAAATCTCATTGCGCGCTTGCGCGGAAATTCCATAAATAAGGCCGCCTTCGACGCCCGTGGCGGTGACGATGAATTCGCCCTGGCGGCGATTGATCGCCGCCGGCTTCACCGGCGCGCCCGCGAACCGTTCGCGGAAGTGTTCGCTCCAGCCCACATCGAAGCCGCAGTTCGACGGCAGGAGCGGCGCGACATCAATCCCCTTCCCGCTCAAGATATTGCGCCACGCTCCGTCGGAGCCAAGCTGTGGCCAGGAGCCGCCGCCGAGCGCGAGCACCGTTGCCGAGGCTCGATGCACGATCCCGCCGACCGGCGTTTCGAACGTGAGCGCGCCGTCCTTCGTCCAGCCGGTCCACCGATGACGCATGTGCAGACGCACAGCCTGCGCCCGCAGGCGGCGCAGCCACGCGCGCAAAAGCGGGGCGGCTTTCATCTCACGCGGAAAAACGCGTCCCGATGTTCCGACGAAGGTCTCAATGCCGAGCTCATGGATCCAGGCGCGAATATCGTCGGGACCGAACGCATCAAGAAACGGCGCGAGCACATCGGCCCGCGCGCCGTAGCGGGCCCGAAACGGGGCCACGGGTTCGGTGTGCGTGATGTTGAGGCCACCCTTGCCGGCCATGAGGAACTTGCGACCCGCCGAGGGCATGGCGTCATACACGTCGACTGTATGCCCCGCCGCGGCGAGAACCTCGGCCGCCATCAAACCGGCCGGCCCCGCGCCGATCACAACAACCGTCGGCTTATCCACGCGCATTCTCTCCACAGGCCTGGTCGCCGCGCACTTTCGCGTTGCGGCCTCGGCGGCGCATGTCTAAAATAGAACAAAAAAAGAACATATTATGCTCAACACGTTGGAAAAGCTTAGTATTCTAGCCGATGCGGCGAAGTATGACGCGTCGTGCGCTTCGAGCGGATCGGAAAAGCGTACAGCCGATTCCACGTCGCTAGGCTCGACCAGCCCGGGCATGGGCATTTGCCATGCTTACGCGCCCGACGGGCGCTGCATATCACTCCTGAAGGTCCTGCTCACCAACTACTGCAGCTTTGATTGCCACTACTGCGTCAATCGGGTTTCAAGCAACGTGCCCCGTGCGCGCTTCAGCGTCTCCGAAGTGGTCGATCTGACGCTTGGATTCTACCGGCGCAATATGATCGAAGGACTTTTCCTGTCCTCCGGCATCATTCGGAGTCCGGACTACACCATGGAGCAGGTCGTCGCCGTCGCGAGGTCCCTGCGCGAGACGCACGAATTTCGCGGCTATATCCATCTGAAGACCATCCCGGACGCCGACCCGTTGTTGCTGGCGCAGGCCGGCAAATATGCCGATCGCCTCTCCATCAATCTCGAATTGCCGGCGCCGCGCGCGCTGACTGAACTCGCTCCCCAAAAGGACGCAGGTCGGATTCGCAAAGCCATGGGCACCATGCGTCTGCATATCGATGCGGCACGCGAGGACAAGGCGAATTCGCCCAAGGCGCCGCGCTTCGCCCCCGCGGGACAAAGCACGCAAATGATCGTCGGCGCCGAACCTTCGACCGATGCGGACATCATCACGACCAGTCAGACCCTGTACGCTAGCTATGGTCTGTCGCGCGTTTACTATTCCGCGTTCAGTCCAATCCCCGACGCCAGCCGGCTCCTTCCACCTGCGGCGCCCCCGCTGATGCGCGAGCATCGCCTATATCAGGCGGACTGGCTCCTGCGCTTCTATGACTTTTCCGCGCAAGAGATCGGCGATGCCGCGCCCGGTGGAATGCTTGACCTTACCTTCGATCCTAAAACCGCCTGGGCGCTCGCGCACCGCGAGGATTTTCCCGTCGATATCAATGTAGCGCCGAAGGAAAGGCTATTGCGGGTCCCGGGGCTTGGCGTGCGGACCGTCGAGCGAATCCTGGAGATTCGCAGGCACCGGAAATTGCGGATGCAGGATCTCGCGAAGCTTTGCCGTTCGTTGAAAACGACACGTCCCTTTGTGATCTGTCTCGACTGGCGTCCCGGCGCGCTGACCGACGCGGTGGACCTCCGTACGCGGCTGAAACCCGGCGCGCAGCAAATGTCTCTGCTGTGACACACAGCGCGCTCCTTCAACACGAAGCGGATATCGTTGGATGGCGCAATGCCGCGCGCCGTGCCGTCACTGAGAACATCGCACCCCACCAAATGACGTGGCGAATCGCAGGTGAGGCCGACGACATGCTGTCCTCGGCGCTGCACAGCGGCACGCATGAATTGGGATTTAAGGTTTCGCGCCGATTCCTGGCTCTGGCTGAAGAAGCGCTTCTGCACCGTGAACCTGGACGCTTCGCGTTGATGTATCGCCTGTTGTGGCGTCTGCGCGCGCAGCCCGGACTGCTCGACGACGCCGTGGACGACGACGTGTGGCAAGCAACGCGCATGGCGAAGCAAGTTCACCGCGACATCCACAAGATGCATGCGTTCTTGCGTTTCAAGGAAGTATCATCGGACGGTGAAACCTTGTGGCTCGCGTGGTTCGAACCCGATCACCATATCCTTGAGGCGGCGAGCTCGCATTTCGCCGACCGCTTTGCGTCGTTGAAGTGGAGCATCTTTACGCCGGAACGCAGTGTCAGCTGGACCGGCGCGGCGCTCGTGTTTGGACCCGGCGCATCTCGAGAATCCGTTCCCGAAAACGACCGTATGGATGAGCATTGGCGCACCTACTACCGCAGCATCTTCAATCCCGCCCGGCTCAAGGTCGCCGCGATGACAAAAGAGATGCCGAAGAAATATTGGCGCAATATGCCGGAGACGCGCGAGATCGCAGGTCTCGTGCGCGCCGCGAGCGGCCGCACGCAAACCATGATTGCCGAAGGGATAACCGCCCCCTCTCCCATGACGGCGGTCGAGGAACGCCGGCGCGTGAGCGCGCCCGTGCCCGCCCCCGGGGAAGACCCGGCAACATGCGCCCGCTGCCCGATCGGCGCGATGACGACGCAAGCCGTTTATGGAGAAGGCCCAGCCGACGCGCGGCTGATGATTGTGGGCGAGCAGCCGGGTGACCAGGAAGACCTAGCCGGCCGGCCTTTTGTCGGCCCTGCCGGCAAAGTGCTCGATGACGCGTTACGGCATGCCAACCTTGACCGGCGGAACGCCTATGTCACCAATGCCGTAAAGCATTTCAAGTTTGAGGTCCGCGGCAAACGGCGTCTTCATAAATCGCCTTCAGCGGCGGAGATCGATCATTGCCGCTGGTGGCTCAACCGCGAACGCGCGGCGGTAAAGCCTAAACTCATCATCGCACTCGGCGGAAGCGCGGCGCGCGGCGTTACGGGGCGTAGCTTTGCGGTCGGTCGGGAACGCGGGCGGATTATTCCGCTCGTGGATGGCGCGCACCTCCTGGTGACGGTGCACCCCTCTTACCTTCTGCGCCTTCCAGACGAAAACGCGCGGGCGCAAGAAACCGAGAAATTCATCTCGGATCTTACGCTCGCGCGCATTTGGCTCAGCGAGAATGCAGAAGACAACCCCGCGCACGAAGCGGCGCGGGGCTGCGATCTTACTTCAGTGTCGGGATAAAGAAGTCCGCACCCGCACGGATGCCGGTCGGCCAGCGCGAGGTCACGGTCTTGATCTTGGTGAAGAATTTCACGCCTTCCGTGCCGTGCTGGTTGGTGTCGCCGAAAGCAGACGCTTTCCAGCCGCCGAAGGTGTGGAACGCGACCGGGACCGGGATCGGCACGTTCACACCCACCATGCCGACGTTGACGCGGCGGGTGAATTCACGGGCTGTGTCGCCGTCGCGGGTGTAGATCGACACGCCGTTGCCGAATTCATGCTCGGAAGGAAGCTTCAAGGCGGCGTCGAAATCGTTCACGCGCGCGATGGACAGCACGGGCCCGAAAATCTCTTCCTTGTAGATTCGCATGTCGGGGGTCACGCGGTCGAACAGGCTGCCGCCCATGAAAAAGCCGTTCTCGTAGCCTTGAAGGCGGCTCATCTTGCGGCCGTCGATGGCAAGATCGGCGCCTTCCTTGACGCCGAGATCGATATAACCACGCACCTTTTCCATGTGCGCCTTGGTGACCAGCGGGCCGAAATCGGCGTCCGTCGAGGTCGAGATGCCGACCTTCAAGGCCTGCACGCGCGGCTCGAGGCGCTTGCGCAACGCGTCCGCCGTTTTGTCGCCGACCGGCACAGCCACCGAGATCGCCATGCAGCGTTCGCCGGCCGAGCCGTAACCGGCGCCGATCAGCGCGTCGGCGACCTGGTCGAGGTCGGCGTCGGGCATCACGATCATGTGGTTCTTGGCGCCGCCCATGGCCTGCACGCGCTTACCGTGCGCGGTGCCGGTGCTGTAGATGTAGCGGGCGATGTCGGTGGAACCGACAAAGCTCACGGCCTGGATGACGGGATCGGTGAGGATGGCATCCACCGCTTCCTTGTCGCCGTTGAGGACGTTGAGCACGCCCGGGGGCGCACCGGCGGCAAGCATCAACTCGGCCAGACGCATCGGCACGCTCGGATCCTTCTCCGAGGGCTTCAGGACAAAGGTGTTGCCGCAGGCGATGGCGATGGCGAACATCCACATCGGCACCATGGCCGGGAAGTTGAACGGCGTGATGCCGGCGACGACGCCCAGCGCCTGACGCATCGAGTAGACGTCGATGCCGCCGGACACCGTGTCCGAGAATTCACCCTTCAGCATATGCGGAATGGCGCACGCAAACTCGACAACGTCGAGGCCGCGTTGAATGTCGCCCTTGGCATCCGCGAGGACTTTGCCGTGCTCGGACGCGAGCAGGTGCGCAAGCGTGTCAATTTCCTTGAGGACGAGTTCGCGGAACTTGAACATCACGGCCGCGCGGCGCGGCGCGGGCGTATCAGCCCATCCTTGCGCGGCCGCAGCGGCGGACGCGAACACCTTCGCGGCATCGGCCTTCGAGGCGAAATTCACGCGCGCCTGCACCTCGCCGGTGTTCGGATTGAAGATGTCACCGAAGCGGGTGGACGTGCCGCGCATTTCCGCGCCGTTCACAAAATGATGGATCTCACGCATTAAGCTCTCCCAGGGTCAGAGGCGGTCAAAAGTGGCCGCATTCTAGTGGGCAAAAACATAACGCCCATGCTATGTTTTGCAGATATTTTGTGCAAATTCGCACATCACAGTTTCGTGCCATCTCGGCCTTCGCATGTATGACTGGAACGACCTGCGCTTCTTTCTGGAAGTTGTGCGCCGCGGCAAATTAACCAGCGCGGCCGCGGCGTTAGACGTTAACCACACCACGGTCGCCCGGCGGATCGAGGCCCTTGAACAGCGCCTCGGCGCTCATCTTTTTAACAAAACACCCGGCGGCTACATGCTGACGGCGGCGGGCGCGCAACTTGTGCACATGGCCGAAGACGTCGAATCGCGCTGCGTCCATATCGCCAATACCGTGGGACGGCAGGATGAAGTGTTGCGGGGCTCCATCCGGGTCGGGGTGCCGGAAGGCTTCGGCAGCCGGTTCCTGGCGCCGCGCATGGCGCAATTCTATGCGCTCTATCCCGGGCTCGCCGTGGAATTGGTGGCCGGCACCCAGTTCCTCAGCATCTCCAAACGCGAGGCGGACCTCGCCATCACGCTATCGCGCCCGCGCGTGGGCCGCGTGGTTGCCGGCAAACTCAGCGACTACATGCTACACCTCTATGGAAGCGCCGCTTATCTGAAAGGCAAGGCGCCCATAAAAACCGTCGCGGACCTGCGCAATCATGCGCTGATCGGTTACGTGGACGATCTGATCTATGCGCCGCAACTGCGGTACTTGGATGAAGTGGTGCCGCAGGCGCGCGTGAAATTCCGCAGCTCGAACATCAACGCGCAATTCGCCGCCGCCGATGCGGGCCTCGGCCTCAGCGTCCTGCCCGCCTTCATGACCGAAGGCACGCGGCTCAAGCTGATATTGGAAAACGAAATCGCCATCCGGCGCTCGTTCTGGATCTCCATGCACGAGGATTTCACGCATGTGGAGCGTGTCACCGTCGTGCGCGATTGGATCCGTAAAGTCGTGACGGAAGAGCAGCACATGCTGCTGCCGCGAAACGCAAAGGCGGAATGACAACAGTCATTCCGCCTTTGATACTCGCCATTCTTGCGCGTCCAGGCCGAAACCCGGCCGCTTACGCCTTCGGATTGATTTCGCTTTCCGACACCACGCGCTCCTGCGAGGTGGACGCGTTCTTCACGCGATAAAGGAAATCCGGACCCTGCTCAGGCAGCAGGCGCGTGATTTCAAACTCGTTGGTATTGGCTTCTTCGACCTTGCGCGGCAAGCGCGGGCCAGCCGCCTTGAGCAGCGTGACCGTTTGGCCGATCGCGTACTTGTGGCGGCGGCTCAGCGCCTGCACGGGGTTCGGCGGCTGGCGCTTGTAAATGCGTCCTGCGATTTTTGTCATCGCGCTCTCCTTGTTTTTTATTGGATGGACCGCAAAGGCGCGGGCCAACAGTCTTCAAAAGGTCTAGCCGCAGCGAGGCGCGCCGAGACGCGCCGCTGCGGTCTTTTAGAAACGTCGTTGCGGGCGACGCTGATTGCCGCCGCGGGGCGGGCCACCGCTCTGATCACCGCCACTCGGCGTGTCCTTATGACGGAACACCAGGCGGCCTTTATGAAGATCGTAGGGCGAGACCTCGACGGTCACGCGATCGCCCGCGAGCGTGCGGATGCGGTTCTTCTTCATGCGGCCGGCGGTATAGGCAATGATCTCGTGATCATTGGTCAGGCGCACACGATAGCGCGCCTCAGGCAGAATTTCGGTGACGACCCCCTCGAACTCGAGCAATTCTTCTTTAGCCATGGAGAAACTCCGTTGGGTCGCGCTTCTTAGAAAGAAACGGCATTAGGCGGCAGAGAGCTGGGCCGCCTGCCGCCGAAAACAGACAAAAAAAGAAGGGGCGACCGAATGGCCGCCCCCTTCTCAACAAATCTTAGAGGGCCTTGAGGTTCCCGGCCGCGGACTTGCCGCGCTCGGACACCACGTCGTAGCTCACCCGCTGGCCTTCGTTGAGGCGCTGGATACCAGCGCGCTCGACCGCGGAGACATGCACGAACACGTCCTTCGAGCCGTCTTCCGGCTGAATGAAACCATAACCCTTAGTCGCGTTGAACCACTTCACGGTTCCGGTAGCCATTAGCACTTACTCCAAACAAGATGTCCGCCGTGCTCATGCAGGGCGGGCCTGAACTTCAGAACGGGTGAGACCTTTCCGAGCTCTCTCGTAGAGAGTGCGTCACGGGGCAACCCATCGCGAGTAGACCGTTGTAACATAAGGCGTGTGAAGGTTTTTCGCAACGCCCGAAGTGCTAAAGAGGCCTATGTTACACGGGAAAGGCGCATGTTTCGGGATCCAAACGCGCCCAAGCGGGGCAAAATCAGCTCCGACGCGGCCGCAAAGCCTTGGACCGGCCACCTTCCTTGGCTAAAAGGTCCGCCCCAGCCCCCTTAAAACGGCCTGCGCCGGCCGAGGCCTTTCCGCAGATGATTCGCAAGCTGTACGACTGGACGATGAGCCTTGCCGCCCGGCCGAAGGCCCTGCACGCCCTTGCCGGCGTATCTTTCGCCGAAAGCTCATTCTTCCCGGTCCCGCCAGACGTTCTGCTGATCCCGATGGTGATCGCCCAGCGTCATCGCGCGTGGCTGATCGCGTCGGTCTGCACGGCCGCCTCGGTGCTCGGCGGCATCCTCGGCTACGCCATCGGCTATTACCTCTTCGCCACCATTGGCCAGGCCGTGATCGATTTCTACGGCCTGCAGGCAACGGCGGCCAAATTCCACGACTGGTACCGCGATTTCGGGCTGTACGTGATCCTGATCAAGGGTCTGACGCCGATCCCCTACAAGATCGTGACCATCATGAGCGGCGCGGCGCAGTTCGATATCTGGGTATTCATCGCCGCCTCCATCGTCACCCGGGGCTTGCGCTTCTTCATTGTCGCCGGACTGCTTCGGCAATTTGGCGAGCCCATCCGCGCGTTCATCGAACGCCGCCTGAATATCCTGTTTTTCCTGTTTCTGCTGCTGGTGATCGGCGGCTTCGTCGCGCTCAAGTATTTGGCTTAGGCGCCCTTATCGCAGAGACCCGCCGGCCGGTGCAGTTCCAGTTGCGCCGCGAGAGCCGGCTGCTCAGCCGGCCTTAGCTCATACAAGGGGCCGATCCGGCGCAGCGCCGGCCAAAAAAGCGCCACCGCGGCCACGACGGCCACCGAGCCGAGCCCGCCTCCAATCACCGCCGCGATCGGACCGAACAGCGACGCGGTCATCCCGTTCCAGAACGCGCCGAACTCGTTGGAGAAACCAACGAACACATAGTTGATTGAACTGACACGCCCGCGCAGCGCGTCCGGGGTGATCATTTGTTCAATGGTGACGCGGATCACGACACTGACGGAATCGAATGCGCCGGTCAGGAAAAGGAAAAACAGCGAGAGCCCGAAGTTGCGCGACACGCCGAAGCCCACCGTCGAGACGCCAAAACCGACGACAGTCCAAAGCAGCACCTGCCCCGGCCGCTTCCATGGTTTGAGCCGCGTCATGACAAGCGCCATCACCATGCTGCCGACCGAAGGCGCGGCACGCAACCAACCGAGACCGCTGGGGCCGACCTGAAGGATATCCTTGGCATAGATCGGCAGCAGCACAACCGCGGCGCCGAACAACACGGCGAACATGTCGAGCGTGATCGCCGCCAAGAAAACGGGGCTTTTGCGGATAAAGGAAAACCCCGCGAAAAGATCAGAAACACTGCGCTTTTCGCCGCTGTCCTTCGGCCAAATGGTCGGCAGCGGGATCATCGCGATGATGAAGATCATCTCCAGGATCGCGGCGACAAAATACGCGTCGGTGGCATCGCCGGTCAGCGCCATGATCAAGCCACCGAGCGCCGGCCCCGATACCGCCGCCAACTGGAACGTTGAAGACATCCACGCATTGGCGTTCACGAATTCCGAAGGCGACACGAGCTGTGGAAGAAGCGAGCTGCTCGCCGACTGCGAGAACGCCCGCGCGGCGCCGATAAGCGCGATCACGCCGTAGATCGCGCTGACTGGCCCGTGGAAATATGAGATCGCTGTCAAACTGAGCGAGGCGATGACGAAAATCATCTGCGCAACAATCGCGATCGTCCGGCGCGGATAGCGGTCGGCGATATTGCCTGCCGGAATCGTCAAGAGCAGGACGGGCACCAATTCGGCGATGCCGACCAATCCTAAGGACCAGGCGCTATTGGTGCGCTCATAGAGCTGCCAGCCAACAGCCACGTTGACGATCTGCGCGCCGGTGACGCCGCAGAAGCGGGCGATCGCAAGCCGACGCACATGCGGGTTGCGGAGGGCGGCGAAAGCATCGGCTGTGGACGCCATTTCTACTCGGCGGGCAGGACGGCGGCGTCCCGTCTGTTCCAGGCGCCGAGAAGCTCTTCATAGAGGGCGCGTACGCCTTCGCTCATTGATCCCCCCGCAGCCAAGCGCCGATGGGCATGATAATGTCTCTCCGGAACACGGTGGTCGACGGGGGAAACCATGGTCAAGCGCGCGCTTTTGGGGATCGCAATCGGCGCGATTATCATCGGCATCATCTGGATCGGACAGGGAACCGGCATCTTCCCCTACCCCGCGTCGAGTTTCATGATCGATCAAATGCCCTGGGCCTACCGCGGCGGCGCCCTTGCCGCAGCAGGCCTGCTTGCCGCCTTTTTCTTACGGCATAAATAAGCGGAAATCCGCTCACTTTGTAAAGATTCCAGAACTTGCGCCACCCCCGCAGGGCATGGCTTTATTGTTGCCGGGGTGCTGGAGGTGCGCGGAGGCGCGTCTCCGAGGTCATGAGGGGGAGCCGTGCGTTTCGAAAAACATCTTACGGCTCACGCGGCCTTTTTGGGGGTCGCGGAGGCAACGCCTGCATTTGCGCAGCGCGCCGCAGAAAACGCGCTAACGTCGGCTGAAAACGCGTTCGGCGCCACAGCCGGCGGTGAGCCCATCGACCTCTCTAGTGCGGCCAACGCACGCCGCTTGAGTCCGGTGCGTGCGGACAATGTCCGTCACCGCGGCGTCGAAGTCTCGCTGAACGGTAGCCCCTCCCCTGGCTTGACAGTCATCGCTGGCGTTGCCGGCTTACCGGTCGATGCGCGCTCACGTCGTTCGACGATTCATACATGGCGAAGATCGAGAACACATTCAAATCCGCCGCCGTCACCATGGTGGATCTCGGTCCATGCGATCGCTTCAAGATCACGAATGTTTTCAATGTCTGAGAATACAGAACCACGGGCACTCAAAGGCGGATCGAGCCCACGCCACAGCGGAAATTTTCGTTGTTGCTGACCGTCGACCACTAAGTTTTCCGGCCTCATTTTTTCGCCGGAAAGAAATTGTTTTAACGATTCGAATCCTTGCTGGAGCTTCCTTGACCATGGCCTTGTGGGGTCGATGAGGAGGCGATGAACAAGGGGTTGTCTCAACGCACAGAGGAGAACGCCTTGCGTTCTAGAAAATGGAGTTACGTGATCGCCGCCCTGATTTCAGCGGGCAGCGCCGAGAGTGCATACGCGCAGCGCGCCAACGAAAATGCGCTGGAGTCCGCCGAAGACGCATTCGGCACAACGGTCGGCGGGGAAACCATCGGCCTCTATAGCGCGACGAGCGCCCGCGGCTTCAGCCCCGTGCGCGCCGGCAATCTGCGCCTTGAGGGCCTGTTCTTCGATGCGCGCGGCGGCGGCGGCGGAAATGTGAAACTTTCGAATCGCCTGGTCGGTCAGAACACGATCCGCGTGGGCCTTTCCGCGCAGTCCTATCCGTTCCCCGCGCCGACAGGCATCGCCGATTTCACCATCCGTATCCCCGGCGACAAACCAGCCTTGAGCACCGTCTTTCGCGGCGCATACCCGGAAACGGTGGCGTTCGAGCTCGATGCGCAGACGCCGGTCACGGACGACTTCAGCCTGGGCGGCGGCTTCAGCATCGACCGCACCATGGGAGACTGGGCCGTCACCAACTACAACCTCGACGTCGCCATCATTGGCCGCTGGAAAGTGACAGATGGCTTTCAGGTGATGCCGTTCTACAGCCGCCAACGCCAATTCGGAAACGAGTGGGGACCGTTCATTTTCTCGGCCGGCACGGATCTGCCCGTTAAATTCGACCGTTCCAAGTCTCTGACGCAGCGATGGTCGGACTTCAACAACGACGACGCCAACTTCGGCACCATCACGCGCGCCAACTGGCACGACTGGAACTTGAGCGCCGGTGTGTTCCGCTCGATCTCCTGGCGGCGTGGCGGAGAATCGACACAGCTCCATTGGCGCAACGTGCAGCCCAACGGGAACGCCGACCTGTATTCGGTCACGCTCGCCGCGCAGGCCAACCCCAATGAGAGCACGTCCGGCGAGGCTCGGTTGACGCGCACTTTCATTGAGGGCGACCGCCGTCACACCTTCTATTTCAACACGCGCGCCAAGCGAATTCAAAACGGTTACGGCGGCAACGCAACCCGCGCCATCGGCACGGGGAACATCCTCAATCCAATCACGTTGCCCGATCCGAACGTACGCGCGGGCACCCGCGGGCGCGAATATGTGCGCCAATATTCCGGCGGTATCAGCTACCAGATGTTATGGAAGGACATCGGCGAATTCTCCGCCGGCCTCCAGCGTACGCGCTACACCCGTTTCACCCGGATCGTCGATCCGACGCCTCCCGAAACGACGAACGAATGGCTCTATAATGCGACGCTCGCCGCCTATCTTTCAAAGAGCCTCGTGCTGTACAGCGGCTATACCCGCGGCCTCGAGGACGCGCCGCGCGCGCCACCGTATGCCTTGAATGCGGGCGCCAGCGCTTCTGCGACGATCACCGAACAAATCGACGGTGGGTTCCGCTATACGATCATGCCCGGCCTGACATTGGTCGGCGGCGTGTTCGAAGTGAAAAAGCCGTTCTTCGACCTCGATCAGACAGGCTTCTTCAAAAGCCTTGGCAACGTACGTCATCGCGGTGTCGAGGTTTCGCTCAGCGGCAGCCCCGTGCCCGGCCTCACCGTCGTCACGGGCCTTATCGGCCTCAAGGCGCGCCTGTCAGGTCCGCTTGTCGACAATGGCACCATGGGCGCTATTCCGCCCGAAACCGTGCCGCTGACGGGACTGTTCACGCTGCAATACGGCCCGCAGAGCTGGAAAGGTTTTTCGATCGACGGACGGTTCAGCTACAACGACCCCTACACCGCGAATGTGGAAAATACATTCAAATCCGCGTCCGTGAGGACGGTCGACGTCGGCGCGCGCTATCGCTTCAAGCTTGCCGACAACAACGCTCTTCTGCGGTTCCAGGTTCAAAATCTGTTCGATGTCTGGGAGTGGCAAGTTCAGGGCACGCAGCGCCAGATCCAGCCAACGCCACGCCGCAAGGTCTCGCTGCAACTTACTATCGACTACTAATGCCAAATAAAAACGGCGGCTCCCGCGGGAGCCGCCGTTCTCTTTTTCGCGAAAGCGTTTAGACGAGCGCCGTCTTGAACGTCGCAAGCATACGGCTCCACGCCTTCTCGGCTTGCGCCTGGTCATAGACGGCGGCGTCGGGCGGGCACCAACCGTGCTGCGCCGGATACACTTCGATCTCCGCCTTCAGCTTGTTCTTGGCGAATTCATCACGCAGCACGTCCTTGGCGGTCGGCTGCTGCTGGTCGTCGTTTTGCGCGACGGCGAACAGGTACTGCGCCTTGATCTTCGAGACAAGCAGATGCGGGCTGTTGGGCTGGTCGGTGACGAGACCGCCGCCATGGAACGACGCCGCGCCGCCGACGCGGTCCGGACGCTCCGCCGCCGTGCGCATGGTGATCGGACCGCCCATGCAATAGCCGGTGGTGCCCATCTTTTTGCCGGTATCGACGGCGCTCTGGCTGTCGAGCCAGCCGATGAAGGCCTTGGCGTCGGTGACATGGGTCGCCGGGCTGAGGGTGCTCATGAGTTTCATGATCTGCGCGCGGTCGTCCGGCTTGGCGAAGTCGAGGCCGGCCGGAAGCGCCGGCACCTTGGCCGTACGGTAGTAGGGATTGACCGTCAGCACGGCGTAACCGGATTCCGCGAGGCGCTTGCCCATCTGGGTGAACGCGGGACGCAGGCCGAAGGCGTCCGGCCACACCAGGACCGCAGGCGCCTTGCCGGCGCTCGGGTGAACGAAGTGTGCTTCAGCTTTGCCATCCGGCGTCTTGATCGTGACAGTGGACTCCTTCACGTCCACCGCATTGGCGGCGCGCGGCAGGGCCGCCATCAGCCCTGCTCCGATCGTGAGCGCGCCCAGGCGCCGGCGGCTCAGCTGGGCATCGGCCATATCCGTCATTGAATGTTCGTCGCACATAGGTCCCCTCGTCACGTTGCGGCCGCCCACTGCGGCCAGGTGAATGCCGGGCTAGTGTAGCCGAGGGCATGGGACGGCCGCCATCACAGTCCTGTGCTGAAAACGCGCATATTTCCAAGGGGCTATGAGCCGGTTAGAGTGCCAGAAAATAAGCATGGAGCGTGCGATGGCTGAGGGTGGCGGCAAGGTCGCGGTGGTCACCGGCGCAGGAACCGGGATTGGGCGCAACGTCGCGCTTACCTTGCTCGCGCGCGGCTATAAGGTCGCTCTCACCGGGCGCCGCCTCGCGCCACTCGAGGAAACCGCCGCACTTTCGAAAAACGCGACCGACGCGCTCGCCCTCGCCGCCGACGTCAGCAAACCCGACGACGTCGCGAAGCTGTTCCAAGGAACGGCCGCGAAGTTCGGGCGGATCGACGTCGTCTTCAATAACGCCGGCATGGGCGGCCCGAAGGCGCTGCTCGAAGACATCACCCCCGAGCAGTGGCTTGAAGTCGTCGGTGTCAATTTGAACGGCGCGTTCTTTGTCGCGCAGGCCGCTTTCCGCGCGATGAAGGCGCAGAACCCGCAAGGCGGGCGCATCATCAACAATGGCTCGATCTCGGCCGCCGTGCCGCGCCCGAATTCGGCGCCCTATACCGCCACCAAACACGCCATCACCGGCTTGACCCGCGCACTCTCCCTGGACGGGCGCAAATACAATATCGCCTGCGGCCAAATCGATATCGGCAACGCGGCGACCGATATGACCCGCGCCATGCAGGCGGGCATTCTGCAACCGAATGGCGAGACCATGGTGGAGCCGACCATGTCGGTGGACAATGTCGGCGAAGCCGTCGCTTTCATGGCTGCTTTGCCGCTCAACGCCAATGTGCGGCCGGCCTCGCTCGACGGCCTTCTCGCGCTGCGCGGGGTGGTCGAGAGCGGCGAGCAGGAAGACGACGAAGCCTCGCGCGCCGCACTGGCGAAGGACGTGCTGGCCGGTCTCGCGGCCGCGCGCGGCCCGCTCCTCGTCGGGCGGCGCCTCGCCGGAGGCCGCCCGGTGCTCGGGGTCTGCGTCGGGATGCAGGTGATGTTCGAGGGCTCCGACGAGCCCAGTCCGGCGCCGCTCGCCGGGGTGGGGGAGTGGCCGGGCACCGTCTCCCGGCTGCGCGCGCCCGTCGTCCCGCACATGGGGTGGTCGACGGTCGAGCCGCCCGAGGGG
>JAIUPE010000060.1 GCA_020160875.1 Pseudomonadota bacterium
GGGAGTTCATGTCTCGCCTAGAGCGGGAAGGCCGGCTTGTGCGGGTGAAAGCGCCCGTCTCGCCCCACCTGGAAATCACCGAAATCCAGACTCGAGTCCTGGCCGAAGGCGGCCCGGCCCTGCTGTTCGAGAACGTCGTCGGGCCCAAAGGCCCCTATTCCATGCCGCTGCTGGCCAACCTGTTCGGCACGGTGGAACGCGTGGCCTGGGGCATGGACCGCGAGCCGCACCAACTGCGCGAAGTCGGCGAGACGCTGGCCTTCCTCAAGCAGCCCGAACCGCCCGGCGGTTTGCGCGAGGCGTGGGAGATGTTTCCGCTGCTGAAAACGGTGCTGGCGATGCAGCCGAAGACCGTGAGCAGCGCGCCCTGCCAGGAGATCGTGCTGACGGGCGATCAAATCGACCTCTCGCAACTTCCGATCCAGACCTGCTGGCCCGGTGACGTGAGCCCGCTCATCACCTGGCCGCTCGTGGTCACCAAGGGACCCGGCGACGATAAACGCGACGTCTATAACCTCGGCATCTACCGCATGCAGGTGACGGGGCGCGACACGACATTAATGAGGTGGTTGAAGCAGCGCGGGGGCGCGGGGCATTACGACCGCTGGAAGAACAAGAAGCGCGAACCTTTACCGGCGGCCGCCGTGATCGGCGCCGACCCCGGCACCATCCTCGCGGCGGTGACGCCCGTGCCCGACACCTTGTCCGAATATCAGTTCGCGGGATTGTTGCGCGGCAAGAAGGTCGAGTTGGTGGACTGCAAGACGGTGCCGCTCAAAGTGCCGGCGGACGCGGAGATCGTGCTCGAAGGCCATGTGATGCTGGACGACTACGGTGACGAAGGCCCGTTCGGCGATCACACCGGCTATTACAATTCTGTCGAGAAATTCCCGGTGTTCAAGATCTCGGCCATCACCATGCGCCGCGATCCGATTTACCTATCGACCTACACGGGCCGTCCGCCCGATGAGCCGGCGATTCTTGGTGAGGCCTTGAACGAAGTGTTCATTCCGCTGCTCACGCAACAATTTCCCGAGATCGTGGACTTCTGGCTGCCGCCGGAGGGGTGCAGCTATCGCATCGCCGTGGTCAGCATGAAGAAGGCTTACGCCGGTCACGCCAAGCGCGTGATGATGGGCGTGTGGAGCTTCCTGCGGCAGTTCGTGTACACGAAGTTCGTGATCGTGGTGGACGACGACATCAACGCGCGCGACTGGAAGGATGTGATGTGGGCCATGTCCACGCGCATGGACCCGGCGCGGGACATCACCGTGATCGAGAACACGCCGATCGATTATCTGGACTTCGCCTCGCCCGTGCCGGGTTTGGGGGGCAAGATCGGCCTGGATGCCACCAACAAATTCCCCGGCGAGACGAACCGCGAGTGGGGCGAGAAGATTGCCATGGCGGACGACGTGGTGAAGCTGGTGACGGAGAAGTGGGCGAGCTACGGTCTGCCGGGATCCGGCAAGCCGATTTGGAAGTGACGGCGTAGGGCGTCACGTCAACACGGGGGAGCGCACGATGGCGGCCGACAAGATCAATCCAAAGAGCCTCTACGATCCAACCCCCTTCGGTTTTTCACACGCGAGCCGGCAAACCAGCGGCAACGTGATCCACATCGCCGGGCAAGTGGCGTGGAACAAAGACCTGCAGGTCGTCGGAACCGACCTCGCGACACAGGCGCGCTGCGCGCTTGCGAACCTCAAGACGATTTTGGCCGAAGCGGGCGCGGGTCCGGCGGACATCCTGCGCATGCGGACCTATGTGGTGAACCACGATCCCTCGAAGCTGGCGCCGGTCACCGAGGAGATCATGAAGTTCTACGCGGGCGCGACGCCCGCGCCGAATACGTGGATTGGGGTGCAGGCATTGGCGCTGCCGGATTTTCTGATTGAGATTGAAGTGACGGCGCAAATTCCAAGGTAGACATATCAAGCTCAAGGGGGAGGTTATGGCTTTAGTAAAATGCAAAGAATGCGGCGAGCAGGTCAGCACAAGCGCACAAAGTTGCCCCAAGTGTGGCGCGAAGCCACCGAAGCGCACTCCTATCATTGTACCTGCCATACTGATCATTGTCGTTTTAGCGGCCGTATTCGGAACCAACCGCGACCCCGCTCCGGAAGCATCATTACCAACGGAGACAGCCGAGGCATCAGCATCAGCATCACCATCTCCGACACCGCCGCCGGCGCTAAAGCCAAATTGGGTGACATCGACATCCGTAGACAAGATGACCGGCAGACGGGAGGTCTACGCCACCTCGATTACTATTCCGCCGACCGAACAAATGGCGTTCCCATATGGCGATGTAAAAGCCTGGCTGGGCATAGGCTGCAACGGTAAGGACGAATGGGCGTATATTGGCTTCTCGGATTCACCCAACCTCACGAACACGGACACTAAGGACGGGTACAACACGCTCAGCGCGCGAATCAAATGGAACGACTCAGTCGAGAACGTTCCGCTTAGTCAGGAGTGGGGCTCTGCCTTCCTACATTTTGGCGATTACGATCAGGCTATCCAAAAGATCAGCGGGGCAACCTCCGCACTTCTGGAACTAAAATGGTATGGGCAAAACAACACCTACTTTGATTTTCCAATGGTCGGCTCAGCCGCCGCGATCGCGGACATGAGAAAACAGTGTTCCGCGATCCAATAAGTATTTTGGCACTTCGGCGAGATGGGGTTGCCTGAGAATAAAAAAACGCCCCTGGCCCCTGGGCTAACGCCCAGGGTGACCAGAAAACAAAAGCACTTCGCTTCCTAGAAGCTACGGCTGCAGCGGCTTAAACCCTTCCACATCCTTCGCGCTCGGGTCGAAGGGCATGTCGTGGTAGCGCTGATAGACGGGCTGGCCGGTGTCCTTGTTCTCCGTGGCGAACAGCGGCGGCCAGGCGGAGGCGCATTTTTCGTTGCAGGTGGACGTACCGCGCCGGTCTTTTTCGGAAACAGAGAGTCGCGTGCGCTGTGGGAAGGAGCCGTATCGCCGAGCACCGCCGACGTCCCGCGAGAGCGCAACGCCGCGCAGCCCTTGGCCGGGATATTGATGACGATCAATGACCCATCCCGCGTCGGCGGCTTCTGTAAGGGCACGGGACGGCGCTGCGAAAATCGCGCTCACTCCAAATGGGGAGCCACCGCCGCTTCGCCCCGCGCGCTCACCCTCATGAATAGACTGGAGACCTTATGTCGAACACCCCACATACTCTGGCCGAAGAGTTTCCGGGCCAAAGCGAGGCCATTCATAATTTAAAGATCTCCGACGCGCACTTCGCGAAGCTCCTCGCGGCGTACGATGAAGTGAACGATGAGATTCACCGCGCGGAAACCAAGATCGCGCCCATCAGCCCGTCCGCCGAGAGCGAACTGCGGAAAAAGCGGCTCCAGATCAAAGACGCCATCTCCAAGGCCCTGTCTCACTAACCCGGTTCTCACGAACCCGGTTCTCACGAACCCGAGCTTCACCAACCAGCGCCTCACCAACCCAGAGTCTTTCGCGCCTGATTTCCCCATGCCGCCGCATCCTTCCCTTCATCTCGGAAGCACGGCGGCGGCAGGGATGAACGCGGGCCCGGGTCAGCTACGGCTGAAGCGGCTTGAACCCTTCCACATCCTTCGCGCTCGGGTCGAAGGGCATGTCGTGGTAGCGCTGGTAGACGGGCTGGCCTTTGTAGGCCCATTGCTGTTTGCCGTCGGCACGCTGGATCACGGTCCACTGGCCGACGCGCTGGCCTGGGTCCTTATTCTCCGTTGAGAACAACGGCGGCCAAGCTGAGGCGCATTTTTCGTTGCATGTGGACGTACCGCGGCGGTCCTTTTCAGAGATATAGAGACGCGCGAGTTGCGGGAAGGAACGATATTGCCAGGCGCCGCCGGCGTCCTGCGAGAGCGCGACATCACCGGGGTGTTCCTTGATTCCCGGTTCCGCACCCTGCGCGGATCCCGTGGGATGCGTGATCAGAACACTTGAAAGGAGAAGCGAGAGTGCGAGGGCTTTCATAGGAACCTCCTTGCCGGTTTTTAGAAATCTCGAATCGTGGGCGACCTCCGTCGTCGAAAGGATGTGAAAAATTATACGCCCGCGCGCCGGGCCGAGTCCAAGACAAGAGCCGTGCGCGCCGTGCATACAACCGCGTAAGGCATGCGGCGTGCGAAAGTGTGCGGCGCGGAAGCTTTCTCGCGTTCGCAACAGCCGTTGAGGGGCGTATACTTCCGTCCAGCAAATGTGGAGGGCGTCATGCGTAGACTTCTCGACATTCCTCGCCTGCCCGATTGGTTCAATCTCGCGATCGGGGTCGCGCTTTTCGTCTCGCCCTGGGCGCTGAACTTCACCGATCTTCCCGAAGCTTCCCGAAACGCGTGGATTTCGGGCGCGGCCGTCGCGGTCATCGCGGTATGCGCCCTGCTGGCGCTGAAAGAATGGGAAGAGTGGCAGGATATCGCCATCGGTGTGTGGGTGATGATCGCACCGCTGGTGCTGGATTTCACGCAAGCCTTGTCCGCGATGTATGCGCATCTGTTCCTGGGTGAGCTGCTGGTCATCTCGGCCGGCTGGGAGATTTGGCGGCTGCGGCAACAGACGCGCCGCCTCGCTTAGCGCCGCGCGCGGCGGCACTTTTCTTCACGATTACTCGCGCGGAATGCGCCGCGCGAGACGCGGTGTGCGCGCGCCGCGATACATCGCAACAATCCGCTCGCGCCTTCGTCATCGTCATTGACCGCTTCACGCAAAGGGCGCAGCCTTTGAGATGTCCCGGCGACGGAACGAAGCTTTAACGCTTCAGAGGACGGTTCGAAGGTGATCCTTCCGCGCCTCGCCGTTCCCTCGGAAATCCTGGCGCGGGGCCGGGGATCATCCCGCGGGTGATCGCAGCAAGAGGAGGATGTCCAAACAACATGATTGAACCGCAGCATCCGCAGTCTTTCTGACACGCAACCGCATGCCGAAAGATATGCGAACCCAGCGGCCTCAACCGCCGCACATTTGCACACAGTGCACAGGACCAATGGTCCCATGAAACCTCGCCGCCCCCCGGCGAGGTTTCTGTTTATAGGGAATCTATATGACTGGTCCGGACGCTGCGGCAGCTTCGTTGCCGACGTGCTTCTCGCAGATTGCGACGAGCGTAAAGATAACAGCCCACGTCACGTAGTTGACCGCAACGATCGTTCCCATCGTGCCAAATAACTCGGGAGGACGCGTTTGCGCGAAGAGGACCAGCATCCCCAAAACCCAGGATGCGAAAGTCATGCCCGCGGGCACGGCGGCCAAAAGCAGCCCTGTCGCGACGGGCGAACGCAGAATCTTCAACAGCGGCCAACTCAAGAAGAAGAAGAACGTCGCCACCGCAAAGGCCCACGGCACGGCGGACAAGATGTTGCCGAGTGGATCGGCCGTCTCGCCGTCGTAAACCGCATTGAAGATCGCTTCACCCACTGCGTTCGTGGGCAGGTGAAGAGCCTCCGGCATCAAGCCCAGCAGCGCTCCGACCACAAGAAAAGCGGCTGTAAAAATTGCAGCGCGCTTGACCAGCGATTTTGCCGGCGTGGGCACGACACGCGGCGGACGGGACGACGGGGAGCCGAGCAGCTTTTCCTTGCTGCTTCTGAACTCATCGTCAGTCAGTGCACCGGACTTATGAAGCTCCGCGAGCTTCGCGAGTTCGTCCGGCAAGGATGTAGTTTGGATCAAGAATCGCTTCCCCCTGATGACGACGCTAGATTACGCTGAAATGCGCCGTTTCACAGCGCGCTTTGACGGAGATGCGTTCCATGAGAGGCCTGATTCTTTTGGCGGCGCTTCTGCTCAGCGGCGCCGCGCATGCGCAAGACCGAGGCAATCCGGCGGTCATCATGGAGATGGACCCCAGCCTGCCGCTGCACACCCTCTATTATCCCCGCGACGCGAAAGAGCCGCTCGGCATCGTCGCTTATGGCAACGGCGGCTGCCTCAATGACGGCAGCAACTATCAGGACCTTTTGAGCGAAGTCGCGTCGCGCGGCTATCTCGTGATCGCCAACGGGCCGATCCAGCCAATCGATCTCGACAACTCGACGACGGCGGCGCAACTGACAGAAGCCATCGACTGGGCGACAGCGGAGAACACGCGGCCCGGCAGCAAGCATCAGGGCAAGCTGGATACCTCTCTCGTCGCGGTGATGGGCCATTCCTGCGGCGGTCGACAGGCTTTGACGGTGTCGTCGGACCCTCGCGTGAAGACCTCGATCATTGTGAGCGCGGGCGGCTCGCCGCCGGAGATCCTGTCGAAGCTGCACGGGCCGATGCTGTATCTCGCGGGCGGGCCCTCGGACCGGGCGCAGAAGATGGTGGAACTCGATGTCGCGGCGATTTCGCACGTCCCGGTGATGAAGGTGGAACTGGACGTCGGCCATAACGGCACGCTGTTCGACCTGGAAGGCGGCGCGTTCGGGCGCGTCATCAATGCGTGGCTGAGCTGGAAGCTGCGCGGTTCGGGCGATGGCGCGAAATGGTTCGTCGGCGCGGACTGCATGCTGTGCAAGGTCTCGGCCTGGACCTTGGAGAAAAAAGGGTTCCAGTAGCCATTCAGTATCCCGCCCCGGAATTGATGCGCAGGCCGCTGGAGGCGGTCGTTTAACGTCCACCCGCAAACGCGGGACAGCTATGCGCGGCCTTAAATTGACTTCATGCGCGGTGTTTTCCAACCTGCTCGCGTCCTAGCGGGGAGTTCTCGATGAAGATTGTGGTTGTTGGCGCGGGCGGTGTTGGCGGCGCATTTGGCTTGGCCTTGGCGAAGGCGGGCGCCGATGTGGTGTTCATCGCGCGCGGAAAACATCTCGCGGCGATGAAGGAAAAGGGTCTTCGCATCCAAGGCGGGCGCGGTGACGCCCACCTATTCCCGGTTCAAGCCACGGACGATCCTGCGAGCGTGGGCGTGGCAGACGTGATGCTGTACTGCGTGAAACTCTGGGACCTGGAAAAGAGCGCGCACGAAGTCAAATCCATCGTCGGCCCCAACACAGCGGTGATTCCCTTGCAGAACGGCGTCGACGCCGCGGAGCGTCTCGCGCCGATCTTCGGCAAGGACAATGTCATGGGCGGCGTGGCGCAGATCAGCGCCTCGATCACCAGCCCCGGCGTTCTGACCCAGGTCGGCACCACCATGCGCATGGTGTTCGGCGAATTCGGCAAAGCCACCAGCCCGCGCGCAGAGAAATTCCTCGCGCTGTGCCATAAGGCGGGATTCGATGCGAAGCTGAGCGAAGACATCGAAAGAGAACTTTGGATGAAGTTCATCATGCTGGCGTCCAACGCCTCGGTGATGTCGGCGGCGCGCCAGTCCCTCGGCCCTTTGCGCGAAGACCCCGACATGGTGCGCGTGTTCACGTCGGCCTATGAGGAAGTGATCGCCGTGGGTCGCGCGAGCGGGGTCAATCTGCCGCCGGACGCCATCGCGCCGGTGCTGGCTTTCATGCGCACGGCGCCCGCGGAGATCAAACCGTCGATGCTTTTAGACTTGGAGCGCGGCAACCGCATGGAACTGCCGTGGCTGGGCGGCAAGGTCGTGGAGCTCGGCAAGAAGCTCGGCATCCCCACGCCGACGCATGCGATGATCTATGCGCTGCTCAAGGGGCATGCGATGGGGAAGGCGAACTAAACCCCAACTGTCATTGCCCGGCTTGCGGGCGATGACAGTGGAGGGTGGAACTACTTCCTCAAATACGCATCACTCCCGTCGATCCAATCGGCGCGGGGTGGGGTGAAGATGTCGAGCTCGAAGCAGTCTTCGACGGCGACGGCGCTGTGGAGCACGCCGCTGGGGATGAGGACGATCTCGCCCGCGCGCACGACGATCTCCTCGTCCTGCTCATCGTAGAAGGTGAAGGCGAGCGCGCCTGTCAGTACGTACGTATATTGCTCGTTGTCGTGCCGGTGGGCGGGGACGATGGAACCCTTGGGCAGCGTGATCTGCGCGACCATGGCGTCGTTGGAATGAACGAACTTCCGCGTGATGCCCATGCGCATCTGGTCCTCGCGGACATCTTTCCATTTGGTGTGAACGACGGGTGTTGCGCGGGACATAAGAACCTCTTTGTTTTAGGCGCGCCGGTCAGGCGGCTTGAGCCAGCAGATTGCGTTTCTGCTGATTGAATTCGTCTTCGCTAAGGACACCGCTGTCCTTCAGGGCTTTCAGTTTCTTGATTTCGTCGAGGGGCGATGGGCCCGCCACGGAGGGGCCATCATTCGCCGGCCCGACGGCAGCGAGGATGATGATAATGAGGAAACCGAAAAAGAAACCGGCAACACCCCACCCGCCGACACTGCGGTTCCGCGCGCCCGCCATCGCCCCACTGATCGCGGCAAAGGCGCATAGGACGATAATCCAAACATAAAGCTCGGTCATGCCTCCACCCCTGCCGGTTGAGCTTTGTTCGGCCGTGTCATCACAAAAGCCACGATCGAGAAAACAACGGCCCACGTCGCCGCGTTCATCCACAATAACGTCAGAAGGGTTTTAATGAGGCCGTCCGCAAACCTTCCGTCCGAATAACTCAGCAGAAAAAGAGCCGACGGAAGCCCGAGCAGGAAGCAAAGTCCCGCATAAAGAACACCGGCGATGAGGCCAACGATCAGCGGCACCGAGACACGCCGCACGATCAGCCAGATCAGAAGGAAGAACAGGGCGTAGTTCGCCGTCGTACTGGCGAGCGTATCCCACAATACATCCGCCAGCCTTATGGGACTGTCCGGAGCATAAAGGCTTCGATTGATCAATCCGCCGAACCCGTTCCGGGGCGCCCAGACGCCCACAGGAATCAAGCCGCCCAGCGTTCCTAGAACGATTCCGCTTAAGGTCAAAATGCCTGCACGCCAGGTCGTGACCTTGAGGATGCTCGGGGACTTTGCGCCCGGCGCTCCCTGCCTCAACAACCGCGCCTTATAGGCTTGGAACTCATCATCCGTCAGCGCGGCCGACCGATAGAGCTCGCCGAGCTTTGTGAGCTCGTCGGCGACAGAACTGCTCTGCGTCACGATTTGGTCCTTCCCAGGTAGAGGGAGGTTACGACGAAAGAAAACAGAAAACGACCCCTCACCTCTCCCCTTTCAGGGGAGAGGGATAAAAAAAGGCCCCGGCTTTCACCGGGGCCTTCATTGGGGCCTTTTGCCGTTGCGGGTTTTTACGCCGCGTCGACGAGGACGATCTCGCTGTCTTCGACCGCCTTGATCTCGAGGGTGTCGAGATCGGTGATGGCGGCGCCATCGCGGGCGTTGACCGGCACGCCGTTGACCTCGATGGCGCCCTTGGCCGGCACCATATAGAGGTGACGCTCGCGGGTGACCGGGAAGCTCAGCGTTTCACCCTTCGTCAAGGTCGCGCCGAGCACGCGCGCGTTGGCGCGGATCGGGAGCGCGTCCTTGTCGTTCGCGTCGCCGCTGGCGAGAACCACGAAACGCCCCGCGCGGTCGCCCTTGGGGAAAGGCTTCGCGCCCCAGGCCGGTTCGCCGCCCGGCTTCGTCGGCAGGATCCAAAGCTGGAAGATGCGCGTGGGCGTGTCTTCCAGATTGTATTCCGCGTGACGCACGCCGGTGCCGGCGGACATCACCTGCACGTCGCCCGCTTCCGTACGGCCGCGATTGCCCATGGAGTCTTCATGGGTGATCGCGCCCTCGCGGACATAGGTGATGATCTCCATATTCTCATGCGGATGCGGCGGGAAACCGGATTGCGCGGCGATTTCGTCGTCGTTCCACACCCGGAGATCGCCCCAGTGCATGCGCTTCGGGTCGTAGTAGTTCGCGAAGGAGAAATGATGCTTGGCCTTGAGCCAACCGTGGTTGGCGCCACCAAGCTGGTTGAACGGGCGGACATCGATCATGGGGAAACTCCTCAGCTAAGTAATGTGTTCTCGATGGGGAGAAGATAGGCCTCGCCACGGACCTCATAAATGGAAATAATGGAACTTCATCGTTTCCATTTATGATGCCATCACAATGACCCTTCCCGATCTCGAAGCCTGGGGCGCCTTTGCGAAGGTGGCCGCCGCGGGCTCCTTCGCCAAAGCCGCAGAGGAACTGGGACTGTCCAACGCGACGGTGTCCAAACTGATCGCGCGGCTGGAGCGCCGCCTGGGCGAACGGCTGTTCCATCGGACTTCACGGCGCATCACACTGACGGCCGCGGGAGCGCAGCTTGCCCAGCGTGCGGAGCGCATCCTGACCGAAGCCGAGGAGGCCGAAGCGCAGGCAACCTCGAACGCCGCCGCGCCGAAAGGCGTGCTGCGGGTGTCCGCGCCGATGTCGTTCGGACTGACGCAAATCGCGCCCCTGCTGCCGCTGTTCTTCAAGCGCTATCCGGAGATCACCGTGGACCTGCGCCTCGACGATAGCGTCGTCGACGTGATCGCGGGCGCCATCGATGTCGCGATCCGCATCTCATCGCTAGCCGATTCCAGCCTGATGATGCGGAAGTTGTGCCCGGTGCGGCGGACCGTCGTCGGCGCGGTGTCCTACTTCAAGCAGCATGGCGAACCGCAACGGCCGCGCGACCTGGCCGATCATGCGTGCCTGTTGTACAGCAATCTCGCCACCGGCGACGTGTGGCACCTGATCGCCAGCGGCCGGCGCAAAGAGGCGGTGAAGGTATCGGGCCCGTTGATCGCCAACAACGGGGACGCGCTGCAAGCCGCGTTGGAAGGCGGACTGGGCCTCGCGTTACAGCCGGATTTCATCGCCTGGGAGGGTTTGCGGAGCGGGGCTCTCGTGCGCTGCCTGCCGGAATGGGAAGCGCCGCTGCTGCATGTGAACCTGATCACACCGTCCGGCGGGCCGCGGCCTAAGCGCGTGACAGCGTTCCTGGATTTCATGACGGAACATTTTGCGCAAAATGCCGCGCCCTGGCTTTCAAAAAACTAGAGAAGACCGCTTGAGTTGCTTACCATAGCGCCGGGGATATCAGGGGCCTTTTCGTGACCGGTTGGATCAAACGCGTTGGACTGCTCGCCTTCTATGCGACGGCCTTGTGCGCCGCCGGCTGGTTCCTGGTAAGCAAGCTCAACAGCGCGCGGACCGAGCTGCAGCAAGAGCGAATTGCCGCGCTTGAGGCGGTGCAGTCGCAGCTTTCGCTGTCGATGATCGCGGCACAAAGCTATGTGGAACTTCTACAGACCACGGTGCAGAACGAGCTGGCCGTGCGTCCGCCGGTGGCGCCGCCCTCCATTCTACTGAACGCCATGAAGGCCGATGAGAAAGGCGTCTTCTCGCTCGACCAATTGCCGCCGTCCATCGACAAAAAAGAAATCGGCAACCTGACGGGCTTCGGCGGACTGAAGAACCGCGACGATTATTTCCGCAAGGAAATGGAGGCCGCACTCTCCCTGCGTTCGGCCTTCGCGCGGATCATCCAGAATTTGCCGAACGCGGCGTGGGTCTATTATGTCTCGGGCAGCCGCTTCGAGCATGTCTACCCGTGGGTGCCTTCCCGCCAGGCGGCGTACAAGGACGAGGACCTGACGCAGCAGTATTTCTTGCGGGGGATGCCGCAGAACAACCCTAAGCGTGCGCCCTACTACACCGATATCTACGACGACGACTTCGGGAAAGGTTTGATGATCACGATGGGACGGCCCGTTTATGACGGCGACCGTTTCACGGGGATCATCGGCCTCGACTTCACGCTGGGCACGCTGGACGGAATCCTTGCAAGCTTCCCGCGCCAATTCGGGGAAATCTATCTCATCGACGCACAGAAGACCGTGATCGGGTATTCGCGGCGTAACGATTCGAAGCAAGCCGTGGCTCTCCCCCCGTTGGCGTTCATCGAGGCCGCGCTCGCGGACAGCTTCACGGAGCCGCGCATCGGCGAAGAGAACGGGCAAATTATCGCCGCGCAGAAAATCCAAGTGCTGCCCTTCACGCTGGTCGCCCTCGCGCCGGAGACCGACGCATGGGCGCAGGTGGTCACTCGCTCGGAACTCGAGATCACGGCCTTCCTGGTGGTGCTGACGCTGTTGGCCTTCCTGGAATGGCGCCGCCGCGTCGCCGGGGAGCTCGTGGAGGCCAAGAATCAGGCCGAAGAAGCCACGCGCGCCAAGTCCTCGTTCCTGGCGATGATGAGCCATGAAATCCGCACGCCCATGAACGGCGTGATGTCGATGGCCGAGATGCTGGACCAGACGGATTTGTCGGACGACCAGCGCAGTATGTCGGGTGTGATCCGCAGCTCCGCGGCGGCGTTACTGACCATCATCAACGACATCCTCGACTTCTCCAAGATCGAGGCCGGGAAGCTCGACATCGAGCGGACGGCGTTCTCGCTGATCGACGTGGTCGAGAGCGCGGGCGAGCTGATGAGCCAGCGCGCCGACGACAAGGCTCTGACATTGGCAACCATCATCGATCCCGCCTGCCCGACCGCCTTGACCGGCGATCCGGCGCGCGTGCGCCAGATCCTACTCAATCTGGTGGGCAACGCCTTGAAGTTCACAGAAACGGGCGCGGTCACGGTGCATGCGCGCCTCGCCGAAAGCGCCAGCGCCGAACGGCCCGTGATCCACTTCAGCGTGACCGACACGGGGATCGGCCTCACGCCCGAACAACAAGGCCGGTTGTTCAAGGCCTTCGCGCAAGCGGATGTTTCCACCTCGCGCAAATACGGCGGAACAGGTCTCGGCCTTTCGATCTCGCAGCGGTTGTGCGAGCTGATGCATGGGCGGATCGGGGTAACGTCGGAAATCGGTCAGGGATCGACCTTCTGGTTCGAATTGCCATTCGAAATCGGCGACGAAGAAGCGCCCGCGCAAGCGGACATCCACGATGCCCAGGTGGTGATGATCGGCTTCGACGGCGCAACCCGCACGGCTATGGCGAACATCCTTGCCGCGCACGGTGTGAACAATGCGACGTGGCTGAGTTATGGCGACGATATCTTGCTGCCGCGCTCCGATGACGCGACCACCGTGTTCCTGTCCGCGCGCCACGGAGATGTTCCGGCGCTGGACATCGGCCGCGCGCTGCTCGAGCGCGAAAGCCGCGAGGGCGTGAAGTTCGCGCTGGTGGCGCCGCGCGCCCTGGTGTCCACGTTGACCGAAGCCGAAAGCAGCGGCTTCTTCGCGACGTTGACGCTGCCTTTACGGCGCGCACGCACGGCGCAAGTCATCGCCGCCGCCATGGGCCGTGCGGAACTGGGTCAACGCACCGCTTCCACGCACGAAACCCAGTACCGTCCGCCACCGGTCGAAGAAGCCCGGCGCGCGGGGGCGCTGATCCTGGTGGCGGAAGACAATGCCACGAACCAGATCGTGATCACGCGCATGCTGTCGCAACGTGGATACGCCGTGGAGATCGCCGACAACGGCGCCGCGGCGCTGGCGCGCTATGAAGCCGATCCGTCGTACGGCCTTTTGTTGACCGACTTCCACATGCCGGAAATGGACGGCTTCGCCCTCACCGCCGAGATCAGGAAACGCGAAGCCGGGACGGGGCGTAAACTTCCGATTGTCGCCCTCACCGCCGATGCCCTGCCCGGGACCGAACAGCGTTGTCTTGCGGCGGGGATGGACGGCTACCTGACAAAACCGATCGATTCCAAGGCCCTGACGGCGGCATTGGAGACGTGGCTGCCGGGCGCGGCGGCCTTACGTCAGGCCGCGCCGCAGAGCACCAAGACGCCGGACGCGATCAAGATCGATCCGCAGATCTTCGACATGGCGCGGTTCACCGGGACATTCGGGCCGCTGAGCGCGGAAACACGCGCGGTGCTGGTGCAATTCCTGAACGATGCCCGCAAAATGAGCGGCGCCATCGACGCCGCCATGGCGGCGGAGAATTGGACCGAAGCGCGCCATCAGGCCCACGCCCTGAAGGGCGCGGGCGCTTCGGTCGGCGCGGTGAGACTGGGGCAGCTGGCTTCGGACGTGCAAGATTGCCTGGACGCGAACGATCCCGACACGGCGGGCCTGTTCACGGGCGGGCTGAGCACGACGGTTGATGAGTTGACGCAGGCGGTTCAACCGCTCTTGAAGGAATAGCACTCCCGATGGCCGCGACTGAAGATCTCTACAAAGGCGTTTCCGTGCTCGTCGTCGAGGACGAGCAAACGACGCGTGCGAGCATCAAAAGCATCCTGAGGCAGATCGGCGTGCCGACCATCACCGACGCCAGCGATGGGCGCGCCGGGTTGGCCGAACTCGCCCGTACACGGCCCACGTTGGTTCTGTGCGACGTACATATGCAGCCGGTCGACGGCCGTCAGTTCCTGAAAATGGTGCGCACGGCGAAGGTGGAGTGGATCAAGAACATCCCCATCATCTTCCTGACCGCCGACGCGAATCCGGACACAGTGACGTTCGCAAAGGAATTCGCGGTCAACGGCTACCTTGTAAAGCCGGTGTCGGTGAACGACGTGAAGAGCCGCGTTGATGCGGTGTTGAAGACGCTCGATCGCTCGGCCGGCGCGCGGGGTCTGTAAGTCGCAAACGCCCCTCACCCGACCCGCGTTTGCGGACGTGTTCGCCGCGATGATCCGCACAAGATAAACATCCCGTGTCCTTTTCCGCCCCCTCTCGCTGGGAGCGGCGGCGGGCGGCGGTCAACTTTTGCGGCACGATGCGACGGCGGCGCCTCGCGACATATCGTTGTCTCAACCTGCTGCTGCCTTATGTTGCAGGATTGCACAGCCACCGAAAAACCTTCCTGCACCGGGCGGCGCACAGTAGAAATAGCGATCCCCCCGCCTCACGGACCCTCTCAAAATGGCAAACGATCATCTTCTCAATCTTCTGTCCGACCTGATCCGCGACGCGCGCAGGGCCGGCGCCGACGAAGCCGACGCCATCGTCGCGGACGGCACATCGGTGTCCATCACCTATCGCCTCGGCAAGCTGGAACAGCTCGAGCGTTCGGAAGGCGGTGACGTGGGCTTGCGTGTTCTGGTCGGCAAGAGACAAGCCATCGTCTCGTCGGCGGATCGTTCGAAAGACGCGTTGAAGGAATTGGTGGAGCGCGCGGTGGCCATGGCGCGCACCGTGCCGGACGACGAATACTGCGGTCTCGCCGCGCCGGATCAACTCGCGAAGACGTTGCCGAAGTTGGACATCTGCGACCCCACCGAAGTGAGCGCCGACACGCTGATCGCGCGCGCGCGCGCGTGCGAGGACGCGGCGCGCAGCGTGGCGGGCGTCACCAATTCCGACGGCGCGTCGGCGGCGTGGGGGCAAACGAACGTCGCGATCGTCGCGTCCAACGGATTCCAGCGCAGCTATTCGTCGTCGGGCTCGTCCTTGAGCGTCTCGGTGCTGGCGGGCGCGGACCAGGGCATGGAAACCGACTACGACTACAGTTCGGCGGTGTACTTCGCCGACCTGCGCAGCCCGGAAGACATCGGCAAGACGGCCGGCGCGCGGGTGGTGAAGAAGCTGAACGCGCGCAAGGTCGCGAGCCAGAAGGTGCCGCTGATTTTCGATCCGCGCGTCGCGCGCGGGATGGTGGGGAGTTTCCTATCGGCGATCAACGGCGCGTCGGTGGCGCGCGGCACGACCTTCCTGAAGAACGCGATGGACACCGAGGTCTTCGGCAAACACATCACCATCATCGAGGACCCGCATCGCGATCGCGGCCTTCGCTCGAAGCCGTGCGATGCGGAAGGGCTGCCCAACCGGCGCCGTAACCTGATCGAGGCCGGCGTGCTGACCTCGTGGATCCTTGACCTACGTTCGGCGCGCCAACTGAAGCTGGCGCCGACCGGGCACGCAGCGCGCGGACCGGGTGGACCGCCGAGCCCGTCGTCGACCAATGTGTATCTGGCGGCGGGCGCCGACACGCCGGCCGTGCTGATGAGCGATATCAAATCCGGCTTCTATGTGACCGACCTGGTCGGCCAGGGTGTGAACATGGTGACCGGCGATTACAGCCGCGGCGCCGTGGGCTTCTGGATCGAGAACGGCCAACTCGCCTATCCGGTGAGCGAAGTGACCGTAGCCGGGAACATGAAGGAGATGTTCAAGCAACTGACGCCGGCGGACGATCTCGACCTGCGGTTCGGGATTGATTCCCCGACGGTGCGGATCGACGGGATGACGGTCGCCGGGACTTAAGACGCCGGAAGCATGATCAAGGGCGCCATCTTGGCGGTGTCGCCCGACTGCAGGGTCAAAAGCATACTCAGCAGCGCGAATGTGACTTTTGAATCGCCGTCGGTATCGGCGATATAGAACCAGGCCTTCCGGTAACGCACTTTCACGGCGGCGTCTGCGGGCTCAGTCGCCGAGGTGCGGACGCGGAACAGGCCTTCGTCCGGCCCCGCCGGCGATCGCGAACGCGCGGCGGCGACATCGCGCGGCGGAACATCGACGCCGTCGGCCAGGAAATAGAGCGCCGAGTAGAGCGAGCGTGTGGCAAGACCCGCGGGCGCGTTGCCGGTGGCCGCTCCGCCGAAGCCGTGACGCACCTGGATGGCCTCGCCGCCGCAAGCCGCGCGCAGCGCCTTGCAAACGGTTTGATAGGCCGGAAGATCGCGCGCCGCCGGCGAGAAGGTCAGAAGCAGGGTCGGCGAGCCGGCGTCGATGCCGACCGTGAGGTCCCCGGTGCGCTGGAGATCGCGCAAGGCCGACGCGAGGTTCCGGAAATCGGGGCCGGCGTTGCGGATGCCGCCCAGGGACTCACCGGTGAGCATGAGCACGCGCTCGATGCTCCAGCCGGCCTGCAGGACAAGCGTAAGCGTACGCATATCGAGCGGCGTGAGCACCTGACGCACGAATTTCTCGCCGTTGTTGGGCGTGTAGAAGATCAGCGGCGAATCCTCGATGCGTGGGCCGAGTTCGGGCGTGAGTGCGCTGGTGCCGGGCAGCGGCACCGTGGCGCGCAGATTGCCGCTGACGGTGTAGGTCGCCTTGCTGGTGATGTTGGTGACATCCAGGAATAGGACGGGATCGTTGTAGCGCTGGCGGACGACATTGAGGAGCAGCTGCTGCGCGTCGGTCTCCTGCACCGCTTCGTTATAAAGCGGGCGGCCGGCGGCGAGATAATTCGGCCCGAGTTGCGCACAGCCCGAAAACAAAACAGCGCACGCGAGCACGGCACTGCGCGGCAAAGTTGCATTCCAATTCACGCTTTATCCCCCACGCGCTTCGCTGGGCGATTTTAGAAGCCCCCGCGTCACCCGCGCAACTTGTTTGCACTCTTGTGACGGATGTACCATTACGGGCAGGGAGCGGGGAGCCGGAACGGCTGAAGCCGCCGGAGCAATCAAGGAACGGTCCGCGCGAGACGCGGGCCGGTAAGGTTCATGGATAAAGGCATTTTTCATTTCATCTGGCGCTACAGCGCCCGCGATCAGCTCATCCTGATTCTGCTGTCGGTGCTGGCGCTTCCCGTCCTTTATTTCACCTTCGACCTGCCGAAGACCATCGTGAACCGCGCCATCGGCGGCGAAGGCGGGTTCCCAAAAGAGGTCCTGGGCTACGACTTGGAGCAGATCCCCTATCTGCTCGTGCTGTGCGGTGCGTTCCTGGCCCTTGTGCTGGTGAACCTCGCTTTCAAGTACATGACCTCGACATATCGCTACCGTGTAGGGGACCGGTTGCTGCGCCGCCTGCGCTTCGACCTTGTGGAACGCCTGATGCGCTTTCCGCCGCGGGAGTTCCGCAATACGTCCAGCGGGCAAGTGGTATCCATGGTGACGGCGGAGACGTCCCCGCTGGGTTTCTTCATCGCCGAGGCTTTCGCGGTGCCGGCGGTCGCGCTGGGCACGCTCCTCACCATCGTGCTGTTCATGTTCATGCAGGATTGGATGATGGGCCTCGCCGCCATCTCTCTGCTGCCTGCTCAATTGTACCTGATCCCCAAGTTCCAGAAGCGCATCAATATCCTGCAGCGCGAGGAAGTGAGCGCGGTGCGCCAGATCTCACAGCGCGTCGGCGACGTGGTGGCGGGCGCGGGCGAGATCCACGGACACGACACATCGCAGTATGAGCTGGCGGATTTCTCGAAACGATTGGGCGACGTGTTCAAGACGCGTGTGGAGATTTCCTCCAACCGCTACATCGTCAACATCCTCAACACCTTTTTCTCGCAACTGACGCCGTTCTTCTTCCTGTCGATCGGCGGCTATCTCGTCATCAAGGGCGACATCTCCCTCGGCGCGCTGGTGGCGGTGCTGGCCGCGTACAAGGACATGTATGCGCCGTACAAGGACCTGATCGACTATTACCAAAAGGCGGCCGACGCGCGGGTGAAGTTCGACCAGCTGAAGGAGTTCTTCGAACCGCCGGGGCTTCTGGAGCGCGACCGCCTCAACAGCGAAGCATCGGACGCGGCGTTCGATGCCGGGACGTTGTCGGTCGCGAATTTGGTCGTGGAATCCGACGACGGCGTGCGCGCGGTCGACGGCGTGAGCATGTCGCTTGCCCTGCCGGGACACGCCATGATTGCCGGCGGCGGCGGCAGCGGCGCAGAGGAACTCGCTTTGGCCTTGGCCCGGCAAGTGCTGCCGGCGGCGGGGCGTCTCTCGGCCTCCGATATCAACCTGCCGGAATTGCCGGACAGCGCGACCGGGCGCAAGATCGGCTACGTGGGACCGCAGACCTACTTCCACGCGGGCACGTTGCACGATGCGCTGGTTTATCCGTTGCTTCACCGTCCCCATGAGTCCACGGCGGACTTGAACGCCGAGATGAGCGAAGCGATCCGCGCGGGCAATTCGGCCTACGATCCCAACGCCGACTGGATCGACTACGCCGCCGCCGGATGCGGGGGGCCGGAAGAACTCAGAGGCCGATTGGCCGATGTGCTGCACATCGTGGGTCTGGATCGCGATGTCTACGACGCGGGCCTTCGGCGGGCGATCAATCCCGGCGCGCAGCCCGCGCTCGTCGAGCGCCTGGTCGCCGCGCGGGCCGCGTTCCGCGCGCGCGTGGAGCGGAACAATCTTGGCGGGCTGATCGAGCCATTCGACGCCGACAAGTACCTGAAGAACGCGTCGGTGGCGGAAAACATCCTCTTCGGCACGCCGGTGGGCCCCTACTTCGCGATCGAAAATCTGGGACGCAATGCCTTTCTATTGAAGGTCATCGAGGAGGTCGGGCTGACGGCGGAGTTCCTGGAACGCGGCCGCAAGCTGGCCGCGACGATGATCGACATCTTCCGCGACCTGCCGCCGGGTCATGAGTTCTTCGCGCGCTTCAGTTTCATCAAGGGCGAGGACTTGCCGGAATTCGAAAGCATCCTGCGCCGCGCCGAGACGCAAGGGTTGGCGAGTCTCGACGCCGACGACCGCGCGCTGCTCCTGTCCCTGCCCTTCAAGCTGGTGGTGAACCAGCACCACGTCGGGCTGATCGACGCCAGGATGCAAACCCGCCTGCTGCATGCCCGCAAGGTGTTCGCGCAGACGCTTCCTGAGGCGTTACGCGACGCGGTGCAGTTCTTCGATGCAAACGCCTACAACGCCGCGAGCAGCATCGCCGACAACTTGATCTTCGGGAAGATCGCCGCCAACCGCGCCGACAGCGCAACCGCCATCGGGGCGTTGCTGACCGAGGTTCTGGACGAGATGGACCTGCGCGGCGACGTGATCGCGGTGGGGCTCGGCATCGACATCGGCGTCGGCGCAGCGCGTCTTTCGGTGCAGCAGCGCCAGAAACTCGCGCTGGCGCGCGTGATCCTGAAGCGCCCCGACATCCTCATTCTCAACGATCCTTTCGCCGGCATCGACCCCGCGGAACAGGATATCATCTTCACGCGCATCAAGAGCGCGTTCGAGGGCCGTTCCTTGATTCTTGTCGAGCCCACCGACCGGCGCGCGGGCCTGTTCGAACATGTGTTCCGCATGGAGCGCGGCAAGGTGATCTCCGCGGAAGAACGCGCAGCGATCGAGGTCCTGGGCGAGAGCGGACCGAGCGCGACGGAAGTGGGCCTCGATGACGTCGTGGCCATCTTCCAACGCATCCCGCTATTCGCGGGTATCGACCGATCCAAACTCAAGCTGCTCGCCTTCACCAGCGATCATGCCACCTTCGACGAAGGCCAATACGTGTTCCGCCAAGGCGAGCGCGGCGACAACGCTTATGTGATCATCGAGGGCGAGGTCGAGGTCGTGCTGGAATCCATGAGCGGACCGCGCGTGCTGGCGGTGCTGGGCGCGAACCAGGTGTTCGGCGAGATGGCGCTGCTGTCAAAAGTACCGCGCACCACCAGCATCCGCGCGCGGTCGAATGCGCGCATGGTGGTGATCGCCTCCGATGTGTTCCTGCGTCTGGTGGAGGAGAACAGCGCTATCGCCGGCAACATGATGCGGACGCTGGCGAACCGCTTGGCCAGCATGCTGCAGGATTACGGCAAGGTGAGCGCCTCGCACGACCTGACCACGAACCTGCCGACGCGCCGCGTGTTCCTCGAATACGCGGGCCAGGAGCAGGCCCGCAAAAGACGTACGGGGAAGGAAACCGCGATCATGGTGTTCGGTCTAGGGGCACTGTCGGCGTCGGTGATGAAGATCGCCCGCGAAGAAAAGCCGAGCGTCGCGCGTCAGGCGGCGCAGCGTATGCGTCAATGCTTGCGCGGCAGCGATGTGCTGGCCCATCTGCACGACGATCAGTACGGCGTGATCCTGACGGACTTCGCCGGTGAAACCGATGCCCGCAACGCCGCGGCCCGCATCGCGGCCACCCTCGCCCAACCGTTCAAGATCGGCGGCAAGATGGTGGACCTGCGTGTACCGTTGGAGTTCCGGCTGGCGGTGCTGGACGAGGAGACGGCAGCACAGACGCTGGAGAAGTGCTGGACCGACGAGGTCACGCGCTTCGTGCTCGCCTCTTAAATCGGCGTCATAGCGGAAACGCGAGCCGTACAGGTTCGGGGTCAATCTCGATGCGCACAGGCAAGGCGGCGATGATATCGCCGTCGGCCTGCACCTTTTGGCCGCTGGCGCCGCTAATGACCACGTCGCGCCCCGTGACGATCTCAACGTCGGACCAGACGCCGACCTTGCCGAAGATCAGCGCGGCCCCATAACGCGCGACGCTGAACCAGCCGCGGCCCTTCATGAGCACCACCTGGAAACTATCGTCGGCGAGATTGGCGCGTGACGCGGCGACAAAAGGTCCGCCATAGCGGCGCCCGTTGCAGGCGACCGCGGATACGGCGCCGC
>JAIUPE010000061.1 GCA_020160875.1 Pseudomonadota bacterium
CGAAGTCGCCCGAGACCAGGTGGCACTCCAGCACGTTGGGCAGCTTGAGCGCGGCCCGGCGGAACTCCTCGAAGATGTCGCCGGACTTGTAGGCCAGGCTGATCTCGACGAACACCAGCAGCCCGGCCTTTACCGCCGCCGGCGCCAGCCGGGCGTGGTAGCCGGTGATCACGCCGTCGCGTTCGAGCCTGCGCACGCGCTCGGTGCACGGCGTGGTCGACAGGCCGACGCGCTCGCCCAGTTCGGTGAAGGGGATCCGGCCCTCCTGCTGCAGGATGCGCAGGATGCGGCGGTCGATGCGGTCGAGTTCCCTGGTCTTCATGGCCCTGCCGGAGGTCGAAATCCTGGCAAGATTACCTGCCTTCATATGGATAAACGGCAAATTCCACTGGATTCGTCTTTCTATACTGGTCGATGTCCCGCCCCATCCACTCGTCTTCCGTCGAGGCCACCGCGATGCGCATCCTGATCCTGGGTTCCGGCGTGATCGGCGTGACCAGCGCGTGGTACCTGCGCCGGCAGGGCCATGACGTGGTGGTGGTCGACCGCGAGGCCGGTGCCGCGATGGAAACCAGCTTCGGCAATGCCGGCCAGGTCTCGCCCGGCTACGCCTCGCCGTGGCCGGCCCCGGGCATCCCGCTGAAGGCGGTGAAATGGCTGCTGTCGCGGCATGCGCCGCTGGCGATCAAGCCCACTGCCGACCCGGACCAGTACCGCTGGCTGTGGGCGATGCTGCGCAACTGCACCCACCACCGCTATGCGATCAGCAAGGCGCGGATGGTGCGCCTGGCCGAATACAGCCGCGACTGCCTGGAAGAGCTGCGCCGCGATACGGGCATCGCCTACGAACAGCGCACGCTCGGCACCACGCAGCTGTTCCGCACCCAGGCCCAGCTCGACGGCGCCGGCAAGGACATCGCGATCCTGCGCGACTACGGCGTGCCCTACGAACTGCTCGACCGCGACGGCATCGTCCGCGTCGAACCGGCGCTGGCGAACGTCGCCGGCACCCTCGCCGGCGCACTGCGCCTGCCCGGCGACGAGACCGGCGACTGCCACCTGTTCACCACCCGGCTGGCGGCGATGGCCGCGGTCGCGGGCGTGGAGTTCCGCTACGGCCGCACGATCGAGGCGCTGCAGGCCGACGGCGACCGCCTGTCCGGCGTGCGCATCGATGGCCGCGTCGAGACCGCCGACCGCTACGTGCTCGCGCTCGGCAGCTGGTCGCCGAAGCTGCTGGCGCCGATCGGCATCCGCCTGCCGGTGTACCCGCTCAAGGGCTACTCGCTGACGATCCCGATCACGCGCCCGGAGATGGCGCCGTTCTCGACGGTGCTCGACGAAAGCTACAAGGTCGCGATCACCCGCTTCGACCGGCGCATCCGCGTCGGCGGCATGGCCGAGGTCTCCGGCTACGACCTGTCGCTGCCGCAGCGCCGCCGCGAAACCCTCGAACTGGTGGTGCGCAGCCTGTATCCCGACGGCGGCGACCTCGCCAACGCCGTGTTCTGGACCGGCCTGCGCCCGTCCACGCCCGACGGCCCGCCGGTGATCGGCGCGACGAAGTACTCGAACCTCTGGCTCAACACCGGCCACGGCACGCTCGGCTGGACCATGGCCTGCGGCTCGGCGCGCTACCTCGCCGACCTGGTCGATGGCCGCGCGCCGGCGATCGACAGCGAAGGTCTCGACATCTCCCGCTACGGCCGGCCCTGGCCCGTCGCGCCGACCGGGCTGCGCTGATGCGTCCCTCGCGCGCCACCATCGACCTCGACGCCCTGCGCCACAACTATCGCCATGCGCGCGCGCTCGGCGGCGGCAAGGCGCTGGCCGTGGTCAAGGCCGATGCCTATGGCCACGGCGCCGTCGCCTGCGCGCGCGCGCTGGACGGCGAGGCCGACGGTTTCGGCGTGGCCTGCATCGAGGAGGCGCTGGAACTGCGCGAAGCCGGCGTGCGCGCGCCCATCGTGCTGCTGGAAGGCTTCTTCGACGCAGGCGAACTGGCGCTGATCGAACGCCATGACCTGTGGACGGTGGTCGCCTCGCCGTGGCAGGTCGAGGCGCTGGAGCGCCATCGCGCGACGCGGCCCTGGCAGGTGTGGGTGAAGCTCGATTCGGGCATGCACCGGCTCGGCCTGTCGCCGGGCGAATACGCCCACGCCTGGCGCCGGCTGGCCGCGCTGCCGTGGGTCGAACGCATGGTCGCGATGAGCCATTTCTCGCGCGCCGACGAACTCTCGCACGCCAGCACGCCCGAACAGCTGGCCGCATTCGACCACGCCCTCGCGCAACTGCCCGCGGGCACGCCGGCCAGCATCGCCAACTCCGCGGCGCTGATGGCCTGGCCGCGCACGCGCCGCGAATGGGTGCGGCCGGGACTGATGCTGTACGGCTCGCACATGCTCGACGCGCCGCGCGCGGAAGCCGCCGCGCTGCGCGCGGTGATGACGCTGGAATCGAAGGTGATCGCGGTGCGCGACCTCGCCGAGGGCGAACCCATCGGCTACGCCGGCACCTTCATCACCACCCGCCCGACGCGCGTGGGCGTGGTCGCCGCCGGCTATGCCGACGGATATCCGCAGTACGCCACTTCGGGCACGCCGGTGATGATCGACGGCCGCCCGGGGGAACTGATCGGGCGCGTGTCGATGGACATGCTCACCATCGACCTCACCGACCACCCCGACGCCGGGCTGGGCAGTCGCGTCGAACTGTGGGGATCGGAGCTGCCGGTCGCGGACGTCGCCGCGCGCAGCGGCAACAGCCCGTATCGGTTGCTGACCGGACTCAAGCGCGTGCCGCGCCGGTATGCGGATTCGGGCGACTGAGCGCATCGGCATGCCGCGCGGCTGAATCATTCACTCGCTGCGCTTGCGGCAAGCGTGTCCCTATCCGCCCTGTCATTTCGACCGAAGGGAGAAATCTGCTCCAGATGCCTCAACGCGCCCCGGAAGCATCGACCGCGTGTCACTTCGACACGCCTGGATTTCTCCCATCGGTCGAAATGACAAAAAAGCTTCGATCGAAACAACACACGAAAGCCCGGAGTCACCGACCGCGAAATGACTCTAGAACCGCCAAGTCGCCTGCAGCATCGTCTCGCCGTCGTTGGGCTGGTGCAGGCTGGCGTTGGAGATGTGCCGCGCCAGCAGCGAGAAGCGGTTCCAGCGCCAGCCCACGCTGCTCACGAACTGCGGGTCGCCCGACAGCGCCTCGGTTTCGCCGCGCTGCACGCCGACGCCGAAGCCCGCCACCAGGCCGCTCGGCCGTTCGTAGCGCAGGCCGCCGTGGAAGACGGTGACGTCGTCGTCGTTGTCGTAGGCCGAACCACTGCGCCCGCGCAGGTGCAGCGCGCCGACGTCCCAGTGCAGCATGCCGCCCTTGAACTCGCGCCAGGCCGGCAGCCACGCCACCGACACCACCGGCGTGTCCTCGTTGCCGCGGGTGAAGGACATGCCGGCGCCGACCTCGAAGGATTGCGCGTGCGCAGGCACGGCGACGGCCAGCAGGCAGGACAGCAGCAGGGGAACCAGCAGGCGGGAAGATCGCACGTGGGGGGCCGGGCGAATCGAGGGGGGATAATCATACTGGCCGGTTCAATAAGTGTCTGAACCCGGCCGTCACGCCATCCGCGACGCAGTGTTCCGCGCGGCGCAGCGTCCACGCTCGGCTACCCTGTACCGCCCCGCCCGCCGCCCGTCGTCGTGACCGCCCTGATCTGCTTCTGCACCTGCCCCGACGCCGAGGTCGCCGAGCGCATCGCCAACGCGCTGGTCGACGAGCGCCTGGCGGCCTGCGTCAACGTGCTGCCTGCGGTCATCTCGATCTACCGCTGGCAGGGCGCCGTCGAGCGCGCCGGCGAAACCCTGCTGCTGGCCAAGACCACGCGCGAACGGCTGGCCGCGCTGGGCGAGCGCATCGTCGCGCTGCATCCCTACGAACTCCCGGAAGTGGTCGCGGTCGAAGCCGCTGGCGGACTGCCGGCCTATCTGGCCTGGATCGCCGCGGAAACCCGACCCGGAGCCCCCGAGTGACCCGTCCCCGCTGGCTGCGCCATTGCCTCGCCGCGCTCGCCCTGTGCGCCGCCTCCGTGGCCGCGCAGGCGGCCGTCGACGAGAGCGACCTGCTGCCGGTCGACCAGGCGTTCGCGCTGAGCGCGCGCGCCGTCGCGCACGACCGCATCGAGGTCGACTGGGCGATCGCCGACACTTATTACCTCTACCGGCACCGCATCGACGTGCGGCCCGACGTGGCGTTCGCGCCCGGCGCGCTGCAGTTGCCCGCGGGCAAGAAGCACACCGACGAATTCTTCGGCGACGTCGAGACCTACCGCGGACACCTCATCGCCGTGCTGCCCGGCCGCGCCGCCGCGGATGCGCGCCAGGTGACGCTGACCGTGAGGTACCAGGGCTGCGCCGACATCGGCATCTGCTATCCGCCGCAGACGCGCACGCTTCAAGTGGCGCTGCCGGATGGCGACGGAACCGCCGCGCCCGCGCCATCGGCGGCCACCGATTCCGGATTCGCCGCGCTCGGACGCACGCTGGGCGGCGCGCCGCCGGCCTCCTCCTTGCCCGGCGTGGATCCCGCGGGCCGCGCGCAGGCGCTGCGTCACCGAAGCGGCGACGGCTTAGTTGTAGGGATCGTCGCTGGCGCCGACGATGACGAGGGCGGGCGCGTACACCTCCGGAAGGCGCAGCGCCATGTTGAAGGGACGTCTTTGACGGGGATGCGCGCCGAGATCGTGCGGGTTCGCGCGCAGGATCGCTTCGAGTTTTTTGCGCGCCGCGTCGTTGCCGGGCCAGATGATGGCGGGATCGGTGGTGATGACCTCGACGATCCTGTCCATATCGCCCGTCACCACGACCTCCTCGATGCGGCGCAGGCGCGCGACGAAAGGCGCGGTCGGCTGATAGCCGCTGACGGACGGCGCGACGAGCACGAGCTTGTCGATGGCTTCCGGTTGATCGAACACGAAGTCGACCGCGAGCCCCGCGCCGGCGGAGGAGCCGATGATGTGGGCGTGATCGAGCCCCACGAGCTTCATGACGCCGTAGAGATCGTCGGTGGGCGCGTGCATGTCCTTGGCGGGCGGCGACTTGCCGTAGCCGCGCCGGTCGTAGCGCACGACGCGGTACTGCTTGCAGAGCGCGGGCCACACGCCGTCCCACAGCGCGGAATTGGCGAGGCCGTCGTGAAGGAGAACGACGCCTTGCGCTTTTTCGTCGCCGCAGATTTCGTAGGAGATTTGCGCGCCGTTGATGGTGGCGGTTTGCGCGGCGGCGTGGGCGAGCGAGGGCAGTAGTGCCGCTAGCATCAGAAAGAGAAGTCGCACGTTTGTCTTCCGGGGCAACATGCGAGTGTTTCATTCATCTTAGTAGAAGAGAATGGGCTTGCGACATTCAAGCATCCTCGAAATCAGGTGTCGGTCGTCCTAGCGTCCGGCGTTCCACGGCGCGATTGAAGGCAACAACAGATTCCTTTTTTTGGAAGGGCAAGGAGTCGACGTCAAGCGACAGCGCCGAGGCCGAGAGCGTCTCGATATCGATAAATGCAGCTATAGAGTCGAGATCAAAGCGCCACTTGCGGTACGAGCCTTTCGCGCTTGAGATGATCGACTCGCTTGCAAAACCGGTAATTAAATCGACGGTAAGAGCCTGCTGCTTCGAAGCAAAATTAAGCCAAGTTACCGGATCTTCAGAAGTAGCGAACTCATGCCAACGCCACCACAGGTGCGCCAAATTTTCGTTTCTAATTAAGGTCCCATCGCTTGCGGATTCGCGTATTTTTTCGAGCCAGGCATTTGTTGCTTCGTGGAATCCGGCGTCACTCAGATAAGACTCTAGCTGACCTGTGCTGTCACCCTTCCTGGCTTTTTGTTCCAGCGCCAAAAGGGATGCCGGAACGGAGAGGCCTTTTGAAGACTGAATGGCCTGTACAAAAGCGAGGTCTCGCTTCTCAAGATCGCTTTCCGTTCTTAAATACCAGTAGGGAATTCGCCATGAGTAAACATAGTCGTTGAGGCCGAACTGTACGAACGTGCTGCCATTTAGCTCTTCACCAAGATCGAAAATGGCAGGCAAAAACTGCGATGCATGCTGAAAAGGTATTTGCTCTTTTTCGTAATCTAATAGCCGCAGAGCCGCGCCTAGTAGCTTACGTTCCTTCAATTCTTGGAAGTGATACTCTAGGGCGTCTCGGTTCGAGATGTTGCCGAGTAAATTCGAGAATTCGTGTCGCGAGATTTCGTTCGCGGGCACGGCAAAAAGGAAATATCTATCGAAGTATTCTGGGGCGCAAACGCGACGATCGATAACCCACTGAGTGTCAATTTCATGTGGCCCTACAATTCCTTCGAGATAGTGATCGCTCATCGGAAACAGCAATCGCAATAAATTCGTCGTTGCCGAACGGGTTTCTTGCTCTGTTAATCCTAGGAGGCCATCCAACTGGCCTTTCAAACGCTCAGGTCGGGTCGTGTTTCGTCGAGCGCCAATCAGCAAGCTTTTATTGTCCGCTAACGCGTTAAAAACTGCTGGCTCAAATAACCGAAGAACTTGCAAGCCGATCAAGTCTATCGGGTTAACTTCGAGGGTATGCCTCGTCTTGAACGAGCCAATCCAGAGCGCCAAGTTTCCCAAAAAGCGATTTACATCGCGGAGGTTTCTGAGAAACGGGTGCACGCCGTCGAGTAAAAAGCCCGACCACCGCTGGTCGTCGAACCCGTGCTCGCGTTCCGCAAAAGACCCGAGAATAGCATTTAGACCATCAACCAAGACCTTTTCGATCTTGGAGTCCTCCGCGCGAGGAAGTGTCAGTGATATCTCGATGACTTTCTCGAGATACTTTTTTCCGGCACCCCCTACTTGAGATTGCAAGGCTTTTTGAACAATGTGCTGGTCAAGTAAGAGAAAATAGATCAGGCGTGGGAAATCTACGTTGCACTTTACGTGCTGAATGATCGTCTGGATTTCCTCATCTGTTGATCGATCAATGTCGTCGACTACAACAAGTATGGCGCGGTCGAGTTTTCGTAATTCACCTGCAACTATCTCTTTAAGTTCTTCTGTCGTTTTCTTATCGAGTTCGACGAAGCCGAGGAGCTTCTTCGCGATATCGCCAGCAAAAGTTACGAATAAAAGAATAGCGCCGATCACGGCAGCAGAGTCTGCGAGCCAACCTGTGACGACATCCAAGAATTTTGCGGAAATTAGACCTAACGCGCTTGCCCCTGCGAATGCCTTGAGTACCAAGTCCCCTAGCGAACTTGGCGAATCGATGAGGCGAGAGGTGTAGGTATGCCAGTAGGCTAGACGTCGAAATTTTTGGCGCCACTTTGAGGCGCGAAGAATGGCAGTTTGAATCTCGTGAAAGAAAACACGGCTAACACGGTCTGGGTCGGACCAGCGCCACGGGCGAAATTCTATTACGAGCGGTTGCTCATCCTCGGGATGTGCTCGAAGTTCTTCGAGCATCATATTCTTTATGGATGTTTTGCCGTATCCCCACGCCGCGTCTAGGGAAATCACTAAACTGCGGTCGGTAGGCGCAGATCTAATAACTCGAGCTATGTGCCGCGAAAAGGTTCCGCGGTTTAATTTGTCCTGCGACGCGGAGGTGATGGCCGCGGCATCGAATGTCAACGTGTCTTCAGTCAAATAGTAGCCCTCGACCAAAGTAAGTTACATCAGACGCGGTATCACCGACGGAAAAGCAGGTTGTCGGCAAACAAGCGGTTACGCCGCCACCGGCGTATCCACCATGTCCGCCGCGGCTTTCAGGTCGACCGACACCAGCCTTGAGACCCCGCGCTCGGCCATGGTGACGCCGAACAGGCGATCCATGCGGGCCATGGTCATACGGTGGTGGGTGACGACCAGCACGCGGGTTTCGGTGATCTTGATAATCTCCGAGAGCAGCGTGCAGAAGCGGTCGACGTTGGCGTCGTCGAGCGGCGCGTCCGCTTCGTCCAGCACGCAGATCGGGGCCGGGTTGGTCATGAAGACCGCGAAGAGGAGAGCAATAGCGGTAAGTGTTTGCTCGCCCCCCGACATCAGGCCGAGGTTGCCGAGACGCTTGCCCGGCGGGCTGGCCATGATTTCGAGGCCGGCCTCGAGCGGATCTTCGGCTTCGGTGAGCTCGAGATGCGCGCGGCCGCCGCCGAAGAGTTTAGTGAACAGATTGCGGAAGTGGCCGTCGACTTCCTTGAACGCCTTGGTGAGACGGTCGCGGCCTTCTTTGTTCAGGGTCGCGATGCCTTCTCTCAAACGAGCGATGGCCTGCACGAGGTCGTCGCGTTCGGTGACGAGGCCCTGGATCTGCGCGGTCAGCTCTTCGCTTTCCTGTTCGGCGCGCAGGTTGATGGCGCCCAGGTTTTCGCGTTCCGAGAGGAGGCGCTGCAGGCGCTTCTCACCTTGTTCGAGGGTCGGCGCTTCTTCGCCTTCGTCGAGCTTGGTGTGGTTGCGCACTTCTTCCGGCTCGCACTGGATCTTCTCGCGGATGGTGGCGTCGACCACTTCCAGGGTCTGTTCGCCCTGAAGCACGGCGCCTTCGCGGCGCACGCGTTCTTCACGGGCGGCGGAGAGGGCGTGTTCGGCGTCCTTCAAGGTGCGGTCGGCGGTGCCGAGATTGCTTTCGCCCACTTGCAGGGCGTCGGCGGCTTCGCGGCGCTGGGCTTCGGCGATCTGCAACTGGTCCATGAGGGCGTTGCGCTGTTCGGCGATCTCTTCCGGGCGCGCGGCGAGGACGGCGAGTTCTTCTTCCTCAGAGACCAGACGCTCACGCAGCACCTGATCCTGTTCGATGCCCTGGTTCTTGCGCTGGGTCCAGGAGTCGGCTTCGGAGGCCAGCACTTGCAGGCGGCGGGCGCGTTCTTCGGCCTGACGGTGGAGGCTGTCGTACTCGGCGCGGACTTCCATCAGTTGCTGACGCAGCTGACCCAAACCCGAGGCCTTGCCTTCGGCTTCGGCGCGCAGTTCCGCGCCGTCGCCGAGTTCGTTGAGGCGTTCCTGCGCGCCGGCGACGTGGGCGGCGGCTTCTTCCTGCTCGGCCGTGAGCTGCGCGCGGTTCTCGTCGAGCGCATTGATACGGTTTTGAACAGCGGCGGCCTTCTGACGAAGTTCGCCGACGGAATCGCGCGCCTTGTTGCGCACGTCTTCGGCGCTGCGCACGGCCTGACGGGTGCTCTGCTCGGTGCTCTGCGCGGTGCCGATGGCGTCTTTCGCCTGTTCCGCCGCGGCTTCGGCCTCGGCGAGAACGGCGCTGGAGCCTTCGATCGCGGCCTGAAGTTCATTCAGGCGGTTGCGCTGCTTGAGGCGCGTGGCGGCGGCGGACGGCGCGCCTGCCACGGCGACGTAACCGTCCCAGCGGAAGAGATCGCCCGCGGCGGTGACGAGGCGCTGGCCGGGCTTCAATTGATCCTGAAGCAAGGTCCCCGTGTCCGCGTCGTCGACGATGCCGACCTGCGACAGGCGGCGGGCGAGACGGCCACCGGCTTTCACGACATCGGCGAGCGAGCGCACGCCGTCCGGGAGCGGATGGTTCTCGGTGAAGGCCGGCAGTTCCATCCAGCGCTTCGGCGACACATCGTCGCCGGCGGCGGAGAGATCGTCACCGAGCGCGGCGCCGAGGGCGGCTTCGAAGCCGGATTCGACGGCGACGCTGTCGATGATCGGGCTCCAATCGCCGCCGGTCTGCGGTTCGGCGAGCAGGTCTTCGAGGGCCGAGGCTTCGGCGGTGAGCTTGCTGTGCTCGGCGTTGCGGGCATGGAGCGCGTTGCGCGCGGCTTCGTAGGCCGCTTGCGTCTCGGAGCGCTGACGTTCGGCTTCTTCCCAGGCGGCGCGGGCTTCGGCGGCGGCGTTCTCGGCTTCGCTGTAGCGCGCTTCCTCGGCGTCGATCTGCTCCTGCGGCAATGCTTGCGCCTGCGCGGCTTCGAGCAGCTGCATGACGTCGGCGAGGCGGCGTTCGGCGCGCTGGCGGCGCATTTCGCCTTCGTTGAGCTGCTGGCGGGCGGCGGCGCGCGCGACATCGGCCTCGGACAGGCGCTTCTGGAGGAGGGTGAGTTCCTCTTCCACGACTTCCACGGCCTTCGCGGCGTTCACTAAAGCAACGCGGGTCGTCTCGCGTTCTTCTTCCTGCGCGGCGATGGCTTCGTTGATTTCCTGCTGCTCGTCCGAGATGCGCGTCAGCGCGGCGTCGGCGTCGGCGAGACGCGCGGCTTCGCGGTTCAAGTCTTCTTTAATGTGCGCGATGCGCATTTCCGCCGCTTCGCGGGCGCGGGCGATGCGGGCGAGTTCTTCGTCCAACTTGTCGCGGGTGATGACGAGGTGCTGGAGGCGCGCGGCGGCTTCGGCTTCGGTGCGGCGCAGCGCGGGCATGGCGCTCGCGGCTTCGGCCTGCACGGTGGCGGCGTGGGCGGCGATGCCGGTGAGTTCGTTGACCTGATTTTCCGTGTGTTCAAGGCCTTCACGGGCCTTGGCGAGAAGGGTGATGGCTTCTTCACGCCGGATGGTGAGGACGAGCGCTTCCGCCGTGCGGATGCTGTCGGAGATGGTGCGGTAGCGCGCGGCCTGGCGCGCCTGCTTCTTGAGGCCTTCGAGCTGGGCTTCGAGGGCGGTGATGACGTCGTTCAGGCGCGCGAGGTTGGTTTCGGCGGCTTTCAGGCGCAGTTCGGCTTCATGGCGGCGGGTGTGAAGGCCGGTGATGCCGGCGGCTTCTTCGAGCAAGTGACGGCGCTGGGCCGGCTTGCCCTGGATGATTTGCCCAATGCGCCCCTGGCTGACGATGGCGGTGGAGCGGGCGCCGGTGGCGATGTCGGCGAACAGGAGCTGCACGTCCTTGGCGCGCACGTCGCGGCCGTTGACGCGGTAGTTGGACCCTTTCTCACGTTCGATCCGGCGCGCGACTTCGAGCTCGTCGGCTTCGTTGAACTGCGAGGTGGCGCGGCGCTGGCTGTTGTCGAGCTGCAACGACACTTCGGCGATGTTGCGGGCGGGTCTGTCGCGGGTGCCGCCGAAGATGACCTCATCCATGTCGCCGCCGCGCATCTGCTTGGCGGAGGTCTCGCCCATCACCCACTTCAGGGCTTCGACGAGGTTGGACTTGCCGCAGCCGTTGGGGCCCACGATTCCCGTTAACCCGGGCTCGATGTGAAGCTCGGTTGCGTCGACGAAAGACTTGAAACCGGAAAGCCGGAGTTTAGTGAACGTGACCAAGGTCGCCCCTCTCGAAACATCCGCGCCCCGCGCGCGGTCCTAAGAACATTCACCGGCGGCGCCCGTCCTGATTGATCAAGAGGGGCGCCGCCGGTGTCTCAATCGCTATTTGGCGTCAGCGATGGCCTTGTCGATGGCCTTCGACATGACCTCGAACGGCTGCGCGCCTTCCAGTTTTTCTTCATTGATGAAGAAGGTCGGCGTCGACTGGACCTTGTACTGATTGCTGGCGGTTTCCTGGACTTCGCGGATCTTGTTCATGATGCCTTCGTTCTTCAGGCACGCTTCGACCGCCGCGTTGTCCATGCCGGCGAGCTGCGCGTAGCCTTTGAGCGGCTCCAGCGGGCTCGGCGAGCGGACCCACTCGGCCTGGTTCTTGAACATGAGATCGATGAGGATCTTGCCCTTATCGCCCGGCGCGCAGCGCGCGAGCAGCGCGCCGCCGGCGGCGAGGCCGTCCAAGGGGAAGTCGCGGTACACGAACCGGATCTTGCCGGTGTCGATGTAGGCCTTCTTCAGCTCGGGGTAGATGTCATCCTGGAACGCCTTGCAGTGACCGCAGGTGAGCGAGGCGTACTCGATCACCGTGACCTTCGACTTCGGGTTGCCCTGAATGAACTCCCGATAGACCGGTTCGCCGGCTTTCGCCGGGGCGGCCGCGGGCGCGGCGGGCTTGGAGTCGGCCGCAGAGGCCGCGACTCCGGCCCCGCTGATCACACCACCCACAATCAGGGGCGCGAACATCAGGGCGATAGAACGTGAAACGGTCACTTTAGACCTCCCTCACAACATGATGGGGTTGAATACCAAGTACGACACTATTTGTGGAAAATTTAAGACCCACAGCCCTAAGCCCAAGGACCATCGCTCTTTTTTAAAAACCATCCACAGCGCCTCGGACGGGGGACAGACGGGGCCGCCGCGAGACTCGGGATTTTACCCTCATTATTGCGGCGGCGCGGAGGCAGGTTTTTCGTGTGTCACGGTGGAGGCTTGGAGCGGGTGTGCCGCAGGGGGCGTTGTCACCCCCCGCGAAAGTTGGGGTGATCGGTGGCCCCGGCTCCCGCGCGCGGCCGTCCCGTCTTCCGGACCGACCCTTGACCGGCCCTCGCGCGATATCTCTTGCGCGATTTCTAAGGCCGCCCCTCCGGGCGGCCGGGGGCTTGCGCCAGCAACGCCTTCAGCGCGGCGTCGTCCAGTTCGATCATTTCCTGGATCTGGCAGCGTTCGGGGATACCGGGGCCGTTGTCGACGATCACGGAATCCAAGGTGCAGAGGCGGCGGGCGGAGCCCGAGCGCGAGAAGAAGCCAACGCCCGTGGCAAATCTCAGGCCCTGGCAGGGTGGCGTGAGCTGCACATGATAGGACTGCGTGCGCGAGGCCCAGAGGATGAGATTGGTGTTGTTGATCGGGGTCCAGTCGTAGAGGCGCGAGAAGAAGATGCACTGCGCGGGCGGCTGGTCTTTTGTCATGGCTTCGGGGGTGAGAGCGTCTTGTGCGAACGCGGGCGCAAATGACGACGCGCTCATGAGCCCGCCCAGCATGAGCGCGGCCACTCCCGCAGCGTATAGCGTCTTCGAAGCCCGTCGCATCACACGTACATCCCACGGCGCAAAGCCGACCCGGTTCTCCGGTTCACCGGCTCTCGCCGCTCGCGGTCCAAAAGCGAGACCGCCCCTTTATCGCCCCATGGTCTGCGCTTTGAATCGGGCGAATGTAGGGCAGGCCGCCGGTTCGCGCGCGTTGGACGGGGTTACAATGAGCCGATTTAGAAGGGGTAAACAAGATCGCGCGGTGTCTAGAACGAGTAGACCAGGAACGTCTGGAGGGTGAACTGGTTGGCCGAACCGCGCTGGCGAACGAGCGGGCTGCCGGCCGCGTCGCCGATGAGGCGCTTATAACCGGCGTTGGCGACGACGGCCCACTGGGAAGCAAAGATGTAGTTGGCGTTCACTTCGGCGCCGACATCCTTGAAGCCCGAACCCGGGGCGAAGGCCGGCAGGCCCGACGCGGCGGACTGCGGCGGCGAAACCCCAAAGTACGAGCGCATGTAATTGCCCGTCGCCCAGGTGGACGAGACGTTGACCCCAAGGGCCACGGGCGCGGCCTGGAAGACGGTATAGGCGGCGTCGAGGCGCAAGGTCCCGCCGCCGTGCCCGTCGATGATGTCGTGACGCGCGCGCGCGCGAAGACGCATGTGCCCCTCGGTGTAGGCGACGAAGGCGCCGACCTCGAGGCTTGTATCGACGTCGCCGAGGCCGCGGAGGTCGGGGCTTCTGTCCTCGTCGCGGCCGAAGTCCACCGAGACCGTGGGGCCGAAGCGCAGATTGCCGCCGGCGACGTTGCCGCCATCGGCGTTGAACAGCTTGTTGAAGGCGATAATCCGCACTTCGTTGTTGTTCACTTCGACGAGATCGCGCCAGCGCAGCGAGACCGCCGGGATCACGTTGACCTTGTACTTGTTGTCGCCTTCGTAGTGCGGTGAGATCGACGGGCCGACCCCGAGCCTGATGTTGGTGATGCTTTGCGGCAGGAGGTCGATGGCCGACTGGAGGGTGTCGGTCATGCCGGTCGCGAATTCGTTGAGTCTGAAGCTCTGCGCCCGGGCCGGCGTTGCGGCAAACAGCGCGCCCATCAAGACGGCGCAGGTGGCGCGCAGCGACGGGCTGGTCATCACGCGCATCGGCGGTTTGATCATCGAAAGTATCCCTGTCCCTCTATCGTTCATCCCGGCCCGACTGAACGCGCGGCGCGCGGGCCGGTCTTTTATTTTGGGCATATTCTCATTTCGATATGTTCTTATTTGGGCATGTTCTTATCGGGGAACCGCCCGCCCTTTCCGGAATATGCGCCTTTCTCTAACGCCTGGTCCGCGTCCGCAGTTCCACCGCCGCGCGCAATTTCGCCAGGGCGCCGTCCAATGTTGTGGGCGTTTCGCTGGGCGTGACGGCCGCCGGCGCCGGGCGGCGCTTCGGGAGCGGCCCTTGCGCGACCTGCAAGGAGGCGACCGCGCCGTACCCCATGAAGCCGTTCACGCGCGCGAGAATGGTGGGGGTCTTCAGATGCAGCAGCGTCGCCGCGGCGCCGTTGGCGATGCGCAAGTGAAGCACCGCGCCCGCATTCTTGCCGCGCGGGAATTTGATCTCGATGGGGCAGGCGAAAGCCGCGAGCTCGGGGCCGACGATGGTGGGCCAATGGGTGAGGATTTCGGCGGCGGCGAAGCCGCGTTTTCCGAGCGCGGGCTTGGCGGCTTTTGCCGACAGGCTCGCGATCGTGATGAAGCCGCGCGCGATGCGCGGCGGCGGCAGGTCGGCTTCCTGTGGGGGTTTGCGGGCGGCGGACATCCACCGAGCATGGTCCAGGCGGGGGCCTGCAGCAAGACGGTTGAACCGTCGCGCGCATCATTTCATGGTGCGGTTATGCCTTCCTCCCCTTCCGTTGCCCGAAAGACGCAGGGACCCGGCGCAAAAGGCGCCGCCAAAGCCGCCGACCTGCTGGCCTGGTACGACCGCCATCGGCGGCGTTTGCCGTGGCGCGCGCCGCCGGGCGCGACGGCCGATCCGTACGCGGTGTGGCTGTCCGAGATCATGCTGCAACAAACCACCGTCACCGCGGTGAAGCCTTATTTCACGGCGTTCCTGGCGCGCTGGCCGGCGGTGTCGGATCTCGCCGGCGCCAAGCTCGAGGATGTGATGACCGCTTGGGCGGGGCTCGGTTATTACGCGCGGGCGCGCAACCTTCATAAGTGCGCGCAGGTGGTGGCGCGTGAACATGCGGGCGTGTTTCCGGACACGGAAGACGGCTTACGCGCGCTGCCGGGCATCGGGCCTTACACGGCGGCGGCGATCGCTTCGATTGCCTTCGACCGCCGCGCGGTGGTGGTGGACGGAAATGTCGAGCGCGTGATGGCGCGGCTGTTCGCGGTCATCGAACCTTTGCCCAAGAGCAAACCGACGCTCGTCGCCCATGCCGGGAGTCTGACGCCCGAGACGCGCCCGGGGGATTACGCGCAGGCGGTGATGGATCTGGGCGCGACGGTGTGTACGCCGAAATCGCCCGCCTGCGGGCTGTGTCCGTGGGCGCAGGCGTGCCGCGCGCGCGCGCAAGGCATCCAGGATGCGCTTCCCGCGAAGCTCAAGAAGGCGGAGGTCCCTGTCCGTCATGGGGTGGCGTTCTGGATGATGCGCCAAGACGGCGCGGTGCTGCTGCGCCGGAGAGAGGCGAAGGGGCTGCTGGGCGGCATGACGGAAGTGCCCTCGACCGACTGGCGCGCGCAGAAATGGAGCAAAGCCGACACGGACGCCGCGCTGCCCTTTTTAAAAGGCTGGCGCACGCTGCCGGGCCTGGTGACGCATACCTTCACGCATTTTCACCTGGAGCTGACGGTGATGGCGGCCGATCTCACCGCCGCGCAGGCGAAAAAGCTGGGCGAAGGCGCGATCTGGACCCTCTTGGACCGCATCGGCGACGCCGGATTGCCGAGCGTGATGGCGAAGATCGCCAAGCACGCGATGAAGGCGATGGGGTAGGTACTTAGTTTTTATGGTCATCCTGGGGCGAAGCCCCAGGATCCAGGGTCGGAAAACGCAGGCCGGCATTTCACAACCCTGGACCCTGGGCTTTGCCCAGGGTGACCAAAAAACGAAAAGCTAAAGCGCCGCGATATCGTCGTAGAGGTCGCGCCAGGTCGGGTTGGTTTCCTCGATCTTCGCGATCTTCTCGCCGCGTCTCCAGAACTTCATCACCTTTTCGCGCTGAATAGCGTTCTCGGGATCGTCGAACTGTTCGAAGTAGACGAGCGTGTGAACGCCGTAACGTTTGGTAAAGCCGGGCACGGCGTTCTGCTTATGCTCGAAGACGCGTCGCACGAGGTCGTTCGTAACGCCGATATAAAGCGTTCCATTGCGCTGGCTGGCGAGAATGTAGACGTAGAAGGCGCTCATGGACCGAGCGTAAAACCCTGGACCCTGGGGGCAAGCCCCCAGGATGACCAAAAAACAAAAGCGTCCCACACGATTCCAATTGTCGGCGCGGCGCGATAGTGTGGCTGATTATTCCTTGGGGGACGAGATGCCCGATACCGGAACGCCGGGACCTAAGACCGACCTGACTGAAGCCGCGCTGCAGTATCACCGCGAGCCGACACCTGGAAAATTATCCGTCGTCGCCAAGAAGCCCTTGGTCAATCAGCGCGACCTGGCGCTGGCCTATTCGCCGGGCGTGGCGGCGGCCTGCAACGTCATCGTCGAGGACCCGCGCGAGGTCGACACGGTCACGGGCCGCGCGAACCTCGTCGGCGTCATCACCAACGGCACGGCCGTGCTGGGCCTCGGCGCCATCGGCCCCCTGGCCGCGAAGCCGGTGATGGAAGGCAAGGCCGTCCTTTTCAAGAAGTTCGCCAATATCGACGTGTTCGACATCGAGATCGCCGAGAAGGATCCGATGAAGCTGGTGGACATCATCGCCGCGCTGGAGCCCACCTTCGGCGCCATCAACCTCGAGGACATCAAGGCGCCGGACTGCTTCATCGTCGAAAGCGAACTTCGCAAGCGCATGAAGATCCCGGTCTTCCACGACGATCAGCACGGCACCGCCATCGTGGTCGCGGCGGCCGTGATCAACGGCCTCTCGCTGCTGGGCAAGGACATCTCGAAGGTGAAGCTGGTGTCGACCGGCGGCGGCGCGGCGGGCATCGCGTGCCTGAACCAGCTCGTCGATCTGGGGCTTCGCCGCGAGAACGTCATCCTCTCGGATCATAAAGGCGTGGTCTACAAGGGCCGCACCGAGGACATGACCGACCAGAAGCGCGAATATGCCGCCGAGACCAACACGCGCACGCTGGGTGAAGCGATCATCGGCGCCGATGTGTTCCTGGGCCTGTCGGCGCCGAAGGTGCTGACGCCGGAGATGGTGCGGTCCATGGCGAAAGGGCCGTTCATCCTCGCGCTCGCCAATCCGGAACCGGAGATCATGCCTGCGCTCGCCCGAGAAGCCGCGCCGGACGCGATCATCGCGACGGGGCGCTCCGACTATCCGAACCAGGTGAACAACGTCCTGTGTTTCCCCTACATCTTCCGCGGCGCGATGGATGTGGGCGCGACGACGATCAACGACGAAATGAAGATCGCCTGCGTGCAGGCCATCGCGCGCCTCGCGCGCGGCGCGTCCAGCGACGTGGTGTCCGCCGCGTACGGCGGCGATCAACTGCGTTTCGGTCCGGATTATCTGATCCCGAAACCCTTCGATCCGCGCCTGGTGTCGGAGATCGCGCCGGCGGTGGCGAAGGCGGCGATGGAGTCCGGCGTGGCGACACGTCCCATCGCGGACCTCGACGCCTATAAGGAGCGTCTGGAGCAGTTCGTTTATCGGTCCGCCTTCGTGATGAAGCCGGTGTTCGAGAAGGCGCGTTCGAATCCAAAACGCGTGGCTTTTGCCGAAGGTGAAGACGAGCGGACCCTGTTCGCCGCCAAGCAACTGATCGATGACGGCATCGCCAAGCCCATCCTGATCGGCCGTCCCGGCGTGATCTCGCACCGCGCGCGCAGGCTGGGTTTGGGTCTGGTTCCGGGCAAGGACTTCGAGATCTGCAATCAAGAAGACGATCCCCGGTTCGGCGATTACTGGCGTCACTATCATACGCTGATGGAGCGCAAGGGCGTTGCGCCCGACACGGCGCGCACCATCGTGCGCACCAACGGCACCGTGATCGCGGCGCTGATGGTGGCGCGCGGCGACGCCGACGCCATGATCTGCGGCACCTACGGCGAATATCAGTGGCACCTGCGGTATCTCACCGACATCTTCGGGATGAAGAAGGATGTGCATAAGACGACGGCGCTCAGTTTGCTCATCCTCGACGAAGGGCCGGTGTTCTTCTGCGACACCTATGTGGCCGAGGATCCGGACGCGGAAGACATCGCGGACCTGACCTTGCGCGCGGCGCAGAAGGTGAGCGATTTCGGGATCGCGCCGAAAGTGGCGCTGATCGCGGCGTCGAACTTCGGCGCACGGCCGACGGCGGCCTCGCGCAAGATGCGCCGGGCGCTGAAGCTGATTCTGGCCGAGAAACCCGACCTCGAAGTCGAAGGCGAAATGCAGGCCAACGTGGCGCTGAACGAGGACCTGCGCATGCGCATCTTCCCGAACTCGCGCCTCAAGGGCCGTGCCAATCTGCTTGTGCTGCCGACGCTGGAAGCCGCGAACACCGGCTTCAACCTGGTGCGCAACCTCGCCCACGGCCTGCATGTGGGACCCATTCTCCTGGGGATCGCCAAGCCCGCGCATATCACGACGAACTCGGTGACGGCGCGCGGCCTGGTCAATCTCGCCGCGCTCGCGGTGCTGGACGCGCAGGTGGCGGGGTAACGTGGATACGCGCGGGACGTGGACCTGCCCGTCCTGCACCGGCTTCGTCGCGGCGATGTATTGTTCCACCTGCGGCGAGAGACGCGCCGATGTGCGCGACTTCACCGCCGCGGCCATCGCCAAGCGGATGTTGCGGGCCTTCAGTCCTGTTGACGGCAAGGTGGCGCGCAGCTTCCGCGCGCTGCTGACGAACCCCGGCGCGCTGACGGCGGCCTTCGTGCGCGGCATGCGCAGGCCGTTCATGGGCCCGTTCCAGATCTTCATCCTGGCGAACATCCTGTTCTTCTTCATGCAGTCGTTCAGCGACATGCGTCTGCTGACCGCGGGGCTGGATGTGCGCCTGGCGGGTCAGGACGGCGGCGACTGGGCGCGCGCCATGGTGAACGCGCGGCTCGCCGCGACAGGGCGCACGCTGGCCGAATACGCGCCGGTGTTCGACCAAGCTGCGGCCGTGAACGCGAAATCGCTGATCGGCCTGATGATCCCGCCATTCGCGGCGCTGCTGCCGCTGGTCTTTATGGGACGGTCGAAGCCCATCGGCGTGCATGTGATTTTCGCCCTCCACTTCTATGCGTTCGTGCTGGTGCTGCTGTGTATCCCGCTCGGGCTGATGATCGTCGTGAAGATGCTGGGCGGACCGGGTGTGCTGTCGCCCTTCGCCGATGATCTGACCGCGATCGCCATCGCGGTGATCTGCGCGGTCTACCTCTTTGTCGCCATAAAGCCGGTCTATCATGTGCGAGGCTTGGGGCATGCGGCGCGCACGGCGCTTCTGACCGCCGCCGCCGTCTCTATTTTCCTGGGCTACCGCCTCGCGCTGCTGCCCCTCACGCTGTACACGACGTAGATGAAGAGACTTTTCGCTTTTTTGTTCGCGGTTCTGCTGTGCGCGGCCTCGGCGCACGCCCAAACCCTGAACCGCGCCGGACGCGGCGAGCCGGGGTCGCTCGATCCGCATAAAGCGAGCACGCAGTATGAACAGGCGCTGGTGCTCGATCTGTTCGAAGGGCTGCTGGCGTTCGATGCGAATGGATTGCCTGTGCCGGGGATCGCGGATTCCTGGGCCGTGTCGCCGGACAGTAAGCGTTACGTGTTCAACCTGCGGCCCAATCTTGTGTGGTCGGATGGCGCGCCGCTTACGCCTGACCAAGTCGTCGCCTCGTTCCGCAGGCTGCTCGATCCAAAAACCGCCGCCCCCGCGGCCGCGCAGATGTATGTGATCAAGAACGCGCGCGGCGTGAACACGGGCAAGATGGAGCCGTCGGCGCTGGGGGTGACGGCGGCGGCGGGCACCGTGGCGATCGAACTCGAGGCGCCCGTGCCGTATCTGCCGTCCTTGCTGGCGGCGGCCTTTGCGGTGGTGGTGCCGCCGCAGGCCTTCACCCATCCCGACGGCTGGACGCGCCCCGGCGCGATTGTCGGCAACGGCGCCTTCACGCTGCAAGGCTGGGAGCCGCAAAGCCACATCACGCTGGTGAAGAATGAAAGGTATCGCGACGCGGCGAACGTGAAGCTGGCGCGTGTGGTTTATCACCCCGCGGGCGACACCAACGCGGCGCTGGCGCGCTACCGCGCGGGCGACTTCGACATGGTGATGGAGTTCCCGTCGGCGCAGACCGAACAGCTGATCCGGGAAATGAAAACCGAGGCGAAGCTGACGCCGTCGCTGCTGACCTATTATCTGGCGCTGAACACGCGTGACCCGAAACTGGCCGACAGAAGGGTCAGGCGCGCGCTGTCGCTCGCCGTCGATCGCGATACGTTGGTGAGCAAGGTGGTGCGCGGCGGCGCGCTGCCGACGGCGACTTTTGTCCCTCCGGCGACGGCGAACTACACGCCGCCTGTGCTCGATCTCGATGCCGCGCCGTATGAGACGCGCGTCAAGGAAGCGCAGCGCCTGCTGGCCGAGGCGGGCTACGGCCCGGGCCATCCCTTGCGGCTCACGTACGCGTACACGGCCAATCAGGAGCTCCGCCGTATCGCGGTGGTGATCGCGGCGATGTGGAAGCGTGCCGGGGTCGAGCTGTCGCTGCTCAACACGGAAGGGCGCGTGCATTTCTCCAATTTGCGGCAGGGCGTGTTCGAGGTGGCGTTCGTTGCGTGGCTCGCGGATTTCAACGATGCGGCGAACTTCCTCGCGGTGCTGGACTCCGCGAGCACGGCGTCGAACTACGCGAAGTACGACAGCGCGGCGTACGACAATTTGTTGCGTCAGGCGGCGCAGACCTCAAATCTCGGTGA
>JAIUPE010000062.1 GCA_020160875.1 Pseudomonadota bacterium
GGGGTGATGCCGGCGGGCGGCCACTGCAGCGTCGAGGTCGAGAAGCCGAGCGCGTTGTGGAAGAAAGCCCAGAAGAAGGCGACGAAGAACATCACTTCCGAGGTGATGAACAGCACCATGCCGATGCGCAGGCCGTGGCTGACTTCATCGGTGTGCGCCTTTTCCTTCACCGACTCGCTGATGACGTCGCGCCACCACATCCACATGGTCATGAGGACGAGCACGAAGCCCGGCAGCAGCTTGAAGACGCCCGGTTCCATGCCGAACACGGGCACCTTGTGGAAGAACAGGACCGCGCCGATGGCGAGGATCAGCGCCGAGAAGGAACCCATCGCCGGCCAGGGGCTCGGGTTCACCATATGGAAGTGATGTTTGGCGTGTCCGCTCATGGAATGATCCCTCTAAGTCCCTCTAATTGGTGGCGTCGCCGGCTTCCGGGGAAGCGGGCGTAACGGATTTGGATTGGGCGCTGTCTTCCACCGGGAAGCCGTCTTTGGAACGGAAGAAGGTGTACGACAGGGTAATGGTTTTCACTTCCTCGGTGTGTTCGTCGCTGGCGAGCGCCGGGTCCACGTAGAAGGTAACGCCCAGCTCGGCGCTCTGGCCGGGGGCGAGGATCTGCTCCTGGAAGCAGAAGCATTCGATTTTATTGAAATACTGACCGATCTTGTCCGGGGTGACGTTGAACGTCGCCGTGCCGGTGGTTGTCTCGGTCCCCATGTTGGTCGCCTTGTAGTGGATGGTCACCGTTTCGCCGAGCTTCGTCGTGACCGACGGCTGCGAGGGCGTGAACTTCCACGGCAGTTGGGGATCGGTATTGGCGTCGAACCGCACCGTGATCGGGCGGTCGATGACCTGGGTCGTGTTTTCCGCCGCGATCTGCGGATCGCCGCCGATGCCGATGGCACGGCAGAACGCGTCGTAATAGGGCACCAGAGCGAACGCACCGCCCATCATCGCCGCGGCTCCCAGGAGGGAGGCCGCGGCGACGCGGGTATGACGGCGTTTCAGGTCGGACTTTTGCATTGCTTTAAGTGTCCTGAGACCTTGGTGCGTTGCGCTGACTACTCGGCCGGATGAGCGGCCGCACGGGCCAGCACAGGCGGCTCCTCGAACGTGTGGAACGGCGCCGGCGAGGGCACGGTCCATTCCAACGTCGTGGCGCCTTCGCCCCACGGGTTGGCGACCGACTTCTTGCCGAAGAACATGCTGTGCACGGCCATGATCAGGAAGAAGATCGACGAACCACCGGCGATGAAAGCGCCGATCGACGAGACGTAGTTCCAGCCGGCGAACACATCCGGGTAGTCGATGTAGCGGCGCGGCATGCCCGCGAGGCCGAGGAAGTGCTGCGGGAAGAAGGTCAGGTTCACGCCGATGAAGGTCGTCCAGAAGTGGACCTGGGCGGCCCAATCCGGGAACACCCGGCCCGTCATCTTGTCGTGCCAGTAGTAGTAGCCGGCGAAGATGGCGAACACGGCGCCCAGCGAGAGCACGTAGTGGAAGTGCGCGACGACGTAATAGGTGTCGTGCATCACGATATCCATGCCCGCGTTGGCGAGCACCACGCCCGTGACGCCGCCGACGGTGAACAGGAAGATGAAGCCGATCGCCCACACCATCGGCGCGCGGAAGGAGATGGAACCGCCCCACATGGTGGCGATCCACGAGAAGATCTTGATGCCCGTCGGGACCGCGATCGCCATGGTCACGGCGATGAAGTAGGCGCGGTAGTTGACGTTCATGCCGACCGTGTACATGTGGTGCGCCCACACGACGAAGCCAACGACACCGATCGAGGCCATCGCGTAGGCCATGCCGAGGTAACCGAACACCGGCTTACGGCTGAAGGTCGACACGATGTGGCTGATGATGCCGAAGGCCGGCAGGATCATGATGTACACTTCGGGGTGGCCGAAGAACCAGAACAGGTGCTGCCACAGCAGCGGGTCGCCGCCGCCGCGTTGATCGAAGAACGCGGTGCCGAAGTTACGGTCGGTGAGCAGCATGGTCAGCGCGCCGGCGAGGACCGGAACGGCGAGCAGCAGCAGCACGGCCGTGATCAGGATCGACCACACGAACAGCGGCGCCTTGTGCATGGTCATGCCGGGGGCGCGCATGTTGAGGATGGTCGTGATGAGGTTGGTCGCGCCGAGGATCGAGGACGCGCCGGCGAGGTGGAGGGACAGGATCGCGAAGTCGACGCTCATATCGGGCTGGCCGGAGATGCCGGACAGCGGCGGATAAAGCGTCCAGCCCGTGCCCGCGCCGTGACCGGCGACCATCGACAGAACCAGAAGGATGAGGGCCGGCGGCATGAGCCAGAACGAGATGTTGTTCATGCGCGGGAAGGCCATGTCCGGCGCGCCGATCATCAGCGGCACCATCCAGTTGCCGAACCCGCCGATGAGGGCGGGCATCACGACGAAGAACACCATCAGCAGCGCGTGCGCCGTGACGAGTACGTTGTAGAAGTGCTTATCGGTGATGAACTGCAGGCCGGGGTGCATCAATTCGGCGCGGATCGCCATCGAGAAAGCACCGCCCACCAACGCGGAGATCACCGCGAAGACGAGGTACATCGTGCCGATGTCCTTGTGGTTGGTGGAATACAGCCAGCGGGTGATGCCCGACGGATGATGGTCGTGGCTGTGATCGTGCCCGGGGCTGTGGTGTTGACCGGCGTGGGAAGCTGCACTCATGGACGCTTTCTCCGAAACGTAATTCTATTGAGCCGAAGCGAGTTTCACGCTGTCCGCCGTGGCGGGCGTGAGGCCGGCTTTTTGTTGTTCAACCCAGCGCTGATACTCTTCCTTGCTGACCGCATCGACGACGATCGGCATGAAGGAGTGGTCGACGCCGCACAGTTCCGAGCACTGGCCGTAGTAGCGGCCCGGCTTCGTGATGCGCGTCCAGGTCTCGTTGACGCGGCCCGGCATGTTGTCGAGCTTCACGCCGAAGGCCGGGATCGTCCAAGCATGGATCACGTCGTTGGCGGTGAAGAGCAGGCGGATGTTGGTGTCGACCGGCAGGATGACGTGACGGTCGGTTTCGAGCAGGCGGTGCTGGCCGGCCTTCACGTCGATTTCCGCGTCGGGGACCGCGATGGCGTCGAAGGACACGCCCGAGTCCGGATATTCATAAGACCAGAACCACTGATTGCCCGTGATCTTGAGGGTCATTTCAGCTTCGGTGGTGTGATCGAGGTAGTAGAGGATGCGGTAGGACGGAACCGCGATGCCCACCAGGATGAAGACCGGAACGATCGTCCAGATCACTTCGATCAGGGTGTTGTGCGACCACTTGGCCGGAACCGGATTGCTCTTCTCGTTGAAGCGGAAAATGCAGATCAGGAGCAGGATCGCGACGAACACGGTGATGGTGGTGATGATCCACAAGAGGAGCGTGTGGAAATCATGGAGCATTTCGGCTTGAGGAGTCGCAGGGGTCTGAATGCCGAGCTGCCACTCCGTTGGGAAGGAGGGGGTGGGCATTTGCTCAGCGGCAAACGCGGTCCCCATGGAAAAGATGCTCGAAACGACGGCGCCAAGCGCCAATGCCACACGACTCACACTCTGTCTCCATTGCAACCCAGCGGGTGGCCACCGTTTAAGGGGCCGGACCGGGCGGTTCAACCGATATTTTTTGGGCGTTTGCAAATTCCCCTGCCGCGCCAATGGGTTCCAAAGAATCCTTCAGTGCCGCCCCGCGCGGAGACTAGCCGAACGGCCCTCTCACGTAAAGGTAAAGCCCCGTATTCACAAAGGGTTGTTAACCCTTTCGACGTGCGGAAGTTTTCCGGAATACGGGCGTCGGCCCGTCACAGATCAAAGGGTTTTGTTTAGCCGTCCGGTCGGTTAGACAGGCGCGAGACTCTGGGTGCGCGCTTCAGGAGAATTTTGGTGAACGCAGTTCCGCCGCATGATTCCAACAATGCCGATTCTAACGAAAAGGCCAAACGCCGGCGGTTGATGCTGTTCGCCTTCGCCTTGGCGCTCGTGCCGGTGTTCATGTACGTGAGTTTCATCATCAAAACGGCCGTGCGCGGGCCCTAACGTCTGATTTGCGTCGTCCTTGGCGCCGAGCGCCGGGGACCCAGGGGGGCGGTTTTCCCGATCACAGAAACCACAAACCCCTGAATTCTCGCGGCCTGCCGGCCGCAAGGATGACGTCCTTTTCGAAAAAGAGACCGACATTCATGACTACGGCGACCATCCTTCCTCACGTAAATGCGGTGCTCAACGCGCTGTCCACGATTTTGCTGATCGTTGGATTCGCGTTGATCCGCGCGGGCCAGCGCGACGTACACCGTAAAGTCATGCTCGCGGCGCTGATCGTCTCGGCCGCCTTTCTGGTGAGTTATCTGACGTATCACTTCACCGCGCCGATCTTCGTGTTTTCCGGCACGGGATGGACCAAGCCGGCCTATTATGCGCTGCTGGTCAGCCACGTCGTGCTCGCCGTCATCGTCACGCCGATGGTGATCGTGACCGCTTACCGCGCGCTGAAAGGGACGTTCGAACGCCATAAGGCGATCGCGCGCTGGACCATCGGCGCCTGGCTTTATGTCACCGTGACCGGCGTGATGATTTACGTGATTCTTTACCACGTTTACCCACCGGCGGTCTGATGGACGAGAAAGAAGTCTTCGCACGCGCGATGCCGGCGCCGGTCGATACGGCGGTCGACGGTAATTTCGCCGGTAAGATCACGCCGGCGTTCATGTACGAATTGCGTGGGTGGGTGAGCCTGCCGCTGGCCGCGCTCGCGCTGGCCGGGCTGCTCGCGTTGCTCCTGGCCGCGTCGCGCGTGCCGGGCGCCGAAAAGGTCCTGACCTGGACCGGCGACAGCTTCTTTCAAAAAGGCCTGGTGGCGCACGTCACTTTTGCCTTCGTGATTTGGTACATGGGCGTGCACGGCGCGCTCACGGTGCTGATGACCGCGCAAATGCAAGGCGCACGCGCCGCGCAAGGTTTTCTGTCGATCGCGGTCGGACGCATCGGTGTTTATGGGGCGTGGCTCAGCCTGTTCCTGTTGCTCGCTCCCGTGCTCGCCGATCTGGGCGAGCCGTCGCTCAACAACTACATCCCGGTGCTCGATCACCCGGTTTATTATGCGGGCCTCGCCTTGCTCGCCGCCTGCGTCGCGCTGCCGGTGCTGCGCCTGCTGGCGCTGATGGCGCGCGAACGGAACCCGGATGCGGCCGTTTTCGCGGTAGCCGCCGCGGGGCTTATATATGTGCTTGCGCTGGTCTGTATCGTCGCGGCGGGTTTGACCATGCCGGAGAACGTCGGACGCCAGGGCGCGAACGAATACCTGATGTGGGGCGGCGGCCATGTGCTGCAGTTCGCCAACACGGCGCTGATGCTGTGTTCGTTCTATCTCATCGCCCGCGCCGCGCTCGGCGAGACGCCGCTGTCCGGGTCCTGGCTGAAGATCATGATGCTCGTGCTCGTCGCGGGCGCCGCGGCGGGGCCGCTCTTGTATCTGACGCACGAAGCGGGCGGGGCGACGCAGCGCGACCTGTTCACGCGTCTTTATTGGTATGCGCTGCCGGTTCCGACGACGGTCGTGTTGGGAAGTGTCGCGCTCCTCCTGTTCCGCCGTTGGAAAGACGCGATGAGCGGCGCGCCGGAGATCAAGGCGATCATCGCGGCCCTGTTCCTGTTCGCCTACGGCGGCGTGCTGGGGTTCTTCGAGGGCTCGATCGACACGCGCACGCCCAGCCACTATCACGCGATGCTGATCGCCGTGACCCTGGCCTTCATGGCGCTCTATTTCGCGCTGTTCCTGCCTTTGCTCGGACGGCGCACCAAGCGGCGGAAGCTGCGCACGGCGATGTACCTGCTGCTCGGCGGCGGACAGTTCCTGCACTCCACCGGTCTATATCTAGCGGGTCTGGAAGGGGTGCTGCGCAAGACCCCGGGCGCCGCGCAAGGCCTTGATAGTCCTTGGAAGATCGCGACCATGTCGATCATGGGCATCGGGGGGCTGATCGCCGTGGTCGGTGGTATCATCTTCATCTTTCTCGCCGGGAAAATGCTTATTGGCAAACCCGGACCGGAACGGTAGACCAGCCTCGCTGAGCGATCCCTTCCTGGCGGTTGGGACACTAGGGATATCAGTTACTTATGCAAATTCGCAGTTACATTGAGCTGATGAAGCTGCGCATTGGCTTCCTCATCGCCGTCAGCGCGATGGCGGGCTATGCGGCGGTGGCGAGCCATGTCGATGCATGGCAGCTCGTTGTGCTGTTCGTGGCCATGGTGCTCGGTTCGTCCGGCTCGGCCGTCTTCAATCAATACTATGACCGCGACATCGACCGCCTGATGACCCGGACGGCAAATCGTCCGCTGGCCGCCGGCACGATGGCCGACGCGCGCAAGGCGCTTCTGTTTGCCGCCACGCTGCTGGTCACGGGCTGCGTGCTCGCGGCACTGGCCTTCAACTGGGTCGTGGCGACGCATCTGTTCCTCGGCGCCTTCGTGTATGGCGTGGTCTACACGGTGTGGCTCAAGCGTCGTCACTGGACCAACATCATCATCGGCGGCGCCGCCGGCAGTTTTGCCGTGCTCGCGGGCGCGGCCGCCGTCGATCCGAACATCTGGCTGCTGCCGACCCTGATGGCGATCACGCTGTTCCTGTGGACGCCGTCGCACTTCTGGGCGCTCGCGATCCTGATCAAGGACGACTATGCAAAGGCTGGCGTGCCGATGCTGCCCGTCATCGCGGGCGACGCCACCTGCGCCAAATGGATCTTCGGCAACACCATCCTGCTCGTTATCTCGGCCATGCTGCCGGTGGCGTTCGGCGAACTGGGCCTCTTGTACGGTGTGATCTCCACCGCGTTCGGCGCGCGCTTCCTGTGGCTGAACGTGAAACTGATGAAGGACCCGAGCCGCGATCTCGCGCGCCGCAATTTCCTGTTCTCGATGCAGTACCTGGCCGGCGTGTTCCTCGCCGTGGTCGTGGACAAACACGTCCCGCTACCGTTCTAGGAACGGCGCGCCTTCCAGCGCGTTTCTATATCCTTAAAAATTACGTTCTCATCTGTGCCAAGACTGCTCAAGCGGCAGTAGACTTGACCATTCGTCAGGCGCGCCCTGCCAAAATCTTCGTCGAGTATTGAAGCGGAGGTTATGTAAATCGCGAGGCTTCGTCCGGACTTCTCCAATGAGATAGCCGAAATCACGTCATAACGGATCGCATGGGCCCACGTTCTGCAGGCAATTTCGTCGTCAGTCACGATCAGTTGCGGTCGAGGTTCGTATTTTTCGACCGCCCAAATTCCCGCAGATACAAGCGCAAGGAGTGCTAGGGCTGTTGTTAGAAGTGCATGGACCAGAAATCCTCTTTCCTTACGAATGGTGTCTCTGAAGAGAATGCTGAAAATTGCAGTGGCCGCGAAAAATAATGCTCCGATGCCGCTCCATATTGGATCGTAGAAATACTGCATTCTAGTGATGCGGAACCGCGATGATATACGCGAGCTCCGCGCCGCCTGCGCCGCGGTTGAACACGAACGGCAGGGTCGGATTTTGCTTTTGCGCTTCGGGCGTCGTGCCGAGATCGGCTGACGTCACGCCGGGCGCGTAGAACATCATGTGGCCCGGGAACGCCGTCGCGGTCATTTTGCCGGAGGCGTCCAGTTTGATGTCGCCAGCGGCCATATACGCAACGCCGCCTTTTGAAGGACGCTTGAACATTCCATTCTTGAAACCGGCGTCGATTTCCGCGCGCGCTTCCTCAGTGGTCTTGCCTTGCGCGAGCAGCTCACCGACGCGCAGCATCACCGGCACATAACTGGTCTTGCCTTCCGCATCCCAGCAGGTCGGTTTGAAGTTGTCGGTGCCGTAAAAGAACCCATCGCGATTGACGAGGCATGTGAAGCCGTTCGCGCCGTCTCTCACCTTCTCATAGCCTTTCGCGCCGTAGGCATAGACCGTCGCCCCGGCACGAAGATGCTCAGGGCCGCCGGTGAGCGCGAGCGCGACCTCGACATCGCGCGGGAACACCGTGTTCAGCACTTTGCGTGTATCCGGCGCTTCTCCGGCATGCGCGGATCCGGCGAGCAGAGCGGCGAGAAACAGAGACAGATGTTTCACGGTGTCCTCCTTACATCAGATCGACGGCGTATTTTTTCAGGTCCGCGAGTTCGCAGTGCGCGAGCGCGCCCTCGTGCGTGGCGGTGAGCACGACTTTCGGCGCGTGCCCGGCGTCGAGCGCCTGCTGCCAGCGCGGCGCGCACAGGCACCAGCGATCGCCGGGATTGAGGCCCGGGAAGGCATACTCTGGCATGGGCGTAGAGAGATCGTTGCCCATGCGTTTGCTGTAGGCCAGGAATTCGGCCGTCATGACAACGCAAACGGTGTGCGAGCCAAGATCGCTCGGTCCTGTGTTGCAGCAGCCGTCGCGGAAGAAGCCGGTGATCGGCTTCACCGAACACATCTGCAGCGCGCCGCCGAGCACGTTGCGCGCGGGGCGCTGTTGTTCGCTCATGTCACGCGGCATGGACAATCCTTGTTTTGCGGCGGGAGTGAATTTAGCACCGCATCAGGTCCCCGCAAGCCTTGGCGGGGTACGCGCCGAAGCCTATGCTCTGCGCCTCACGCGTTTTGTCAGGTACCCATGTCGGAGAAGAACGTGACGGCTCCCGGAGCGGCTGGCGCAGCGACAGTGGCGCCGGCCGATGTCGCCCGGATCTGGGCTGTCATGAGCCACGAGATCCGCACGCCGCTCATGGGCGTGGTCGGTATGCTCGAAGTGCTGAACCGCACCAGTCTTTCCGACGAACAGCGCCGGATCATCTCGACGGCCGAGGAGTCCTCCGTCGCGCTGATGCGCATCATCGACGACGTTCTGGACTTCGCCAAGCTTCAGGCGGCTCAGGTCAGGCTCGAGGAGGCCGTCGCGGATCCGGTCGCGATCCTGGAAGGCACGGCCGATCTTCTGGCGACGATCGCGGCGACCAAACGCCTGACGTTGACGTGCGAGGCCGAAGGTCCGCTGCCGCTGGTGCTATGCGATGCGCTGCGCCTGCGTCAGGTGCTTCTCAACATCGGCGCCAACGCCGTCAAATACAGCGAGACCGGCACGGTCGCCCTGACGGCGTCGATGATCCACAGCAACGACGGCGCCGCGACGCTGCGCTTCAGCGTGATCGACACGGGAGAAGGCGTTCCGCTCGAGTTGCAAGGCTACCTGTTCGAACCGTTCTGGCAGCTCGCGGGCCGTGAAGCCTCCCTGCACGGCATGGGCGGGGTAGGGTTGGGTCTCGCGATTTGCCGCACGCTGGTGGACGCCATGGACGGTCATATCGCGGTGGACAGCCGGCCTGGCGAGGGAACGCGATTTGATGTCGATGTGACGTTCAGGATCGCGCCGGGCGAGATCGCGTGTCCGCGTCTGGACGACATGGAAGTGGTGACGGTCGATACGGGTGACGCCGCGCTCGGGATCGCCGCGCGTTATTTGGAAGACGCGGGCGCGAGCATTGTGCGCGTCGATACGCTCGGCGCATTGGCGCGCCATATGCCGGCCACGAAAAAACGCGTGATTGTGCTGCTCGGCGCGGACACGGAGGCCGAAGATGTCGAGGCGACATCGGCCGCGTTGGAGCGTATGGGCTCGGAGCGCCTGTCCTCGATTGTGTGGCTGCACCGCGGCGCGGTGGGAAGCTTGCCGGTGCGTTCTGCGGTCTGGCCGGTGCGCGCGAACCCGATGCGGCGTGGGGACCTTTTTGCCGCCGCCACGAGGATCGGCGGCATGCGCGAAGGGGACGGTGTGTCGGTTGTCGTGCGGCATCAGCAGCGGTTGATCGACGCCAACGCGGCGATGGAGGCCGCGCGCGCCGACGGTTTGGTCATTCTGGTCGCCGAGGACAACAAGGTGAACCAGGAGGTCCTGCGCCAGCAACTCGCCATTCTCGGCTACGATTGCGACATCGCCTCGACGGGCCATGCGGCCCTGAAAAAACTCAACGAGCGCAGTTACCCGCTGCTGCTGTGCGACTGTCACATGCCGGGCATGGACGGTTTCGAGCTCACGCGCAACATTCGCAACAATGAGCGGGAGAGTGGCGCACGAATGCCGATCGTCGCGGTGACGGCGAACGCGGTGCCGGGCGAGGCGCAGCGCTGCCGCGCGGCGGGCATGGACGACTACCTGGCCAAACCCATCGAAATCAGCGCGCTTCAGGCGAAGCTCAGCCGCTGGATCGGCGCGGCGCAAATGCACCCCGTGTGGAGCGGCGTCGCCGCGCGCGCGCCGGTGACGCCGCCCGAGCGGCTGCTCGACTTGCGCGGGCTGTCGGTTGTGTACGGTAACGATCCGCAGCGCCTCGCGCCGGTGCTCGAACAATGGTCGAGCGGCATGACCGAGGTTCTGCGGGATATTGAAGCCAGTGTCGACGCGAAGGCGTGGGAAAGCGCGCTGGCGGCGACGCATCGTATCAAAGGCAGCGCGGGCGTTGCCGGCGCGGCGCGTGTGTCGGCCGCCGCCGCGGCGCTTGAAGTCGCGCTGCGCGGCGGGAACGCTGCGGTGATCGCGGAAGAGCGCGCGCGCGTGCGCACGTTGACGCAGGCCTCCTTGCATGAAGCGGCGGAATGGCGCCGGCAGGCGTCGGCCTAAGCCCGTTACGCCGCGCTCTCGGAGGCGGCCGCGTTGTCCGGCGAGAGGATGTAGCCGGAGCCGCGCACCGTCTTGATCATGAGCGGGCGTTTCGGATCGACTTCGATCTTGTGGCGCAGGCGCGTCACCAGCACGTCGATGCTGCGATCCATCGGATCCCAGTTCCGCGACAGCACCTTGTCCATGAGGTCCTCGCGCGTCTGTACGTGGCCCGCGGTGCGGATGAGATGCGCGAGCAGCCGGCACTCGTTGCCGGTCAACATCGCCTCCGCGCCGCTCTTGGAGCGGAAGAGGCCGGCGTCCTGGTCGAGGGTCCAGTCCTGATAAGCGAGTTTGCCGTGCGGCACATGCATGCGCGTGGCCTGCGGCGTGGCGGCGAGCGCGCCGGTGCGGCGCAGGACGCTGCGGATCCGCGCCAGCAGTTCGCGTTCCTCGAAGGGCTTGGTGAGATAATCGTCGGCGCCGCATTCCAGGCCGACAACGCGGTCCATGATTTCGTGGCGGGTGGACAGGATGATGATGCCAAGGGTCTTGTATTGCTCGCGCAGGTACCGCGTCAGGGCGAAGCCGTCTTCGCCGGGAAGACGCAGGTCCATGATGACAAGGTGGATGGGCGTATCGGCGAGGACGCGGCGCATGTCCTTGCCGTCCGTCGCCAATGTGACTTCATATCCTTCGCCGCGCAGGTATATATCGAGCACGTCACGGACGAAGGGATCGTCCTCCACGACGAGAATACGCGGTGGAGTCTGCGGCACCTTGGAATTATTCATCCAGAAAACTCGTGTTTTCAATGCGATACGAGGCGCAGACTGGGGGGGTGGTTCCCAAAGTCCGGCGATTATACAACCCAGGATGAAATTGCCCATCCCTCTTTTGAGACCGTAAATGACGGCCCCACGCAGCCTGGAACGGATATGAGCGCGATTTCCGTCATGTTGATCGACGACGATCCTTTCATTTGTGAAGTGGTCGCGGCCGCGCTCGGCGTCAAGCCGGGGATTCATGTGCAAAGTTTCGCCTCCGGTGATGATGCGTTGGCGGCGGCGCGCATCGCGGCGCCCGACATCATCGTGCTCGACTACATGATGCCGGGGACCGATGGCCTTGCGATTTACCGCGATTTGAAGTCGGCGATCGGCGCCATGCCGCCGGTGATTTTTCTCACCGCGCGCGAGGATGCGGATCTTGTCGCGAGGTTGCACGCGGCCGGCGCGGCGGGCGTTCTCTCTAAACCTTTCGATCCCTCGGTCATCGCGGACGAGATCTTGAAACGCGGCGCGCGTCGGGGTGACGGGCCGCGCGATATGCGTCTCGACGCGGTGGCGGCCAGCTTCCGCGCCAGTCTGCCGCAGACCATGGCCGAGATCGACAAGGAGTGGAGCGCGCTGCGGCGCGAGTGGCAAACGCAGGTCGCCGAGAGCCTGGTCATGCGTACGCATAAGCTCGCCGGGGCGGCGGGCCTGTTCAAACTGCACGATTTCGGCAACGCCGCGCGCGCCGTGGAGGTCGCGGCCGTGGCGCAAGTCGAAGCGGCGACGCGCGGCGAGGCGGTGGATACGAGCGCGATCGAGCCCGCGGTGGCGGTGTTATGGGAGCGCGCGATCGGGGCGATGGGGAAGGGGTGAGGGAGGCCCTGCTTCGCTAAAGCTTCGCAGGGCAGCCATTCTGCTTCGCGGGGATGCACGGGTGTAAATTCTGCGAAGCGGCGCAGCCGCGAAGCAGAATGGCTGGGGGACTAGGATTCGAACCTAGACTAGCGGAGTCAGAGTCCGCGGTCCTACCGTTAGACGATCCCCCAGCAGGGGCGTTCCGCACCTTATCGGTGGATCACTCTAATATAGTGTTACCACCAGGGGCGCCGGAAGGCGGGCAATGTCTTAAAAAGCGGGCGCGCTTTCAAGGCTTTTTCTTCATCGTCCGTATGGAATTCCACCGGGGCTTGCGGCCCGCGTCCACGTTGAATGCCCTTGGTCCTGGGAGGGTTTCCCTTTCCGGAAGAAGCCGATAGCATAAGTCGGTGGATGGTCGCCGGGCCGAAAGGCCCGTGCGCGGGATGGAATAAGGGTCGAACGACCATGGCAGAGGGACGCCGCCAGGGCGCTATAGACCGCTCTTTGGATATGCCCCTGCGCGAGTCCGGTGCGTTCGCGGCCCTCGATCTCGGCACCAATAACTGCCGCATGCTGGTCGCCCGCCGGGACGGTACGGCCGGCGCCGATTTCAAGGTCATTGATTCCTTCTCGCGGATCACACGGCTGGGCGAGGGCGTCAGCGCCACGGGCCGCCTTTCAAACCAAGCCATGGATCGCACCATCGACGCCCTGAAGCGCTGCGCCGAGAAGATGGATCGCCGCCGTGTCTCGGCCTCGCGCCAGGTCGCGACCGAAGCCTGCCGCCGTGCCGCCAACTGCGGTGAATTCCTGGATCGCGTCGTGCGCGAAACCGGGCTCAATCTCGAGATCATTTCCGCGCACGAGGAAGCCACGCTCGCCTTGAAGGGCTGCGCCGCGCTGCTCGACCGCGCCATCCCGCACGCCGTGATCTTCGACATCGGCGGCGGCTCCACCGAAGTTCTGTTCGTGCGCATCGACGATCAGGATGTTCTCAGCGTCGTCGGCTGCGTCTCGCTGCCCATGGGCGTCGTCACGGTCGCCGAGGATTGCGGCGGCGGCGATTTGTGCGGGCGCACGTATCAAGGCGTGGTCGAACGCGTGACCAAATTGCTCGAGCCTTTCGAAGCCGTGCATCGCATCGGCGACAAGATCGCCGCCCGCGACGTGCAGATGATCGGCACGTCCGGCACCGTGACCACCCTCGGCGGCCTGCACCTGAAGCTTGAACGCTATGATCGCGCGGCCGTCGACGGCCTCACCCTCAACTTCGACGTGGTCACCGCCACCACGCGCGCGCTCTGCGGCAAAACCCTGCAGCAGCGCGCCGCCGAGCCCTGTATCGGCTGGCAGCGCGCCGATTTGATGTTGGCCGGCTGCGCCATCCTGGAAGCGATCTGCCAGCTATGGCCCGTGGGGACCTTGCGCGTGGCGGACCGGGGCCTGCGCGAAGGATTGCTGCTCGACCTCATCAACCCCGCGCTGCTAAAAGTCGCGCCGGGTCCGATGCATCAATTAATCTGAGCTTTCTAAGATGAACAATAAAAGTGGCAGCGGCGGGCGCCGTCAGGGCGGCACCAGCGCCCGCAGCGGAACCGCGGCGAACCGCGGGCTCCATGTGCGCGTGCGCACCGCGCGCGGCCGCACCGTCGGCCAGCAGAAATGGCTTCAACGTCAGTTGAACGACCCCTATGTCGCCAAGGCCAAGGAAGAGGGCATGCGCTCGCGCGCGGCCTACAAATTGCTCGAGCTCGACGAAAAGCTCCATTTCCTGAAGAAGGGCGCGAAGATCATCGATCTCGGCGCCGCGCCGGGCGGCTGGACGCAGGTCGCCGTCGATAAGGTCAAGGCCGGCCAGCCCGGGGGTGGAGCCGTCGTCGCCATGGACATCAACCCCTGGGACGAGATCAAGGACGCCAAGTGCTTCATCATGGACTTCCTGGACGACCGGGCCCCTAACGTCATCAAGGACGCCCTGGGCGGCAAGGCCGACGTGGTGCTGTCCGACATGGCCGCGCCCACCACCGGCCACGGCCCCACGGATCACCTGCGGATCATGGGACTCGCCGAGGCCGCCTGGGCCTTCGCCGAGGAAGTCCTGGCGCCCGGCGGCACATTTATATGTAAGCTCTTCCAGGGCGGGGCCGAAAACGAGCTCCTGACCCAGATCAAACAGCGCTGCAAAGTGGTCAAACACGTCAAACCGCCGGCCAGCCGCAAGGAATCCGCCGAGGTCTATCTCGTCGCCCTGGACTTCAAGGGCTGAAAAACCTCGATTTTTAAGGCCTTTTCGGCACTTGCCCGTAACGCGGGTTCGGTCTATAACCCGCCACCTTTTTCGAGCGGGTTCCGGAAAAGTGGCGTCCGGTTTTCCGGTGATAACCCGCTCAAAACACAAGGCGGTGGTATGGAGATTGCCGAAGCGCTGACGTTTGATGACGTCCTTCTGGTGCCTGCGGCATCCTCGGTTCTCCCTGCCCAAGCGAATACCTCCACACGCCTGACTAAAACCGTGAGTCTGAACATCCCGCTGATCTCGGCGGCGATGGACACCGTCACGGAAGCCAACCTCGCCATCGCATTGGCCCAGGAAGGCGGCATCGGCGTCATCCACAAGAACAACACCATCGAAGCCCAGGCGAACGAAGTGCGCCGGGTGAAGAAGTTCGAAAGCGGCATGGTGGTGAACCCGGTCACCATCTTCCCCGATCAGACGCTGGCCGATGCTTTGCGCCTGCGCGAGCAGAACCGCATTTCCGGCATCCCGGTCGTCGAGCGCAATTCCGGTAAATTGGTCGGCATCCTCACCAACCGCGACATGCGCTTCGCCACCAACATGAGCCAGCCCGTACACGAGCTCATGACCAAGGAACGCCTCATCACGGTGCCGGAAAACGTGCAGCGCGATCAGGCCGTGAAGCTGCTGCACCAGTACCGCATCGAAAAGCTCCTCGTGGTGGACAAGGATTACCGCTGCGTCGGTCTCGTCACCGTGAAGGACATTGATAAAGCCAAGGCTCACCCGCGCGCCTGTAAGGACGAGCAGGGCCGCCTGCGTGTCGCCGCGGCGACGGGTGTGGGCGAAGACGGTTACGCCCGCGGCATGGCGCTGCTCGAGGCCGGCGTCGACGTGCTCGTGATCGACACCGCCCACGGCCATTCGCAAGGCGTCATCGACGCCGTCGCGAGGGTCAAGAAAGCCTCCAACTACGCCCAGGTCATCGCGGGCAACATCGCGACCCCGGAAGCGGCCAAGGCCCTCATCGACGCCGGCGCCGACGCGGTGAAGGTCGGCATCGGCCCCGGCTCCATCTGCACCACGCGTGTGGTCGCCGGTGTCGGCGTGCCGCAGCTGACGGCCGTGATGGAAGTCGCCGAGATCGCGCGCAAGTCCGGCATCCCGGTCATCGCCGACGGCGGCATCAAAAGCTCGGGCGATATCGCCAAGGCGATCGCAGGAGGCGCCGACTGCGTCATGATCGGCTCGCTGCTCGCCGGCACCGAAGAAGCGCCCGGTGAAGTGATCCTCTATCAGGGCCGTACCTACAAAGATTATCGCGGCATGGGCTCGCTTGGCGCCATGGCGCGCGGCTCGGCCGACCGCTACTTCCAGGAAGAAGTGCGCGATAACATGAAGCTGGTGCCGGAAGGCGTTGAAGGCCGCGTGCCGTTCAAGGGCCCCGCCGGCGCCGTCGTCCACCAGCTCGTCGGCGGCCTCAAAGCCGCCATGGGTTACACCGGCAATCCCACGATCGCCGACATGCACAAGAACTGCAAATTCCGCCGCATCACCGGCGCTGGAATCCGCGAAAGCCACGTCCACGATGTCATCGTCACCCGCGAGCCGCCAAACTACCGCGTCAATAACACTTAAGCGTCTCCCTGTCGGAGCAACGCCATGACTCCGGCTGCGCGTCTCCAAGCGACCATCGAACTCCTTGAGACTATCTTAGAAGAAGATCGCCCGGCCGATGCTGTGCTCGCGCAGTATTTCAAGGGCCGCCGCTTCTTCGGCTCCAAGGACCGCCGGTCCGTCCAGGATCAGGTCTGGCAGATCATCCGTCACCGCGCGCGCCTGTCGTGGGCCCTCGGCGCCGAGAACGCCAACGCGCGCATGCTTGTCGCGGCGTCCTTGGTCGCGCTCGAAAAGCGCGCGATGGATTCCGTCGCCGGCCTTTTCTCCGGCGCGAAGAACGGTCCTGAGCCTCTCCACGCCAACGAAAAGCGCATGGTCGAGAAAGCCGCCACGCGCAATCTCGCCGACGCGCCGCGCGCCGCGAAACTCGAATGCCCCGCCTGGGTGCTCGAGAAGTTCGACACATTCTTCGGTGAAAACGCCGACAACGAAGTCGCCGCCCTCGGCGGTGAGGCGCCGCTCGATGTGCGCGCCAACACCCTGAAGACCACGCGCGACGCCGTGCTCGCGCAGCTCGAAGCCGAAGGTCTGAAAGTCGCGCCCACGCATCTGTCGCCGATTGGCGTGCGCGTCTCCAACCGCACTACCCTTGGCAACCACCTGGGCTTCAAGGACGGCCTCTTCGACGTGCAGGACGAAGGCTCGCAGCTGTGCGCGCTGCTGGTCGATGCGCGTCCCGGCATGAGCGTCATGGATCTTTGCGCCGGAGCCGGCGGCAAAACCCTCGCGCTCGCCGCGCAGATGAACAACAAGGGCCGCCTCATCGCGTCGGATCTTTCCGTCACGCGCCTCGAACGCTCCAAGCTCCGTCTGCGCCGCGCCGGCGTGCACAACGCCACCTTGCGCGTGCTCGAAGAACACGACAAATGGCTCAAGCGCCAAACCTCCTCGCAAGGCGGGTCCTTCGACCGCGTGCTGGTCGACGCGCCTTGCACCGGCACCGGCGCCTGGCGCCGCAATCCCGATGCCCGCTGGCGCCTGAAGCCCGAGAACCTCGCCAACCTCACCGCCACGCAGGACGCCGTGCTCGACCAGGGCGCCCAGCTCACGCGCCCCGGCGGCCGCCTGATCTATGTCACCTGCTCGCTGCTTCCCGACGAAAACGAAGAGCGCGTCAGCGCCTTCCTGGCCAAGAACGGAAACTTCAAAGCTCTCGACGCCGCCGCGCTCTGGTCCGAGATCCTTCCCAGCGCGTCTCCCGTGTCCGGCCCCTATCTGACATTCTCACCGGTGCGCACCGGCACCGACGGCTTCTTCATCGCGATACTCGAGCGTGCCTCATAATTACTTTTTCTCCCTCCCCTGAAAGGGGAGGGTTAGGGGAGGGGTCGTTTCCCCTCAGTCTTCAGCTCATCTACGGATTTAGGCATGACCACCTCCACCGACCGCATCCTCATCATCGACTTCGGTTCCCAAGTCACCCAGTTGATCGCACGCAGGGTGCGCGAAAGCGGCGTCTACTGTGAGGTCCATCCCTTCAACAAGGTCACCGAAGCCAGCATCAAGGCGTTCGGTCCCAAGGGCATCATCCTCTCCGGCGGTCCGGCCTCGGTCATCGAAGCCAACACACCGAAGGCCCCCGACGCGGTCTTCACCATGGGCCTACCGGTGCTCGGCATCTGCTACGGCCAGCAAACCATGGTCGCCCAGCTCGGCGGCAAGGTCGAAGCGGGCCATCACCGCGAATTCGGCCGCGCGGTTGTCGATGTCAGCGGCCATAGCGGCTTGTTCGAGGGCGTGTGGCCCAAGGGCGAGAAACAAACCGTGTGGATGAGCCACGGCGATCGCGTCGTCGCGTTGCCGCCCGGCTTCACGGTCGTCGGCACATCCGAAGGCGCGCCCTTCGCCGCCATCGCCGACGAGACGCGCAAATTCTACGCCGTGCAGTTCCACCCCGAAGTCGTGCACACCGTCAACGGCGCGGCGCTCTACCGGAAATTCGTGCGCGACATCTGCGGCTGCAAAGGCGACTGGACCATGGCCGCGTTCCGCGCCCAGGCCATCGACGCCATCCGCAAGCAGGTCGGCTCCGGCCGCGTGATCTGCGGCCTGTCGGGCGGCGTTGATTCCTCGGTCGTCGCCGCGCTCATCCATGAAGCCATCGGCGAACAATTGACCTGCGTGCTCGTCGATCACGGCCTGATGCGCGCCGGCGAAACGGAACAGGTCGTGCGCGTCTTCCGCGACCGCTTCAACGTGAAGCTCATCGCCCGCGATGCCTCCGAGCTCTTCCTCGGCAAGCTCGCCGGCATGACCGACCCGGAAAAGAAGCGCAAGACCATCGGCGCGGCCTTCATCGACGTGTTCGAGGAGGAAGCCAAGAAAATCGGCGGCGCCGACTTCCTCGCCCAAGGCACGCTTTATCCCGACGTCATCGAAAGCGTCTCCTTCGCGGGCGGCCCCTCGGTCACCATCAAGTCGCACCACAATGTCGGCGGCTTGCCCGAACGCATGAACATGAAGCTGGTCGAGCCCTTGCGCGAACTCTTCAAGGACGAAGTCCGCGCCCTCGGCAAGGAACTCGGCCTGCCCGACGAAATGGTCGGCCGTCACCCGTTCCCCGGCCCCGGTCTCGCCATCCGCATCCCGGGCCAGGAAATCACGCGTGAGAAATTGGATATCCTGCGCGCCGCCGATCTCATTTATTTGGACGAGATCCGCAAGGCCGGCCTCTACGACACCATCTGGCAGGCTTTCGCCGTGCTTCTGCCCGTGCGCACCGTCGGCGTCATGGGCGACTCCCGCTCTTACGACTACGCGCTCGCCTTGCGCGCCGTCACCTCGACGGACGGCATGACCGCGGACTTCTTCCCCTTCGACATGAACATCCTCGGCCGCGTCGCCACGCGCATCATCAACGAGGTGAAGGGCATTAACCGCGTCACCTACGACGTGACCAGCAAGCCGCCCGGCACGATTGAGTGGGAGTAACGAACCCGCTACTCTCCCTCAGGTCTGGGCACGGCTTGGGGGCAAGCGCATGAAAACTGTATTGGCGATGATTGTTTGCGTGGCGACGGCCGTGGCGGCGCAAGAAGCGCGCGCGCAGGACGGGCAGCTGGCATCGGAAGTCAGGTGTCTAGCTGCCGTGACCCTGGCTCGAGCCTCCGCCAAGACGCCTCAGGAGTCATCCAATCTGACGACAATGGCCATCTATTACCAGGGCCGGATCGATGCGCGCGATTCCACGTTCGATGTTGCGGCAGCCGTGATGAAGGAGGGGCCGGCCCTGCAAGGCGCCGGGCTGCAAAAGGCGTTCGACGCGTGTGCGAAAGGCTTCCTCGCGAAAGTAAACGGTTTTACGGCGGCTCTCGCCAAGGTGAAATAAGCGCGCGGCTTATTTCGCAGTGAAACGATTGAGTGGGAATAGCGTCGTACAACTGATTTCGAAGGGGAGGTCAGTCATGAGACTTAAAGGAATTCTGGCCGCAGCGGGAATGGTCTTGACGACGGCGCAAGGCGTCGCCGCTCAGGATGGCGACACTTTCATGCGCAACAATGTGCGGTGTGTGCTCGCGAGCAGCATCCTGCTTATCGATGCGAAAGATCCCGCCGTGGTGGCTGCGTTGCAGTCCGCGATGTTTCTCTCTGTTGGACGTATCGACGGACGCAATCCTGGATTCGATATGGCGTCGGCCTTAAAGCGGGAGCTGCCGTATATTGAGTCGACGGGCGCCGCGAAAGAATTCGAGCGCTGCGCGGAGATTTTAAGAGCGCGGACGGGGATTTTGTCGGTTCACTTTCGGGAAGCAGATAAACGGTAGCCAACGCGAGAAACCAAACGACGGCAAGTTCAACTTTTGACAAACCGTCATTTGAACCGCTAAATCCGGGCGCTTTTCGCACTCAAACTATTGAGTGGGAGTGAAGGCCCGCGGCGACGAGCGCAAAATCCTGACTTAGCCCGGCGGCGCTCGCCCATAAAACGTTCAAGAGTCTGACGCCATCGCTCCCCAAGTCGAATCGCTATCGGCCGTTCGTACGGTTGGCACCTTCGGGTCGCTCCGGCCATAGTTGCCATCCCGCTCCTCCGTACCGTGCCGTCAACCGGCGACAAAGGGCTTGTGCCGAAAATATTCCGCGGAGTGAAAAAGCCGCAAAGAAATCGGCACGCCATTCTCGTCTGAAATGAGGCACATGTACCGAGAGGCGGGCTGAGCTTGGCTTCGCGCCGCATCCGTCATGGCAGCGTCACTGACCTTGGCCGAGACTGAAAGCCGGCTCTCCATCGAACGTATAGAGGTGTTCTGTCTTTATGAAGTCCACTCCCGCGTAGACAAGATTGCGCAGCAACTCCACCACCATCTGCTTATTGAATTGACACTGCGGGTTTGCCATCACATGGCAGCGCCAGTGATCGGAGAGAAGGGTTTCAGGCGCGCCTTCCGGCCAAACTTTGACGCCGCGATTGGAAATCATAGCCAGCTGCCCGAGTTGCGCTAAAGCGGAGCTAAAGATCGGAAGAGCGTCGTGTAGGGAAAGAGTGTAGAT
>JAIUPE010000063.1 GCA_020160875.1 Pseudomonadota bacterium
GGACTTCGAGACGAGCTTGAAGCCCGCAGTTTCGGCCGTCTTGATCGCAAAGTCTTCGCGCACGTAACCCGAAGCGGCCTTTGGATCCTGCGGCGCGGTGGCCGGCGCACGATGTTCCTTGATGCCGAGATAGCCGCCCGGCTTAAGCGCGGCGTACATGGCGTCGAACATCTTCTTCTCTTCGCCGCGGCCCATCCAGTTGTGCATGTTGCGGAACGTCAGGATCATGTCGACGGAGGCCGGAGCCACCGCCGCGTCCGGGAAGGTCACGACCTGCATTTTTCCGAAGGAAGCCGCGTCTTTCTTGCCCATTTCCTGCAAAGAGGCGACGGCCTTGGCATTGGGTTGCGCGGCAATGTATTTGCCTTTCTCCGCCAGTACCGGCGCGAGGAACTCGGTCCACCAGCCGCCACCCGGCCAGATTTCCATGACCGTCATGTTGTCCTTGAAGCCGAAGAACTTAAGCGTCTCCAGCGGATGGCGATAGACATCGCGCGCCTTGTTCTCGGCGCCGCGCTGCGCTCCGGCGAGCGCGGTTTTAAGCTTCGCTTCCGTCGCCGCGTCCGTGCTGTTCGGGCCTTCGGCAGCCGAAGCGCTGCCCACGACGAGCATGAGCGTGAAAGCGGCCGCAGCGGTGCGGCTCAAAAACGTACGCATGTGAATCTCCCTAAGGTCGAGAATGAGCGGAGGCACGGTGTCATCGCGGCCGTCCCGTTGCAAGGCGGAAAACGCTTATATGTGAAGCTGTTACATTCGCGCGGCGTCCCGGCTAAGCTAGGGTCTGTAACACGGGCGAAGAAGCTGGATCGCCGCGTTGACGGTGGTAACTCTCTTAAGATTGTCGCGCTATTCACCAGCGTAGATGTTGATTTCAGAGCTGTGCGCGTAGGACCGAGCGATCCATGGCAAATGTGCTGTTCTTTCCCGCGCTTCCGAGCCGGCCGCTGTTGTTGGATCAGCTCTTTCGCGCTGTGTGGCACTTTCTGCCCGCGCTCAAAAAGATCGACCGGCTGATCTTCCCCTACGGCGGCGATGATTATGCCTTGCTGGACGCGGATCAGATTTTGGGCGCGGCGCGCGCCTACTTGAGCCGTGATCTCGATCCAGCCATCGCGGACTACGCGCCGCGTTTTCAAGGCAAGGTCCAGTTCCTCCAGACACAGGTCGGCGACGTCAGCGATGTTGCCGGGCACCTGCCACCGCTCAAGACGGTTGTTGTTTGGAACTTGAGCGACGGACGCTTCGCCGCGTTGGCCAAGCAGATCGCGGACCGTTACGGTGCCGAAGTCGTGCTGGCCGATCCGGCTGTGGTGCAACAGGAAACCCTGCTGACGCTGCGCGGCGTGCACAAGTTGTTCGAGCAACGCGAGCTTCATGATCTCGTCAATGATTCCTACCGCCGCTTCTCGGGCTACCTGAAAACCTGGAAGGGCCAGAACATCAGTCTTTTCGGGAATGGTCCCTCCCTCGCTAAGGTGGTTGCGTCCAAGGCGCCGATCCGCTCGAGCCTACGCGGCATCTGCAACTCGACGATCGGCGATGCGGCGGCGCTGGAATATCTGAAACCCCAGCTGATGTTCTGCGGTGATCCGGTGCAGCATTGCGGGGTATCGCTTTATGCGGGGCGCTTTCGCGCGGATATGGCGCGGGCGATGGAAGATCCCAATCGCGTTCTGCTAACGCAGCTAGGTTATGTTCCCTACTTTCGCGAGGCGCTGCCAGCATCCGCGCATGATCGCGTGATCGGCATCGGTAACGACCGTCGTCCACAGTTCAATATCGAACTCGATAAGGAGTTCCTGACGGCGGCTACCGCCAATATCTTCACGATGATCGTCCTGCCGGTGGGGCTGACGATTTCCAAACAGGTGGATATCTACGGGTGTGACGGCATGTCGTTCGCCGCGGCGACTAAGCCATGGTCACACGCGAATGAAGACGACTACATGGGCAAGATGGCCGTAACCCACCGCATCCATGCCGGGTTCTGGAAGCGCAACTATGAGGAAGAGTTCTGGAGCTACTGCAAGGATATGGAAGATATCCTTGGTGTTGCATCCGCGCGCGGCATTGAAGTCCACGCGCGGACGCCGTCGTACGTTCCCGCCTTGGCGAAGCGGTTTAAGACGCTTTGATTACTGGCAGTCCGGCGAGCCGGCCGCGCGCTGCGTCTTCAGGAATTCGATCAGGTCCGTGCGGTCCTTCTCGTCGAAGAGGCCAGCAAAGCCCATGTTGGTGCCCGACAGGAAGGTCAGCGGCGATTCGATGAACTGGTTGAGGTTTTGTTCGTCCCACGTAAGACCCGATGACCTCATGACCTCTGAATAAGCGTAGCCTTCGATCGAGCCGGCCTCCCGGCCCACGACACCGCAGTGCGGCGGTCCCACGAGGACTTCTTTAGCTGCATGGCAACCGTTGCAGCCCTGTTCTTCGTAAATCTTGGCGCCACGAGCGGCGTCGGCGGCAAAAGCAGCACCTGAAACAAAAGTCGCGAACGCGATCGCGGTGGCGCTGATTAAAGCAGTCTTGGAAAATGACAACGTAGTGCCTCCTCGTGATGACATGTGCACGAGGCCCCTCTTAACGTCCGGGTGCTTCAAGTCAAGCCACGAGGAAGTGCGTAACAGACGGGTTACATTTTCTTACAGAGCGGTCGTCCGCCGCTTGGCTTTCGTTAGCCTTGTAGGCTTTTGGTTACAAGCTCTCCAACATCACGCGAAATTTGCGAGGCGCTGGCGAGCCGCTCCAACTGAGCTTTCATCAGCGTCTGACGTACTGGATCGAAGCGACGCCACCGCCCGAGTGGCGGCACCAGCCGCGCTGCGACCTGCGGATTGAACTTGTCGATAGCGAGGACCTGTTCGGCCAAGAATTCATAACCCGACCCGTCCGTCGCATGAAAATTCGACGGGTTGGACAAACTGAACACACCGATCACCGCCCGAAGCTTGTTAGGGTTCTTTGGATCGAAGCCGGGATGAGAGAGCAGTTTGCGAACCGTCGCAAGCGTCCCGGGAAGCGGACACATAGCCTGAACCGACAGCCATTTATTGACGGCCAAATGGTCGTTCTTGAAGCGCTCATAAAAGGCGCCCAGCGCGACTTCGCGTTCCTCGACATCGAGCTGGTTGAGGATCGCCAGCGCGTCCATGCGGTCCGTCATGTTGTCGGCGCTATCGAACTGCGCTTTCACAAGGTTGACGCCATCGCGGCTTTCGAGCGCGCCGATGTAGCCGAGCGCGGTGCGCTTCAACATACGCCGGCCCATACCCGCAGCATCGGGTACATAAGGCGCGTTGACGCGTTGGTTGTTGTAGATTCTGCGAAAATCGCCGGCGTGAGCTTCGGCAATCGCGCGGCGGACCTGCTTGCGGACCTGATGCAGGTGCAGCGGGGATTCCTGGTTCATGCGATTGGCGAGGTAGTCTTCGGCGGGTAGACCCAGGGCAGAGGCCTTGAATGCGGGCTCGAGCTTGTCGTTTTGGGCGATGGCGCCGACGGCAGACAAAAACAGTGGGCTGATTTTCGGTGTGCCGCCTTCAAGGGCGGCCGCGACGCCGGAGAGAATTACGCCACAAGCGAAGTCTTGCGCGGCATTCCATCGATTGAATGAATCAGAGTCCTGCGCCATGCGGAACGCGAGGTCTTCTTCGGCTTCCTTGCGTTCGACGATGACAGGCGCGGAAAAGGCGCGGTTGAGCGAGAGACGCGGACGGGCCGCCTCTATCCCGGTGAATTCGAAGGTCTCTTCGGCCGCGCGCAACTCTAGAACGCCGTTGTCGATTTTGCCCTTGGCCAGGGCGAGCGGAAGATCCTGCCCATCGTCACCGATCACGCCGAGGGCAAGTGGCACATGGTAGGGTTTTTTGTCCGATTGCCCGGGCGTCGGCGGGCAGCTTTGACGAACCGTAAGTTTCAGCGTTTTCGTCTTTGCGTCGTAATGATCCTCGACGGCGATGCGCGGCGTTCCAGCCTGGCTGTACCAAAGCTTGAATTGCGAGAGATCTCGCCCCGATGCGTCTTCCATGGCCTTGGCAAAATCGTCGCAGGTAACGGCCTGGCCGTCATGCCGTTCGAAATAAAGGTCCATCCCGGCACGGAACGTTTTGGCTCCAAGAAGGGTATGCATCATGCGAATGACTTCGGCGCCCTTCTGGTAGACCGTAGCTGTGTAGAAGTTATTGATCTCGACATAGCTGTCGGGGCGCACCGGATGAGCCAGCGGACTCGCATCCTCGCGGAATTGCGAGGTGCGCAGCGTCTCCACGTCGTCGATGCGCTTATTGGCGCGGCTGCGCATGTCGGCGGTGAATTCCTGGTCGCGGAAGACGGTGAGACCTTCCTTCAGGCTGAGCTGGAACCAATCGCGGCAGGTGACGCGATTACCGCTCCAATTGTGGAAGTACTCGTGACCGACAATGGACTCGATGAGATAATAGTCGAGATCTGTGGCTGTATCAGAGTCGGCCAGGATGTATCTGTCGTTGAAGATGTTGAGGCCCTTATTCTCCATCGCACCCATGTTGAAGTCGCTGACGGCGACGATGTTGAACACGTCGAGATCGTATTCGCGCCCAAAGGCGACCTCGTCCCATTTCATGGAGCGGATCAAGGATTCCATAGCGTATATGGCACGCGCGGCCTTGCCGTGCTCGATATAGATCCGCAAACGGACCTTGCGGCCCGACGCGGTCGTGAACCAATCCTCGATGTGCGTGAGATCGCCGGCGACGAGAGCGAAGAGATAACAAGGCTTCGGGTGTGGATCGTGCCACACCGCGTAATGCCGGCCATCGGGGAGTTCGCCGCTGTCCACCGGATTGCCGTTGCCGAGCAGGACCGGGCACTCCTTTTTCGATGCGCGAATGGTGGTGTGGAACGTCGCCATGACGTCCGGGCGATCAAGAAAATAGGTGATGTGACGGAAGCCTTCGGCTTCGCACTGGGTACAGAAAACGCCTTGCGACCGGTAAAGGCCTTCGAGGGCCTTATTGGCTTCCGGATCGATCTCGACCTCTGTCTCAAGAACGAATGCTGCCGGCGGCGCAAGCAAGGTCAGTCCATTTTCGGTGATTTGATACGCTGAAGCCGCGAGGGGTTGACCATCGATGGCAATCTTAAGAAGCTTGAGGCCTTCCCCATTCAGGTCCAACGGCTGCGACGAGAAAGAGCGCCGCTCGATCGCAAGGCGTGAGGTGACCCGTGTCGCCGAGGGCAGGAGGTCGAACGTGAGTTCGACAGTCTGGATTCCATAAGCAGGTGGAGTGTAGTCGGCGAGCCGAATGGTCTTGATCGCGGAAAAGTCGTCGGGGGTCATGCGGTCCTCAACTGGCCTCTTTAGGGGTCTCTTAACCTCGTTTGTCCTAATCTAAACTCGGCGGATTGTCCCGTTTTCCGAGAGTGAGTGGAGCTTGTGATGCGCACCGTTGCGTTCGTACCGGCAAAGGGCGAGAGCAGCCGTATTCGAAATAAGAATACCGTTATTCTCGATGGCGAATACCTTTTTAAGCGCAAGCTGATCCAGCTCTTGGCTTGCCCGGAAATCGACGACGTCTATCTCGACACGGAATCGGAGAAAATCATCGAGATGGCCTCCGATCTCCCGGTGAAAATTATCAAGCGGGATCCCAAATTCGCCTCCAATTCGACCGACGGGCACGAACTGTTCGCCAATGAGTGCGCGAAAGTTGACGCCGACCTTTACATCCAGTGCCTGTGCACCAGCCCATTCATCACCGCCGAGACCATGACGCGCGCCATCCGTGCGATGAAGGCCGACAAATCCGCGGACTCGCTCGTCGCGGTTCAAAAGCGCAAGCAGTACACATGGACCAAGGGCCGCCCCGCGTACGGCGAAGGCCGTATTCCCAACTCTGTCGACTTGCCGGAGACCATTTTAGAGTCCATGGGACTCTACATGGTGAAGCGCAAGGGCAAGGCCAAACCGACGCGCCGTTTCGGCGATAAGGTGGTGTTTTTCGAACTGACCGATGAAGAAGCTTTCGATGTGAATTGGCCGGACGATCTGGCGCTGGCCGAGCGTATCTGCGCGGGTTATCGCGCCGCACACAATGCGCAACTCGACGCCATCCGCCCCCACCTGTGCGCCTCGCTGCTCGCCGACATCTGTAAAGAACGCGGGATCAAGGCGCTATTCCCCCCCGGCTTCCGCCGCGTCAGCGGCCGTTCGGTGCTGGGCGTCGCCAAGACCCTGGAGCTGCGCAAGCTGCGTAAGAAAGACGACTGGAAGGGAATCTATACGGCACTCGGCACATACGACTTCATCCGTCCGGGCGACGTGATCGTCGTGCAGAACGATGTGAAGGATAAGGCCTATTTCGGGGATCTGAACGCCAATATCTCGATCCGTTCGGGCGCCGTCGGCGCTGTCGTCGACAGTTTTACCCGCGATTCAGCAGAGCTGAACGGCCTGGAGTTCTCGGTCTTCGCCCGAGGCATCTATTGCGACGACATCAAATACGAGGGCACGGTGCACGCCATGAACCGATCCATCAAGATCGGTGATGTGACTATTAACAATGGCGACTATATCTATGCCGACGACGACGGGGTTTTGGCTATTCCCAAGGACTTGTGGCCCTCCATCCGCGACGAGGCCATGGCGACCTTGAAGAAGGAATTCGATATCCGCTATGCCATCATCATGGGCGAGGATGTCGGCAAGGTCCTTGGAACGCACGGTGCGTTCTGACGGTCAGCGCCGTCATCAGGGGCAGGGGCCCCTCGCGCGCATAGGCGTTGAAATTCATGTTCCACACGATCCTGCTGTCCGGTGACCGTCCTGGGGATGCGCTTGCGCAAATGTCTCCTGGTAAACGGAAGGCCTTCTTGCCGCTGAATGGGCGGCCGATGATTTGCTACGTGCTCGATGTGCTGCTATTGGCACGAGGCGTGGGACATATCACCATCGTCGCCAATCGCGTGGCGGACTTCGAGGCCAGCGCCGATGTTGCAGCACTGCTGTCCGCGCGCGCCGCAATAGGCCGCGTTTCATTTGCAGAAGGCGCCGAAAGTCCAGCGGGCAGCGTCCTTAAGATCGCAGAAAACCTTGGACCCGAGGTCGCGACTCTCGTCACCACGGCCGACAATCCGCTGCTTAGCGTCGCGACGCTTGAACAGTTTTGCGAGGGCGTGAAGAACGACCCTGACCTGGATGCCGGGGTTGGACTCGCGCGTGAAGCCGATATCCGCGCCGCTTTCCCGAACTCGAAGCGGACATTCATCAGGCTCGGCGGTTCCGGCTTCAGCGGTTGTAACCTTTTCGCGTTGATGCCCGGTGTCGGTCCGAGGGCCGCGCGCGCATGGCGAGAAGTCGAGGGGCGGCGCAAGAAACCCTGGCAATTGATCCTGCATTTTGGCGGTTTTACATTGCTTCGCGCGGTCTTAGGCTTGCTCGACCTCACCAAGGCGTTTAAAGCCGCCTCGAAGACCTTGGGCTTGCGCGCAAAGCCCATCGTGCTGGATGATGCCGTCGCGGCGATGGATGTTGACCGTCCAGAGCATATTGCGATCGCTGAACAAGTTCTTGCGAGCCGAGGGGAAGGCGTACGCGCCCAATCGTGAACGCGGTATCGAAGCCAACAGTGACGTCGGCGGAGCGTCCTTTGCGCGTTGGGTTTCTTTACAACCACGAAGGCGTGCATCAGGTGCGCCACAGTGCCGTGGTGATTCCGCAGCTGCTGGAGCGGCACAATAATATCCAGATCACGGTGCTGGCGACGTCAGAGACGTTGATCGATGCTGTCATCGATGTGTGCGGGCCGGAAATGATCGGCCGCGTCGAGATCATCAAGTTGTCGCGCCCGGGCTGGCGCAGACCGATCGCGGGTGTGCTCGACAAGGTGAGTCCATTCAGCCGGCTCGATCATCTTTATAGCAACCGCGATCTGTTCGCGAAGCTCGATGCGCTCGTCGTCACGGAAGGCACGAGCCTTTTCCTGAAAAAACTGCGCGGACTTGAGCATCTCAAGATCATTCGTATCGACCATGGCGCGGGAGACCGTTCCATCGGCTTCAAACCGTCGTTCGGCGGGAATGACCTAGTGCTGATCGCGGGCGAGAAACAGCGCGAACGCTTCCTTCGCCTCGGGTATCTACGCGACGATCAGATCGCGGTGGTGGGCTACACCAAGTTCGATGCCGTGAACGCGACCGGGACGCCGCGCAAAAAACTGTTTCCCGACGATAAGCCGGTGGTTCTTTACAATCCGCATCCCGAACCCAAGCTGTCGTCATGGTACAGTATGGGAATCGAGGTGCTGGACTTTTTCCGCACCAACAAAGACTACAACCTGATCTTCGCGCCGCACGTCATGCTGTTTCGGCGCAAGCTGCATATCTCCCTGGAATCCTGGGTCGCCCGTGTGCGCCGGGAGTTGCCACAGCGTTTTCGCGACTGCCCGCACATGCTGATCGACACCGGCAGCTCGGCGTCAGTGGATATGACTTACACATTGGCGGCCGACATCTACCTTGGGGATGTGAGCAGCCAGGTTTATGAATTCCTGGTCGAGCGCCGGCCGTGTGTGTTCCTGAACGCGCATGGCGCGCGCTGGCAGGACAACGTCAATTATGCATTCTGGAAATTCGGTCCGGTGCTCGACGACGTACGTCAACTTGGCGCCGCGCTGGACGGTGTTGTGGATTCACACTCGCAGTATCGTCCGATCCAGGAAGAAGCCTTCCAGGACACGTTCGATCTTCAACCCACGGCGTCGTCAATTCGCGCGGCGGACGTGATCGCTGAATTCTTGAAGGCGCGCTATTTGGTGGCCTGACGCGGCGGTGGCGCGTCCATCTTCGTGATTTCGATCACCGTGCAGATATACTTATCAGCGATGACCTTGCTCAGGCGTTCGCCGGTCTCGATTTCCTCTGTGATAAAGCGCAGGCCCTTGTCGTTCACGAATTTCATGCACGTTTCGTAGGTGTCGACGCGGTACCAGTTGTTGTCCTGTCCCTGAACGTACACGATGGTGTCCTTCTCACCGGCACGCCAGCTTTTCACCCCGCCGAGATCGCTAAATTGAAGCGGTTTCGTGGCGGCCTTTGTTGCGACTGGCTTAGCGGCCGCTGATTTAGCGGGTTCGGCGGCGGCAGCGACGGCGGCGTAACTCAGGGCAGCCGCACCAGCGATGAGAACGTGAATATGCCGCATGGAGACCTCCAGGTTGGGCCTGGAATTATACCGCAAATGGCTTTGGGATTGAACGCGCCTGACCGCTAAAGTAGCAGATCCTGAAGGCGAATCACGGTGACTTGATCGGGCAATTTCTTGGCTTCCGCCGCGACTCCGGAACCGCCGACCTCGGTAATATTCGCGGTTATGGCGTGGGCGACTTGTAACCTACTGGAGAGGCCCAAGGCATAAGTCTGGCGGCGACCGGCGCGCTGGCGGAATACAAGCATCGCCTGGAAGATCTCGTCGTCGCCGTGTCGTGCGGTACGCGGAATCTCGATACCGACCACGATGTGGTCGAGCACCAAGACTTGGTCGGCGAGAACGAACGGATCGAGCAGGAACGCCACGTCGCGTGTGTAAGGGCGGAACAGCTCGCGGATCGGCACCAGAGTTTCCGCGCCGATACGGGGTGGCACATGCGTGATTTCCACACGCAGGTATAAGAGCCGGTCGCGCTGCGGAAGGTTCGCAATCAGTTTTTGAATTTCGGGAAGGGCCGCCCCCCGTAGCACAGGAAGCGGAATAGGGATCGTGAGCGTTGCACGCAGGCCCCGTTCGCACATCTCGGAGAAAGCGCGCGTCGCGGCGGTCAGCAGGTCGATCATGGTGGCGTCGTTGGGCGGGGAGCCGCCGGCGGTGAAAACGTCCGAGCCATCGGGTTTGGTCGCCCGGAAGAAGTAGGAGCTGAGGCTCTGTGTTTCCGCGTTCCATGCGGGCCGGTAGGATATGGACAGCTGTGTGATTTCGGATTTTGCTGACAGATCCGCTTTCGCCGGAACGATAGCCGCAGTGGGCGGTGCAGGACGGGGCGGTTTGACCTGCTTCTTGACGACGCCCTTCGCAGTGCTCATGCCGAGCGATGTCGCCAGCCGGACGTTCTCGACGGCGGCTTTTACGCGTTCAATGTTGAGCGATCCATCGGCGTTGAGCGCGCTGCTCAGATCGAGTTTCGAGGCCTCGGGCAGGGGCGGGGGGACTTCGGTGAAGTGCGCGCCGACGAGCTTTTCGCCGAGGCGCGCGGCGATGGCGTCGGCGCGCTTAAGGGCCTCGGGCTCGGATAAGGCTGGAAACAGGAGCAACCAGGTGTCCTTGTCCTGAGCAATGAACGTATTGCCCTTGCCGATCATGCGCGAGATCGTGGTTTCGGCGATGAGGAGGATGCGCGGTTCGTATTTGTCCCAAAGCTCGCCGATGGCGGCGCGAAATTCGCCCAGCGTAATCACTTGGACGCGGCCGCTAGCGCGGGTCTCGGCTTCCTGTACGAGGTCCGTGAGCGCGAGAGCGACCCCATCATCCCAATAGACACGCGCGGATTCGACCGCTTCTTCTTCCTCAACACCAGCGAAACGCCGGATTGCGGCGCGCACATTGGAAAGCGCCGGCGTCAGGGCTGCTATCCAGTTCCGGGTCATTTTGGGACGGGGCGCGGCACGAGGCTAGGCGGTGCGGCCGAACGGAATCCGTTCGAGCGGCTTCATCGGCTGGCCGACGCCGTCCTGCGCGAATACGACGAGATCACGGATGCGGATCGGTTGGCCGACGACGGGTTTTGCGAGCTTGGTCAGAAGCTCCATCACCGCATGACGCTCGTCATCGTCGTCGATGCGGTCGGTGAGTGAGATATGGAAGCGGAACTCTTCCATGACGTAGGGGTAGCCCCAGTGCTCAAGCATCTGCTCCTGGTGCACCGTGAGCTTATTGAGCTTGTAATCTTCTTCCTGCAGCTTGGAGAGCGGCGTGCGGAAGCCTTCGAAGGCGCGCACGCAGGCGGCGGCGAGGCGTTCCAGCGCGGCAGACTCAGCAACAGGAGTAAGTGCAATGAACTTACCGATGACCGCGAGTTCGAGCGGCGGGAGATCAATTGGGCCGCGACTGCGTGCAAAGACCCGGGCCGCAGCGAGCAGACCTTCGGCGTGGTTCGCGACGTTCAATTCGAAAGGCGGCTTCAATGTGCCGTGAAAGCCGTAACGCCGTGGACTCTCGGTGAGCTGACCAATACGCGGGATGGATACTTTGCTGGTCTTGCCGATGGCGGCAGCCAGCGCATCGGTGCCGCGATGCCCCAGCCATGTTTGGCCAAAGGTATCGAGCGCGCTGTCCGGTTCGGGCGCGTAATAGATGGCGTATCGCGGTGCCGTTTGCGCAGCCATACGTCAGTTCCCCTTTGCCGACGCACAGACGGGGCCTTCGCGCCCCGGGAGCGTAATCGGTAAGCAATCAGTATGTTATGTAATACCAATACGTTAACAAAACGATTAAGCCGCCTCCGCCCGCTGACTATCGAGGTCGGCGGCCAGGGCGATGAGATCGGTAATATTCTTGCCTTCGCGTCCAAAGGTCATGACGCTGGTCCGCCATCCCCGCGCGCCGGGACAGCCATGGAACAGGCCCGCGGCGTGACGCAAAACGTGGTGCGCGAAGGTGCCGACCGCCATTTGGCTGTGGGCGTAATCCACATAAGCAGCCATGACCTCGGCCCGCGTCGGCGCCGGCGCTGTGTCGGCGAAATAAAGACGATCGACCTCGGCAAGGATGTACGGCGTATCGTAGGCGGCGCGGCCGACCATCACGCCATCGAGTGCGGCGCCATGGGCGTTCGACATGTGCTCTAAGCCTACGCGAATATCCGTAATGCCGCCGTTCAGGATGAACTCAAGGTGAGGGAACTGCGCCTTGAGCGCGTGGACCCGGTCATAGTGCAGCGGTGGAATCTCGCGGTTCTCTTTTGGGCTTAAGCCCTTCAGCCAGGCTTTACGAGCGTGGATGGTGAAGCTGATACAACCCGCCTGAGCCACGGTCGTGATAAACCCGGCGAGATGTTCTGGACTGTCGAGGTTGTCGATGCCGATGCGCGTTTTGACGGTAACGGGAATCGAGACCGCCTGCCGCATCGCTGCTACACAATCGGCGACCAGCTGAGGCTCCGCCATGAGGCAGGCACCGAACCGGCCAGACTGTACGCGGTCGCTGGGGCAGCCGATGTTCAGGTTGATTTCGTCGTAGCCCCTGTCGGCCGCCATACGGGCCGCGGTGGCCATTTCCTGGGGATCCGATCCGCCGAGTTGAAGCGCGACGGGGTGCTCGATCTCGGAAAAGCCAAGGAATCGCTCAGGCGTGCGCCCGCGGACGAGCGCGGGACTCGTGACCATCTCCGTATAAAGGAGCGCGCGGCGCGAGATGAGGCGCATGAGGACGCGGCAGTGCCGATCCGTCCGGTCCATCATCGGCGCGACACTGAAACGGCGGGAAAAGGGAACGTGGTCTTCCAGTTTCATGGGGGTGATTTAACAGCGGTATGGCGCCAAAGACAGTCAGGCAAACATTCTAAGAAGGCCCTTGACTGTGTGTTCCTAATTTGTTCTTATCCATAATAAGAACAAATTAGGAACATGTGAGGGATCGATGTCCGCGACGTCTTTTTTGAAGGAAGCCTCAGCTCTGATTGGCCTCTTGGTGACGCTGTATATGTGGTCGCTCGTGGCGCTTGCTCTGCAAAGCTAATCCGTCGCCTCCAGAATCCTATTCTGGGGTCTTAAGGACTCTTTAAGCTTTGGAAAGTATTAACTTTTTACCATGGAGACGCCGTACCTCACAGAACATGAGGTGCGATGTTTGATCCAGGTCATTTGACTTGCCGAAGAACGGCGCAATATAAGTGATCTGTGGAAAACTACATAATTTCTACTTCTACGCCTAGGGCGCCAGGTGCGCCCAAATGAGCACCGCTCAGGTCTCCAATGCAGGGATCGTCGGTGCAAGCCCCCGGATTCCGCTTCATCGAAACTCCGTCGCGTCGGCCCATGAGTATGTCGACTCAATGGGGGGCACGTACGCGCCTCCACCGCGCGATCAATGGCATCCTTACGATGACGATTTTGGCGGCTTCGATACGACGCCGCGTCGCCGTGGCCACCATGGTCCGTTCCAGGAGCAGGTGGTTAGTTTTGGTGGCGTGCTGGTGTCGCGCGAAGTGGGCGCTACGATCATGCAGGCGCAGGCCTCTCATGCAGCCAATGTGACTCCACCGTTCGCCGTTGAAGCCGAACGGGGTATCGCGATCTACGAATTCAATCAGGCCCTCATGGGCGTCGCGCAAGCCATCACCGGCGTCGGTTATACCTCGACGCCGGCCAGCGCTCCCTAACCGCTAGGGCTTACGCCACCGGCCCCCGGCGTCCATTACAAACCAACCATTCCGCGCGGCCGCTTGCGTCTGTCGCTCGCCGGCCACAGCTTGCACCGCTTCTAGAGGCGTACCCTCCTTCTGCGCCAATGCACGGTAGGCGTCGAGGCGCGCCTTATTGATGCTGTCCACCAGCGCGCCGACCTCGGCATTGGCGTCGGGCGATACGGCGCCGACGAGGCCGTCAGGACGTTCGCCAATCTGGCCGCCGGCGCGGGCCTGGTCGAGATCAAGGGCAGCAGCAGGCATCGTGGCACCGAACGCAAACAACAGTGCACCGGCCAAGGCCGCGCGTAGACGCTGAGATTGTGTGTGTGTCATGGAGAACTCCTCACACCGAAATTAGAAGATTCGTGAAGCTAGAAGATCTTGGGATTCTTCAGCATTGCTTCTTCGACGCCCTTCTCGAGCTTTACGCGCACTTCCTGCTCGATCTTGACGTTGAGATTGATGACGATGGGTTTGTCCGGCACTTCCAGCCGTACCGTTGGCGAGCAGGCGCCAAGGGCGGCGACCATTGCGCAGAACGCGATCGTTTTTCTGTCGAGCACGAGGCCGGTCCTCTTCATGGGTGAGATCGGTAGCTCGAGTATTTTAGCCGAAAATGGCCGCTTTGCGGCAAGACACTAGCCACCCGGTGTTTTTTGTCCCTCCCGGATCTGGCGTTCGATGTTTGTGGGAACTCCGTAACCGGCCAGTCCCTGCCTCAGTATCTGAGTCAACCGGCCCGAAAGGTTCAAGTTGAACTCGATAGGATAACCGCCATAAAGGTCGGGATTCCGTCCCGCCAGCGACACGCCGAGAGCGATGTCTTCGGTGACCGGGCCATTCAGGGCGATGGACAGACGGTCGTAGGCGAAGTTCGAAAGGGCCTGGAGCAAGAGCGAGCCGCCCTGGTTCTGCGCAAGCGCTTCGGGCGGCGCGGCGGGTTTATAAACAAGCTTCCCTGGCGCGTCGGCTCGCAAGGTCCCGTTCGCGAAGTAGAGGCCGGTTTTGCCGCTACGTAGCGGCACGGTTCCGGAGAGTGTGCCCGTCACCGACAGGCCGTCGACTTTTGCCAATGCTGAAAGCTCTGCCATGTCGATTTTCTCAATGCTTAACGCAAAGAGCCCCTCGCGTCCGTCGAGCGGAAGGGCGGCATCAGTCATTGTGATCTGCCCGGCAGCGATATCGACGGAACCGCGTGTGACGGTGGCTGTTCCGTCGCCCAACACAACGTCGGCCAGGAGGTTCGCCAGCGGAATGCCCGCGGTGATGGACTGAATGGTGACATGGTGCGGTTTTGCAGACCGTAGGGGGCGCAAGTTTGCGAGGTCGATGGTCGTGGTGAGGCCCGCGACGCTGACATCGCCAACCGCAAAGCCTACGTCATCGAGGGTTGCTGTCGCGGTGCTGGTTTCGCGCGCGCCGTTCCAAGACACACGCGCCTCAAGGCCGACAGTACCGGTCAGATCCGAGACCGCCGTGATAAAGCCGATGTCCGCAGCGTCGAATTTTCCGCCGCGCTCAAACCGCTTCTTTGGGATCGATAGCGTCGCCGTCCCACGATCCATTTTCGTGCCAATTCGTGCTTTAAACGTGCCCAGGGCTGCGCCGCTCGCGGCGGTCAGCGTTCCATTGACATCGAGATTGTCGTTGCGTGCCGTCAGGGCCGATGTCGCGGTGAGCACGCCTGTTTGCGCCCGGCTATCCTGTGTCGGCGGACCGAGGCGAACGACTTGTAGCGTGCTCTGGGCGGCGAGCTTGCCTCCGCCATAAGTAGCATCGAGCCGCCCGTCGCGAATTTCGAGAGCAGGATGGCGAAGTGCGACGCGGGTGGTCGTCAATGTGAGATCAAGCCCCTTGGCGGTGAGGTTGATATCTGGCGCCTCAGCTTCAAATGCCGCACCGTCTTTTTGGAGTGTGAACGTTGGGAGTGACAGGGCGACGTTCCCGGCGAGGCCGGATAAAACCCCGAAGGAGAGCGCCTGTTCTCTCCCATTGGCCGCAAGCCCAAGGTGTGCAGGAGCCGCCAAGGTCCACCCGGCGAAGGTTGCGCGTGACACATCGGCTTGAAGTGTTTGTAGGTTGAGCGTGGCCGTGCCGTTCACGATACGCAGGACACTTTCAAACGACGCCTGCGCTCGACCCAGTACCGTTTCACCGGCGGTAACGTCCGAGACGTTTGCCGTTGCTTCGATGCGGCCTTGCGCGTCCTTGATCGTCCCCGCGATGTTGGACAAATTCACAACACCCGACACCGTGCCGCCGCCGACAGGGAGGTTCGTGACCTCGGCCTTCCCGTTTGAAAGTTCGAATCGGGGGATTTCGTTTCCCATTTGCGCGCCGCTACCGGCGAGGGCAAAGCGCGCGCGGCCATTGCCAACTTGCGCGACGGCGGTCACGTCGAATCGTAAGGTGCGCGCGTCGCCCTTTTTTGTGAGAACGAAGGCGGCTTGCGACGCCGAGGGGGCAATGGTGATGGACCACGGCAAAGTGTCCAGGCTTTGAACGCCGAGCGGCGGCGCATCAAAGGAAAAGCTGAGCGGCTCGTTCACCGTGACAGCGAAGGCGCCATCGCCTGCACCGAGGGTGAGGACCCCTTTGGCGTCGAGTCGATTGGTTATTCCGGGAACCGCAAGCCCATCGATGTCGACGCGCAGCGTGCCCTGGCCCGTGGACTGTGCGGGATCGGCAGGGGTGATGACGCCGTCCCAATCGAGCACGACGTTGACGCCTTGCCCGGTGAGGTTGCTTTTTAACGTTGAGCGCCAGCCGGCGTCCGTCGTCTCGGCGGCAAGCGAGAAAGGCGCCTGCAATCGATCGGACGGTGTCGCGATCGTAAGGGCGCTATCGGACACGCTGAGCCGGCGAATATCGGGTAAGGTCAGAGGTTCATCGGGCCGTGGCCGGAGACGGAAATCACCGACCCTGAAACCATCTTCGCGCCAGGTCAACGCGGCAGTGAATTTGTCGACGTCAAGCGCGTCGATCCTTGCCCGTAGGAGACCCCAAGGTGTGAAATCCGCGTGGATCCGTGAAATGTAGAGCGCGCCGTTTTCCGCATTCAGGTCCTCGATGGTCACGCCGCCGATATTCAATTGCGTGACGTTAAGCGTAACCACCGAAAGCCCCGCTTGCTCCAGGGCGTCTTCCATCAGGCGCGCGGCAATCGGTTTTCGCGCGAGTACGGCAAGAGCACAAACCCCGACGAGGGCGATCGCTGCCGCCCAAATCAACCGCGACGGTTGGGCGCGCGCGGGACGGTGCGGGGGGAGGGGCGCTTCATCTGACATCGAAACGTTGTCTTGTCCTGGTGACTTGCGGCACACTTGAACGCGCCGCCGCGGCGAAATTGCGGCGGCCCGCGAAGAGGTTAGAAGAGTAAGGATGCGCCCGACAGCTGTCGACTCGAGCTTCGAAGTCGCTTTCTGGTTTCTCGACCGCGCGGTCGAGGACGGCGAGTACCTTCAGCCCCAAAAACTCCAGCGGCTCATGTACTTGGCGCAGGCCTATTTTGGCGTTTTGCAGCACGGGGCCAAGTTGATGCCTGCCACCTTCGTGGCGCGCGACGAAGGTCCGATCGAGCCGACGATTTTCAAGGCGCTGGCGCGGGGGCGGCCCGCGATCGACATAAAATTGATCGATGAAGTGCCGCGTCATGTACTCGACAGCGTCTGGCGTCAGTTCGGCGCTCATTCCATCGATTATCTGGATAAGTTGATCAAACGCCATCCGCCGTACGCCGACGCGCTCGCCGCCGGTGCCGGAAGCGAAATATCGCTCGAGGCGATGATCGAATTCTATGGAACGCAAGGCACCTCGCGTCGCCCTGCTGCGGCGCAGGACGCGCCTTCCGCAAGCAAAGTGCTGCGGCCGAAGGTGATGCGCAATCACAGCGGAAAGCCCGTGACCACCACGCGCTGGATGCCTAAACGGGTGGATTGAGAATGGTGAAGGTGAATTTGTTTTCGACTGTTCGCGCGGCGGCGGTGCTTGGCGCTTCGCTCATGTTTGCATCCTGCGAGAAAGGCGCGCCGTCATCCTCATCGCAAGCCGTGACGGTCGTGGAAGCGGCGAGCCCGGTCAGGGAACTCACGCCGCATGAACCGCTCGATCCAAAAAAAGCGCAGGCCTTGCCGGAAGCGCCGCTCACCATCGCCGGTCACACCTTTACGGTCGAACTCGCCGACGACGATCATGAACGTGAGATCGGCCTCATGCATCGCGGCGAAATGGCCGCCGATCACGGCATGCTGTTCGATTTCATGACACCACGCCGTGTTGGCTTCTGGATGCGCAATACGTTCATCCCCCTCGACATGCTGTTTGTGAAGTCGGACGGCGAGATCGTCGCCATCATGGAGAACGTGCGGCCGCATTCGGAAACGCCCGTGGGTCCGGACCGGCCCGTGCGGGCGGTCTTGGAGTTGAATGGCGGGATCGTTAAAAAGTTGGGCCTGAGGGTGGGCGACGTGGTTCATCACCGGGCGTTCAAAAATCTACCTTAGGGTGGCGGATGGGCGCCCCCGGGGCCGGAACGGCGTTGGAAAGGCCCTGGAATCCGTCGATTTCGGCATTTTTCGTAGGTTCTTGCGTCCACGGCCTCGACCGCATAGGGTCCGGGCGACTTAAGGCGACTTTTAAGGTCCCGGGGTGTAGCTCAGCCTGGTAGAGCGCCAGCTTTGGGAGCTGGATGTCGTAGGTTCGAATCCTATCGCCCCGACCATCCCCGGGAGTGACTTTGCGTGGTCGCCGGCAACGAACTAGAATGTGATCCGCGCAAGCGTTCGAGAGTGATGGCATGAGCAAGTCCGTAAGAATCTACAAGCCGGCGAAAACCGCGATGCAGTCCGGTATCGCGAACACCAAGCGCTGGCTGCTTGAGCATGATCCCGCCGAAGCGCAGGAAGCCGATCCTCTCATGGGCTGGTCCGGTTCGGCCGACACGGACCGCCAGGTGAAGCTCTGGTTCGCGACCAAGGAGGAAGCGATCGCCTTCGCGACCCACAAGGGTTTCACGTACCGCGTCGAAGAGCCGCACAGCCGGACCATCAAGCCGAAATCCTACGCCGACAACTTCGCGTTCAAACGGGCCTAACGGTTCACGACCCCGTAGCTCAGCTGGATAGAGCACCCGCCTTCTAAGCGGGTGGTCGGGGGTTCGAATCCCTCCGGGGTCGCCACTTCCTCCCGTTCCTTCTGTTACACCCGCGATACAAATTGCGACGCGTCTGCAACCCTGATCCGGATTGACGGCGCGCCCCCTTCATTGAGACAAGAACCTCATATGCGAACGCCTTGGGCACAAGGTTCGTGTCGCTTCGGGGGGGCTCATGTACATCAACAGCCAGCTTTGCGCGCGAACGCGCGAAGCGTCGGCGAACAAGATGCGGCGTCTGACGCGCAACTGCTTGCTCGCGTCCGTTTTCGGTCTCTTTCCAGTTGCCCAAGCTTTTGCGCAGTCGGCGACCAACGTCGCGACCGTGGCGCTCGACGCTTTCGGCGAGAAAGTCGGTTCGGAGCAGATCGGCCTTTATAACGAGCAGGCCGTGCGCGGTTTCAGCCTACAGGATTCCGGGAACTACCGCCTCGACGGCGCCTATTTTATCCGTTCGGCCAATATCGTTCCGCTGACCCTCGACGGCACGACCATTCGCGTCGGCATCAATGCGCTTGGCGTCGATTTTCCGGCCCCGTCCGGCATTGTCGAGTACCGCCTCGCGACGGCTGCGCCGGGCATGCGCGAAGAATTCGAGGCGTCACCGATCCGCGATTATGGCGGGCACGCGTGGCTGCTCAAAGGTTCCGCCGCGACCCGCGACGGTGTCATTGGCGCCGCTTACGGCGTCAATATCATGAACGACACTGGCTATGACGGGCAAAAGCGCCGTCCACGCCACTTTGCGTTCGTTCCGACGTGGCGGCCGAACGACAAATTCCAGGTGCGTGGCATGTTCTCCGCCGACCGCTTCTATAAGCCGGGTGGGGATTACGGTTTCGTGCTGACCGGCACGACCCTTCCGGACGCGATGCCGATTCCCAACCGCTATTGGACGGACTGGGCGCACTTCAGCCAGTGGCAGTTCGCCTCGGGTGCCATCGCGCGCTACAATTTCTCGGACCATGTGGCGCTGCAGACGTCGTTTGTGTGGACGAAGCTCGAACGCTACCGCCAGGACTTTACGACTCTCACGATCGACGGTACCGGCACAGGCACCGCAACAGTCGTGCGCGGCCGCGAAAGCGACGCGAGCTCGAAGGCCGTTGAAACGCGTATGCACTGGCAGGTGACGGAAGGCCAACGCGTATTCGGGACACTGCGTTGGCGTGTGTCCGACAGTAATTTTCGCCCCGGTGTGGCGGTGCCGCTGGGCTTCTTCGACATGGCAGCGGGCCTTCCCAGCGCGATGCCCGCGCCCGCGCCACTCGCGGACGTATCGCCGACGTTCGACGAAACGCGCCAAGTCATGGCCGGTGTTGGCTATGAGGCCGATCTGACCGACTCCTTCTGGGTGCGCGGGGCTGTCCTTAAGACGCGCTACGAGAAGGACCGCACACCGCCGGGTCAGCCGACGCTGAGCAATCAGGATTCCCCTTGGCTTTACGATTTCGCCGCGACGTTCACGCCGACGGAAAGCCTGACGCTGTTCGCGACAACGGTGCGCGGCTTGGAAGAGTCGGGAACTGCGCCTAACAACACCGCGAACCGCAACGAAGTGCTACGCGCGGTGCTGGCGACGCAGTACGAGCTGGGTCTACGCTACCGCATCTCGCCATCGATGACCTTCATCAGCTCCCTCTTCGAAATCGAGAAACCGACACCCGGCCTAGACGCTAACAA
>JAIUPE010000064.1:0-8547 GCA_020160875.1 Pseudomonadota bacterium
GCTTCCCGCGCACGCACTCGGTCAGACGCCCGCGGCCAAGCCGGGCGCCACCCGGGTCCTCCCACTGCCGAAACCGCCGGTTCCCGCACAGACCGCGCCGATCTATACGCCGCCGTCCTCGCAGCCCCCCGCGCCGGCGGCCGCCAGTGCCGCCGAGCCGCGCGTTCTTTCGGCGCGTGATCGCGACCTTCTGAGCCAGGCCGTTAAGGCGGCGGGAAAGCGCCAATGGTCCTCGGCCCGGCAGGCCGCCGGGCGCGCAAGCAATCCCCTCGTCGCCAAGATCATCGAATGGGCCTATATCCGCGAACCCGGCCAGCACGTCGGCTTCCTGGAGCGCGCCTCGTTCCTGACCGCGCATCCCGATTGGCCATCCTCCGCCGAGATGCGCCGACAGGCCGAAGCCGCCATCGACGACAATGTTTCGGCGGGCGCGATCACCGAATGGTTCGCGAAGTTTCCGCCGCTCACCACGGACGGCAAGGTCGCCTATGCGCGCGCCTTAAGGCTTCAAGGCAAGACGGCCGAAGCCGATGCGCTCGCGCGGGAAGCCTGGCGGTCCGGCAGTTTCGACCGTACCGAAGAAAGCGAGTTTTTGCGCGACTTCAGCGCAATATTGACGCCCGAAGATCACCGCGTGCGCGTCGACACGATCCTTTACACCGAACAGACCAGCGCCGCCGAACGCCTCATGTCGCGGCTGCCGGACGACTACGCCAAGGTGGCCAAGGCGCGCATCGCATTAATCACCTCGACCAAAAACGTCGACAATGCCGTCGACGATGTTCCGCAATCGCTTCAGAACGATCCGGGCCTGATCTTCAACCGCATCCAATGGCGCCGCGCGCGCGGCAACGACGACGAAGCGCGCGCCCTGATCCCGGAATTCCCGCTATCCTCCGCCCGTCCCGATCTTTGGTGGCGCGAGCGTCATATCCTGGCGCGCGACGCGTTGGAGAAGGGCCTCATCACGGAAGCCTACCGACTGGCGCGTCATCACGGTGCGACAGATGCCTTTAGTGTGTCCGAAGCCGAATGGTTGGCCGGCTGGATCGCACTGCGCTTCCTGAAAGACGGCGAAGCCGCGCTGCCGCACTTCGAGAAAGTTTACGACACCGTGCAGATGCCGCTCAGCATCGCAAAGGGCGCCTATTGGATCGGCCGCACGATGGAATTTCTGGGCCGCACCGACCTTGCCAATGAATGGTATACGCGCGCGGCCACTTACCCGACGACCTTCTACGGACAATTGTCGTTCTCGCGGCTCAAGGGCGGATCCGTGCCGCAGCTACCGCACGATCCGGTTCCCACCGCCGAAGAACGCGCCGCCTTCAACGCGCGCGAGCTGACCAGCGCTTTGCGCATGGTGCTCGAGGCTGACGCCAAGCCGTATCAGCGTGCTTTTGCCGTTGCCCTCGCCGACGCCTCCGATCTCGCCGCCGATCGCGAGATGGTCGCTGAACTCGTGAGCCGCCATAAGCGGCCCGATCTCGGTGTCGTCATCGCACGTCAGTCTGCGCGCGATAAATTTGTGCTGCTCGAACACGGGTATCCGGTTCCCGGCTTCAAGTATCCGGCGGCGCCGGAGCGCGCCCTTGTCCTGGCCATCGCGCGTCAGGAAAGCAACTTCGACGTCGCGGCGCAAAGCCCCGTCGGAGCACGCGGCCTCATGCAACTCATGCCGCCGACGGCGACGGCGGTGGCCCGCGCCAACAAACTGAAATTCGACCGCAATCGCCTGACGTCCGACGGCTCCTATAACATCCAGCTCGGCGCCTCCTATCTGGACTCCCTCGTCAGAAGCTTCGGTGGCTCGTACATCATGGCGGCCGCCGCCTATAACGCCGGGCCCAGCCGCCCGCGCGCCTGGTCACGGCAATTCGGCGATCCGCGTGACCCATCCGTCGACGCGGTGGATTGGGTGGAACAGATCCCCTTCTCCGAAACACGCACATATGTGCAGCGCGTCATGGAAAACGTGATGGTTTACCGCGCGATGCTCAGCGACACGAAGCAGATTGGCGGCAATCTCGAAGCGGAGCTGGCGCGGCGGGAGTGACGGCGCTTTCGTCGCCACTTCGACACTGTCATCCTTGGCCCCGCGGAGCGCGCCGATCCAGGGGGCTTAGTTTTAGTTCTATAAACCAGAAAACAGAGATCCCCGGGTCTTCGGCCAAGGATGGCCAACCTCGTTGATATGCGTTCGCGCAACAAAAAAGGCGGCCTCAAAGGGCCGCCTTTTTTTTCGTGATGATCTCGAAATCCCGCTCAGCCCGCGCCGACGATGGCCGGTTTGCCGAGACTGGCGACGCGCGCCGGGGCCGCCGGACGATGAACGTCCATCGCGCCGCCCACGGCGGTTTCGGTGATGCGCTTGCAATGACCTTCGATATAGGCGCCCGGCTCGATCGCAAGGCTTTCGTGCTCGACATCGCCGGCCATGCGCGCGGTCGACGCCAGGAACACGCTCTTCGCGCGGATCATGCCCTTGATGGCCCCATGCATACGCACGGTCTGCGCCACGACTTCACCGGTCACGGAACCCTTCACGCCCACAATCAGCGCCTTGCAGCGGATATCGCCGTGTACGACGCCGTCCACCTGGATTTCGCCGCTCGAGTTGAGATTGCCCTCGATCGTGAGGTCCGAGCTGATGATCGACGGAACGGCCTTAACAGCCCCCCCGTCGTTGCGAATATCCTGAGCCTGAGATCCGTTCGGGTTAGTTCTTGAGAACATTGCTCCCTGCCTTCAGAAACTTCAGGGGGTTGACGGGACGTCCGTTGACTTGGACCTCATAGTGAACGTGCGGGCCCGAGCAGCGGCCGCTACAGCCGATCTGACCGATATTGTCGCCGCGCTTCACCACGTCGCCCACCTTCACCAAGATGCGCGACATGTGGCCATAGCGGGTGATCAAGCCCATGCCGTGATCGATCTCGACCATGCGGCCGTAGTTGCCGTCGAAATCGGCGTGCGTGACCTTGCCGTCACCGGTGGCAAAAATGGGCTCGCGCATATCGGCGCCCATATCGAGCCCCTGATGCTGCGCATAGGATCCCGTGAACGGGTCCTTACGGACACCAAAGCCGGAATTCATGTCCCATTTCTTCACCGGCTGGTCGAGCGGCAGACGGATCATGAGGCCGCGCAAGTCCTGCAAACGGTCGACATTCGCATTCAACTGGTTGAGCGACTCGTTCAACGGGCCGGAATCACTCGGGACGGCCGACAAAGGGATCAGCGGACCGCCCTGGCCCTTGCCGCCCTTCTGACGCTGGACCAGGAGGTCGACGTCGAGACCGGTGACGCTCAGCGAGTTCTCGATGTCGGCGATCTTGGTTTCCGTCGCTTCGGCGAAACGATGATAGAGCAGCAGTTGATTGCTCTCCATGTCGCGGATCTGATTTTCGAGTGAGGCGACTTTCTGCGTGAGGCTCTCGCGCTCGGAGACCGCGAGGTCACGCTGCAGCACGACCTGGCGCAGTTCAAGGCTATCGGTCGCGATGAATGGCGTCTTCTGGTGATGGCCGACGACGTCGACCATGGATTTCTCAAGGTCGGACAGTTCCGACAGCAGCGCCTTGCGCGCGTCGTCCACATGGCCACGCTCGAGCTTCGACTTGCTCAGCGCGAGTTCGGTGTTGCCGGATTCACCGGAAAGAGCCCCGACCGGATTTTGCAACGCTTCCTTGGCGCGGGACGTGAGCTTGGAGACCAAGGTCTTCTTGGCGTTCGGCGCCTCGCCGGACTTTGACTTCATCAGCTCGACTTCGCTTTCCGCCAGGGCCAGCGATTTCGTGTAGTTGTCTTCCAGGTCCTTCGTCAGGTCCGCGACGCGTTCCTTGTAAATCGAAACCTGGGCAAGCAATTGCTCGTAGCCCACGCGGGCGTCCTTGATCTCGGTGTTCTTCGCGCGGATGCGTTCGCCGTGATTCATCGCAAGGCCGGAGCTCAGGAGCGTCCAGGTGCCAAGGACAATGCCAACCGTGACCAGCACAGCTTGGCGGTTGGTGGAAAGTCTTAAAGTCCGCATATGCTCACCCGAGCGGACAATAAGCTGCCGCTCCGGGAAGAAACGCTGAAGCAATTTCTGCGCGCGGCTTAGGCCGCGATCGCGCGGATCGAATTTCGAGTGTGGTTTACCTGAAAACACGCCGTCCCCTCTCTCGATGACACGTAGTTCATCCGGCCCGGCCTTGTTCTTATTGTTGTTATCGTCCCGGGCTCAGCCCTTTACGTTTCCAAACCGGCTTTACGCTCTTATTCGACGCTTTCGACTTTGCGACGGGTTGCCCCAACCCGTTCGAACAAAGCAATGAAATTGCGTCTGGCGCTTGGAAACTGCAAACAGCCGCGCGTATCCTGCCGATTCTAAGCCTGAAATTCAAAGAGAAAGTAAACCGGCCAAAAGGTATTTTATATCAAAGCAATGGGCTCTGTTTTTAGAGTATGAAAGTGAGCCTTTCTTGCCACCGGACCGTTGCAAAATTTCGACCCCTAACGCTTTCATGCCACACACATTTTCCACATCCTTCGTTAAGACCGCGCCTCAAAATCTCCTGCTGTCCTGGTTCGGCTGTGGGTATGTCCGGCGTGCCCCCGGGACGGTCGGGTCGGCGGGCGCCCTGCCTTTTGCCTGGCTGATTCAGGGGACCGGCCTTCCCTGGGCCCTGCCCTTGGCCAGCCTTATCGCCTTCGGCCTCGGCTGCTGGCTGTCCGCCCGTCATCTCCGGGATATCGGGGCCGAGGGGGGCGATCCGCAGTGGATCGTTCTGGACGAGGTCGCGGGAGTTTGGCTGGCCGTTTCGCTGATCGATCCGTCGTGGCTGTCTTATGCGCTCGGCTTCCTGCTGTTCCGGCTCTTCGATATCTGGAAACCTTGGCCCATCGGTTGGGTGGACCGCAGCGTTAAGGGTGGTCTGGGCGTTATGTTGGACGACTACCTCGCCGGCCTGTTCGCTGCGCTTCTGCTTTACGCGGCCTGCCTCATGTGGTGGATTGGTCCGGCCTCCACTTTCAGCGCACAATGACCGAACTTCCGAACGACCTCACCGATCTTGCTCATGATGTGCTCGATGCGGCGCGCGCCGCGAACAAGCGCATCGTCACCGCGGAATCGTGCACCGGCGGACTGATCGCGGGTTGCCTGACGGCGATCCCGGGTTCCTCCGACGCTGTCGAGGGCGGACTGATCACCTATTCGAACGAAGCGAAGATCAGCCTGCTCGGCGTACCGCGCGACGCCATTGCCGAGAACGGAGCCGTCAGCGACCTCGTCGCCTCGGCGATGGCCGAAGGCGCGTTGGCTGCGAGTGGCGCCGATATCGCGATTTCGGTGACGGGAATCGCCGGCCCCGGCGGCGGCAGCAAGGAAAAGCCGGTAGGCCTCGTCTATATGGCGTTGGCGCAGACGGGCCGCGACGCGCTGGTGAAGCGTTATGTGTTCGCGGGCACGCGGACCGATGTGCGGCGCGCGTCCGTCGGCGCCGCCTTGGAACTTCTGCTCAGCGCGCTGCGCGAGCCGCTTGAGGCCGAACCCGCTGAATAAGCTGGTCCGGCCCCATCATCAGCTTTATTTCGCCTGACCTTTCGCCGCGATCACTTTCTTGATCGCGTCGACGGTGACTTTGGTGCGGAAGTCGATGACGTCCTTCGCCCACTTCTGGTTCGCCGCTTTGTCGGCGAACGAGACGCCCGCGAGAGACGCGGTGTTGGTCTTGATGCGCTCATCGAGACGCACCTCCGACGGGTGGCTTGCAAGGATGTTGAGGGTGATGCCGACGCTGTCGTGCAGTCCTTCGTTCGGGTCCTGCTGCTTCAGAACCCCCTTCTCGCGCAGCATCTTCTCGACGTTGTCGTAGTTGTAGTACTCGGGGATCACGGCGACGATCGTCTTCGCGTCGCTGAGCTTCTGGCCGACGGCGGCGGCGCCCTTCATGTTGCCGCCGCTATCGCCGATGAAGAAGATCTTATCGAAGCCATGCGCCTTCAAACTGCCCGCGATGTCGCCGAGCAGCGCTTCATAGGTTGCCTGGCTGACGGTGATCGTGCCCATGGTCGTCATGTGACCGGTCTTCGGTTCGATGCCGCCTTCCGGCACGAACTTCACCACCGGCGCGCAGAGCGCATCGCCCAAGGCTTTCGCGATCGCTTCGCAGTTGGTCTCCAGCACCCAGTTGTGCTTGCCGAGCGTGAGCCACGGGCCGTTCGGCTCCATGCCGCCGGTCGGGATGATGATGGTCTTTTTGCCGGCCGCCATGGCGTCGCGGACGTCGATCCAGGTCATTTTCTCCAGCCACACCGTATCGGTCTTCGGCAGCGGGTTGGCGACGTCTTTGCAATTGTACTTGTTTTTCGCGCAATCGCCGCCGCCCATGGACTTACCGTCGTTGGGCGAGACTTGCGCGAAAGCGGCGGTGGAAACGGCGGCGGTCAGCGCGGCCGCGAGCAACGTGCGCGAAATCGAAAACGTCATGAGATCCTCCCCGGGGATTGGTTTCGCCGACGTACTCTCCTCTGTGCGCCGGAGGTTTGTCCAGGCGGAGGGCCTCGAAACCTACTCATGAGGTCATAAAAAAAAGAGAGGGGATTTCTCCCCTCTCTTTCGATTGTAACAGCGACTTCTTTTTAGCGGGTCTTTAGCGGGACGGCAGGGTCTCGGCCGCCGCGCCCTTGTCACCCTTCGACGCGACCTGCTCCGCCGGATGGATGATGTAGACCTGCGAGAACTTCACATCCCACGCCGCCGAGATCGCCGTGTTGCGGCCGTTCGCGTCCGGGGCGTAGTCCGCGTTGCGGTACAGCGCCTTGTATTCGGACGGCAACGATTCCTGGCCGTACGAGCGATGGTGCGTGCCCCAGTTCTGGCCAAGCGCGTTGTAGAAACGCTCGATGTCGATGTAGCCGCCCATCAAGCCTTCCGCGCCGGTCTCGGTCAGCTTCAGCTTCAGACGCCACTCATGGATATCCATCTTCGGCACGCCGCGATGCGTGGATTCCGGCATCGTCACACGCTTCGGCTCGGTCGTGAGCACGCCGTCGACGATCTTGCCTTTTACGGTATAAATGAACTGCTTGCCCCAGCGCATATCGATGCGCTGGCTGCCGCCGGCGATGAAATCGCCCGCCGCGTTCGCGTACAGCGGATCACGGCCGCGATACAGCGTGACGGTGACATCGTCGTCATTCGTCAGGCTGTCGACGTCCGTGATTTCGAACATCGTGCGGTTGTAATCGAACTTCTGCTGGTAGGTCTTCAAGAAGTGGCGCGACTGGCCTTCCGGACCACGCCAGCCGACGATGCAGCCGATGACGCGGTAGAGTTGGTTGTCGATGCCCTTCTCGCCGTCCGGGCTCGTGAAGTCCTTGGGACCCACCTTGCCATCGAGATTCAGGCCAATGCCGATGTTACCCGCCGGTTCCTTGAACGGCTGCGGCTCCCATGACGCATCGGTCGTCGGGTTCCACCATTCTTGCTCATACTTGAGCTGTGTGTCGGCAACCGTTCGTTTCGTTCCCTCCGGGAAGAACTTCGCGAACTGCTCACGCGGGCCGTCGTTGAAGCCGTTCGGGCATTCCGCTTTCGCATCGGCCGTCTGATAGACCGCCATCGCCTTCGAATTCAGGACGAAGCCGATCTTGCGATCCTTGAGGATCGAGTCATCCGCCGAGGCGGCGCCCGCGACAGCGGTGATGCCGATCGCCGCGAGAGCGGTCGTCGACAGCAGTTTCTTAAAACCACGCATGGGTTTCTCCTTCCCGAATCCCGAATTATTCGTCTGTGCTTTATTCATCGTTGTCGCCGTAATCGTCACGCAGCCAGAAGGCCTTGTATCCGTTACGCCAACCGTAAAATTCACCCCAGGCATCGCACTCGGCGTCGCCGGCGTTCTTGTCACGGGCGCAGTGGTACACAGGGCGGCCGCGATAGGCCCACACGTTGAGCGCATCGGGCTGATCCGCGGCGGCCTTCTTGCCGGTTTTCGGATCGATCGCCATCACCTGCCACATACGGCTGGCGCTGGTGGCGCCCTTCTCCGCGATCACGTACGGGAAGTTCTTCATGGACATGGCCTGATCGCCGCGGCCGCTGACCGACAGGCGGTAAACCTGCGGCGCCGTCGGCAAATCGCACTGCAGCTGGTCCACGGAGTCATCCATGCACTGGTACGTGTAGATCGTGCGGCCCTTGGCGTCGGCGAGCACGATGCCCGACTGCATATCCTGCGGGCCAAAGCCCTTCGGATAAGCGGGCGGTTTGGTGACGTACACGTTGTGCCAGCCGGAGATATCGCCGCCTTCGAGGCTCGGGCGCTTGGTGTCGCCAAGGCGCGTGTACACGGGCTGTCCGCGGAACGCCCACTGCTTGATGCCCGTCGGGTGATCGATCACCGTCCAGTCGCCCTGCTGCTGAACGCTGACGGGCGCCGGAATCGGCTTCCATTCGTTGAGGCAGTCGCCGATGCAGTTGGATTTGCCCTTCTTGTCGCGGTCAGAGACGTAAACCGAAAGGGAGTCCGCGGTGGCGAGTAAACGGCCGCTCTGAAT
>JAIUPE010000064.1:8557-19887 GCA_020160875.1 Pseudomonadota bacterium
TCTGAATCGTGTAGACCTTGAACTGCGGCGGATTGTTTTCCGCCGGAGCGGCCGGCTCACGGCCCGCGCCCACGGAATCGCCACGCGTGGTTCTTTTCTTGGTCCCGCCGCGCACGTCGCCCGGCATTTCATCCTGTGTCGTCGTGTACAGCGCGTAACCGTCATAGGCCCACTGCTTCTTACCGTCCTTGCGCTCAACGACGGTGAACTTGCCGACCGGCTTCGCGTCGGCTGGCGCCAGCACGGGCGGCCACATCGTCGTGCAGGCCGGGCGCGTGTCCAGCTCCGGCAACTCAAGACCGCCCGGATACGGGCTCATGAGACCGGCGTTCACCTTTGTCGGAACGTCGCCGCAGGTCGGCTTGCCTTTCTGCTCACCGGCGTCGCCGTTGCGCAGCGGGGTCACGGGCCAGGTGTAGAGCGTCTTGCCGTTGGCATCGGCGAACACCGGACCTTCAAAGTCCGCGACGATCACCTGGATGCCCGGCGGCATCGGCTCGTGCACATAGTCTTCCAGCGGCGCCTTGCCGCGCGATTGCGCGGCGGCGCTGGTGGCGGCGCCCGTCATGCCGGCGACAAACGCCACGGCCGTCAAGACGGTCCCAATTCGTGCGTAGTCTTTCATAGTCTCTCCCTTGGAGGCGTGGGCGGTTCGCGCCCACGCCACGACGCCTAAGCGAGGATCTCGCTGATCGTCTTGTTGGTCTGGTTGCTCTTCGAACCCCAGCTTTCGGCATTGAGGCCCATGATCTTCATGGCTGTGTAGCCCAGCGAGGTGCCCTGACCGCCTTTGCAGTCGATGTGCATGCCGGTCTTGATCTTGCCGCCGGCCTTACCCGCGGTGAACGCCGGCATTTCGTCCAGCGAGTGCACGCGCGCATACGACACGTCGGTGTTGGCCATGATGAAGCAATTATCGAGCAGCGTACCGTCGCCTTCCTTGATCGCGGCGAAAGCGCCGACGTACTCGGCCCACGCTTCGAACGAACGGCGCGCGAACCAAGACGCATTCGGCTGGTAGCCGAGCTTCTCGTCCACCGGCTCTTCGTGCGTGCAGGTGTGGTGCGGCTTGTCGTAGCCCGGCTTCGTCGTGTTCGAGGACGCGTTCGACCAAGACAGATTGAACACGCGGGTCTGATCGCAGGCCGCGGCCATAGCGAGCAGTTCGGCCATCATCTTGTGCCGCTGACGCACGAGCGAGGCTTCGTTGCCCATCGTCGATTCCTTCGGCGCCTTCGCCGGCACACAGGCCGGACGCGGTTCCGGCTTGGTCAGCTGCTTGTCGAACTGCTGTTCGAGATGACGCAGACCGGTGAAATACTGATCGAGACGCGCCTTGTCTTCGGCGCCGACGTAACGCTCGAGGTCCTTGATCTCGTCGGTGACGCTCGACAGCGCGCTCTTGCGCACCATGATCTTCGGGCTCGGCGTGAACGTCGGGGCGTTCGGATCCTGGAAGTCCGGTCCAAACAAACGGGTGTACATGTTGAGCGGCGAAACTTCCGACGAGTTCGGCGTATTCGCGTTTTCATAGGAGACAACGGTGCGGATATCGCCCGTTGCGGCCGCCGTGAGGCTCTTGAAGCGCGTGCCGCGGCCGATCTGGTTCGCGATCGTCACGTCGATGCTTTCGCCCGGAGCCTGGTCGTTGACCTGCGGCGACGAACCGGTACGGAACACGACCCAGCCGGTGTAGTGGCAGAAGAACGCGCCGTCGCGGTAGGCAACGAGGTTCGTGAGCAGGTTCATGTGCTTCTGAATCGGCTTCAGCGACACAATTTCTTCCGGCAGCTCGTAGTTGGCGCCGGTCTGCTTGGGCACGAAGATCGACTTGCTCATGCCGAGGCCCCAGAACCAGGTGCCGAAGCGCAGCGGCATCGAGGTGCCGTCGGCCATGGCATTACCGTTTCCATTCAGGAAAACGTTGAGGAGAGGCAAGCCAACCGTAACCGCGCTGCCGCCAAGCATGCCGCGGAGGACACGACGTCTATTGAAATGAGTCATTTTGCTTCTCCCTTAATTCGATGCCGCGGCGGACTTGGACGACGCATCCGCCGTCTTGCCTGGCGTGGTTTGGGTAGTGTCGTTGACGTGCGAGAAGGCCGAGCTGAGCGCGATCGTACGCATCAGATCCGGAACGCGATAACCTTCTTCGCTGAAACGCGTGTTGAAGTACGCGAGCAACGGGCGGTCGTTGTTGGTCGTCGGCGAGCCCGTGGCGTAGCTGTAGGCACGCTTCACGAGGCACGACGGGACAGCCGGGTGATCGTGGAGCGCCTTGCCGAGGCCGACGACGTCCGTGAACGGTTTGCCGTCCAAAGTGCCGCTGGCGTCGATCGGAGCACCTCGCTCGGTCAGGCGGAAGCTGCCTTCGCCGTCGAAGTTCTCAAGCGCAAGACCCATCGGGTCCATGATCTTGTGGCAGCCCGCGCACACCGGGTTTTCCAAGTGGAAGCCGACGCGATCGCGCGTGGTGCGCAGACCCGGACGCGGGTTTTCCACGGCCGAGAAGTCGACGTTCGCGGGCGGCGGCGGAACCGGCTGGCACAGCAGGAGTTCACGCAGCGCCTTGCCGCGCAGCGTGGCGGACGTGCGCGCCGGGTGCGAGTGCGTGGCCAGGAAGCTGATGTGCGTGACGATCCCTGCCCGCTGGCTGCCTTCCGGGAACTCGTAACGGGTCCAGGTCGGCGGGGCCGGCAGCTTGTAGATCGCCGCGAGCGCGGGCGAGATGAACGTCTCGCGCGTCGTGAACAGGTCGCGGTAATCGCCCTTCTTGGCGATCAGGTGATCGACAACCACGCGCAAGGTTTCTTCGCGGGCATCGGTCAGGGCCTGCCCCGTGAAGGTCGGGTACACGGTGGTGTCTTTCGACAGCGCGTTGAACGTGTCGAATGCGAACATATCGTCGAAGAACGCGCGCACGCCCTGATCGAGACGCGCGGACGCGAGCATACGGTCAACTTGCTTCGCGAGCCCCTTCGGCGTCTGGATCTCGCCGGTTTCGGCAGCCTTCAGGAGCTGATCGTCCGGCGCGGCATTCCACAGGAACAGCGACAGGCGGGTCGCCAGTGAATAGGCGTCGAGGCGATGCTGCCCCGGATTTTTCGGGTCGGGTTCCGAGCGCTCCGTGACGAACAGAACGTTTGGGCTGACGAGCATCGCTTCGAGCGCGACGCCGAGGCCCGCGTAGAAATCCTTCAGCTTGTCGGCGGCGCCCACAGCCTGCTCGACAAACGCGTCGCGCTTGTCGGCGGTCAACGGACGGCGGCTCATGAGACGGCCAACTTCCGTAACGACCTTCGTGGCGCAGGCACGATCCGACTTCTTCTCGTCGGCCGGCTTACAAGTGATGACGAAGTCACGGCGCTTCGGGTCGACGATCAGCGCCGAGACCGTCTGCGCGGCTTTCTGATAGATTTCCATACGCGTCGGCGTGACGCCGGCCTTCGCGGCGCCGAGGCTAAGAAGGCCGTCGGTGCGCTGCGCGGGCGGGAAATACGCATCGGGGCGCACATCCGGCCCAAACACATAAGCCAGCGTATTGAGATACTGGTCCTGCGACAGGAGGCGCAGGCGCTTCGCCGAGCCGGCAGTTTCGGGCTCCGAGGTCTTGCTCGCAGCCGCTTCGGCCGCGGGCTTGGCGGCCCCGGCTTTGGCGCCTTCGGTCGTCGGAGCCGAACAGCTGGCGAGTGCGAATGCCGACACAGCGGCGATGGCGCTACCGCGCAGCAGGGCCGAAACCGATCCTTTGAAATATAAACTCACGAGTACCTCTACCTCCACATTCGCCGCCTTAGGCGGGATCTACTTTAGAACCACTATATACTGTCGTGGCCCGTTCGCGCAATTTTCATTCCTTTAATATAGGACTTTCAAAGCGCTATTGCTTCATTCATGCCGATTCATCGCAGAGTTTTTACCGGTGTCACGCATAAAGAAATACACCAGGAGCGAAGTGGCAATGATGCCAGTCAAGTAATAATAGAACCAGCTCTCGTGTCCCTGGGATTTGAACAAAAGGGCCACGGACTCGGCCGATCCGCCGAAGATCGAGACGGTCACCGCATACGGCAGCCCCACCCCGATGGCGCGCACGGCCGTGGGGAACAACTCGGCTTTCACCACCGCGTTGATGGAGGTGTAACCCGAGACGATGATCCAGGCGCAGGCGATCAGGAAGAAGGCCTGCCAGGGGCCCGTGGCCGTCTGCAGGTTCGTCAGGATCGGGATGGTGAACAAGGTCCCCGCCACGCCGAAGAAGATCAGCAGCGGACGGCGGCCGATACGGTCCGAGAGCGCGCCGTACAGCGGCTGCAGGAACAGCGCGAAGATCAGCGAGCCCGCCGTGACCATGGTGGTCTGCTCGTCGGTCAGACCCACCGACAGCTTCAGGTATTTCTGCATGTACGTCGTGTACGTGTAGAAGGCCGTCGTGCCGCCCATGGTCAGGCCGACCACGATCGCGATTTCCTTCGGGTAGTTCATCAGCTGGCGCAGACCGCCGATCTTCTTGCCCGACTTCTCCGCCGCTTTCTTGGCTTCGGTGAATTGCTCGGTTTCATCGAGGTGGCGCTGCATGAAGGCCGTGAAGATGGCCAGAGCGCCGCCGATGTAGAACGGCACACGCCAGCCCCATTCCTTGATCTCTTCCGTCGACAGGAAGAAGTTCTGCAAAATAAGGAGCACGAAGATCGCGGTGAGCTGACCGCCGATCAAGGTGACGTACTGGAAGCTCGAGAAGAAGCCGCGGTGATTGGGATGGGCGACTTCCGACAGATAGGTCGCGCTGGTGCCGTACTGGCCGCCCAGCGATAGCCCCTGCACCACGCGGGCGAAGGCGAGAAGGATCGGCGCCCAGATGCCGATCTGCGCGTAGGTCGGCGTGACCGCGATCACCAGCGAACCCAGGCACATCATGAGCACCGCGCTGGTCAGCGCCGTGCGGCGCCCATAACGATCGGCGAAATGGCCGAACAGCCAGCCCCCGATCGGGCGAACGATAAAGCCGAACGCGAACAAAAGCGCCGCCTGGAGCTGCTGCACGACCGGGTCCGTGTTCGGGAAAAACGACGGCGCGAAATACAACGCGAACGCCGCGTAGGCGTAGAAGTCGTACCACTCGACGAGGTTCCCCGCCGAGCCGATCAGAATCATCTTCACCCGGCGCGCCATGTCCGCCGCCGTCATCTTCTCGGCGGACGCCCCGTCATTAACTGTAATATCAGCTTGAGCCATAACTAACTCTTCGCCAGATTCTTAATTCGTGACCGGACCGTACTTGGCGAGCCTGCCGCGGGCAAGCCAACTCTCGTAACGGGTTCGCGAGCCTCTCGACTTAGTCTTGTGCCGCGCGCGCTCTGCCCGCGGATGTAACGCCCTCGCCGGATTTTTCCGCGACCTTCTGATCCGGATGCAGGATGAAGGCTTGCGCGAATTTCACCGCCCATGCCGCCGAAATATGTGTGTTCTCGCCTGTCGCCGGATCGGGGTAAGCGTCGGCGTTACGGCGCAGGGAACGATATTGAGACGGTACGGGCTCGCCGCCGTAGCTGCGATGATGACTCGACCAGAGCTGCCAAAGGTTATGGTGCCAACGCTCGAGGTCGAGGTAGCCGGCCATCAATCCCTCGGCACCGTCCGACGTCAGGCTGAGGCGCACGCGCCAATCCTTCACCGAATTATAGGGGTAGCCGCGCGACTGCGATTCCGGGAACGTGATGTCGACTGGCGTCGTCGTCAGCACGCCGCCTTCGATCTTTCCCTTCGTCTTATACATGAACTCCCTGCCCCACTTCACGTCGACGCGCTGCGTGCCGCCGGAGGTGAAATTGCCGGCGGCGTCTTGCGTGAGGGCATCGAGGCCGCGATAGAGGCTCACCGTGACATCGGGATCGTTCGTCAGATCGTCCACATCCGTGACCTCGATGAGCCAACGGTTGTAGTTGAACTTACGCATGTAATCCTGAATGAAGTGACGCGCCTGTCCTTCAGGCCCGCGGTAATTGTCCGTGCAGCCGACGACGCGGTACATCTGGTTGTCGATGCCGGTTTCCTTACCGTCTTCGCTGACGAAGTCGTTGTCGTCGACCTTGCCGTCCAGATTGAGCCCGAGGCCGACCTTGCCCACCGGCTCGTGAAAAAACAGTTTCGGCTCCGGCGTCGTGTCCGGAAACATGATCTCGGCTTCGCGGGCGAGTTGGGTCTCGGCGAACTTTCCGCCGTTTGGATAGAGCGCCTTGAATTGCTCGCGCGGCCCGACGTTCACGCCGTCCGGACATTCTTTCTTGCCGTCCGGCGATTGCCACAAGGCGAAGCTTTTGTGCGTGAGGACAAATCCGATGGTCCGGTCCTTCAGCGCTCCATCTTCGGCGGCGGCGGTTCCGGCCAGGCCGGCGATCAATGCCGCGGTGGATACAGCAAGAATGTGTTTCATGAGACTGCCCCTTGCCTAACCGTGACTGCCGCCGAAATCTTCGCGCACCCAGAAGGCGCGATAGCCGTTTCTGAGGCCGAAGTTCTCGCCCCAGGAATCGCACTCGATATCGCCCGGCTTCTTGTCGCGCGCGCAGAGATACACAGGCCGGTCGCGATAGGCCCATACGCGCAATGCGTCCTTCTGATCCGCCGCGGTCTTTTTTCCCGTCGCGGGATCGATGGAGATGATGGTCCACACGGCGCTGGGACTCTTCGCCGTTGCGCCCGCAAGCACATAGGGGAAGTTCTGCATGGCGCGCTGCTGGTCGCCCTTGCCGCTCACCGCCAGGCGGTAAACTTGCGGCTGCGAGGGATGCGAACAATCCTGCTGATCCGCCGCATCGTCGTTGCAGGCGTACACATAGATCGTCCGCCCCTTCTCGTCGCCCAGCACGGTTCCGACGCGATTGAGGTGACGCGTGAATTCCTTGGGCTGCGCGGGCGCCTTCTGAGTCCAGACGTTCGACCAGCCGGGGATATCCCCGCCCTCAAGGCTGTGCGGAATGCGGTCCGACGGGCGCGTGTAAAGCGGTTTGCTGCGGAACGTCCACTGCTTCACGCCGGGCGAGCTTTCGATGATCGCCCAGTCGCCTTGCGGACGCACATGCTCCGGCGCGGCGATGGGTTGGAACTCCTGACGGCAGGCCGCATCGCAGTTGGATTTCGTGGCCGTGTCGCTGTCGTGCATGTAAACGGAGCCATCGTTGGCGGCGAGCACCAACATCCGCCCACTGTCGGCCATGGTGACGGCGAATTGGGGCGGGATGTTCGTCGGCGGCGCGGCCGGCTGACGGATCACGCCCGTCGAGCGCGCGTCGCCGCCCATGGTGCGCTTCGTGCCACCGAGCACGTCGCCGGGCTTATGATCGAGTACGGATGTATAAAGCGCGTACCCCTCATAGGCCCACTGCTTGCGCCCATCTTTGCGCGTCAACACCGTGAACTTGCCGACATCCTTTGCATCGGCCGGCGCCCAGGCCGCGGGCCAGATCGCGAGGCAGCTCGGCCGCGTGTCCACTTCCGGCAATTCGAGCCCACCTGGATACGGGCTCTGTAACCCGCTGCTGACCTTCTGCACCGTATCGTCGCACGCAGGATCGCCCTTGCGGTCGCCGAGATCGCCGTTACGGACGGCGTTGAGCGGCCACACATAGAGCGTTCTCCCGTTGGCATCGGCGAACACGGGCCCCTCGAGTTCCGTTTGCATCGCCTGGAAGCCAGGCGGCAAGGGCTCGCGCACATAATCTTCCATTTCAGCTTTCGCGCGCTGTTGCGCGAGCGCGCCGCCGGCCACAGCCAGAAGCGTGACGATGCCGGCGACGCCGTGAACGCGTTTCATCGTGACCACCCTCATGCCAGGATCTCGCCGACTTCTTTGTTGGTCTGATTGCTCTTCGTTCCCCAGGACTCAACATCAAGCCCCATGACCTTGAGGCAGGTGTAGCTGAGCGCCGTGCCCTGCCCACCCTTGTGATCGATATGCAGCCCGGTCTTCACCTTGCCGCCGGCGCGCCCGGCGGTGAAGGCCGGCATCTCCTCCAGCGAATGAACACGGGCATAACTGACGTCCGTATTGGCCATGATCAGCACATTGTCGAGCAGCGTGCCGTCGCCTTCCTTGATCTTGGAGAACGCCTCGACGAAGTAGGCCCAATTCTCCATGGAGCGTTTGGTGAACCACGACGCATTCGGCTGGTAGCCGAGCTTCTCGTCGATGGACTCTTCATGCGTGCAGGTGTGGTGCGGTTTCTCGTAGCCCTGCTTGGTCGTGTTGGAATCGGACTTCGACATGGTCATGTTGAAGACGCGGGTCTGATCGCAGGCGACCGCCATGACCATGAGGTCCGTCATCATTTTATGACGCGCGGCGATAAGCTGGCTGTCGGTGCCGGGCGCCGGTTCATCCTTGAACGCCTTCGCGGGCTTGCAGGCCGCACGGGGCTCGGGCTTGGTGAGCTGATGGTCGAATTGCTGTTCGAGATGGCGCAGACCGGTAAAATATTGATCGAGCCGCGCCTTGTCTTCCGCGCCGACCTTCCCATTCAGCGCCTTGATCTGATCCGTGACCGCCGACAGCGCGCTCTTACGCATCATAATGCGCGGATTTGGCTTGAACTCGGCCGCGTTCGGGTCCTGGAAGTCGGGGCCGAACAGGCGCGTATAAAAGGCCATCGGCGAAAATTCCGGCGGGTTCGGCGTCGTCGCATTCTCGTAGCTGATGATGTTGCGGATATCGCCGGTCGCGGTCGCGGTCAGGCTCTTGAAGCGCGTGGTGCGCCCGATGCGGTTCGCGAGGGTGGTGTCGAGCGATTCATACAGCGGCAGATTGCCGACAACCGGCGCACTACCGGTGCGGAACACGACCCAGCCGGTGTAGTGGCAGAAGAACGTTCCGTCACGGTACGCCGTGAGGTTCGTATGCACGTTGATGTGCTGCTTCACATTCTTGATGGCTTCGAGCTCTTCGGTGAGTTCGTAGTTCTTTCCGGTCTGTGCCGGCACGAAGATCTTTTTCGTCATGCCGCAGCCCCAGAACCAGGTGCCGAACCGCACCGGCAGCGGCGATTCATCGGCGAAGGCCGTGCCGTTCCCGTTGAGGTCGGCATCGAGGAGCGGCAAGCCAACCGTGATGGCGCCGCCGCCGAGAAGTCCTTTGAGCGCGCTCCGGCGATTGAATGTCACACTGGATGTCATGGGAGCTCTCCCTCAGTTCGCACGCGCGGCATCGGCCGCGGGCACGCTGACTTGCGAAAAGGAATGGCTAAGCGCGATGGCGCGAAGCAGGCCGGCAAGACGGTACCCCTCGTCGGCGAAGCGCGTATCGAGATAGGCGAGCAGCGGCCTGTCGGACGGTTCGGTCGGACCGCCCGTCCCGTAACTATAGGCCCGTTTCACGAGGCACGAGGTAAGGGCGGGATGGTCATGCAGCGCCTGGCCCAGACCGATGACGTTCGTGAACGCCTTGCCGTCGAGTGAACCACTGGCGTCGATGGGCGACCCGCGTTCGGTCTCACGATACCGGCCCGAGCCGTCGAAATTCTCAAGCGCGAGCCCCATGGGGTCGGTGATCTTGTGGCACCCCGCGCAGACCGGGTTCTCAAGATGTGCGCTCACGCGGTCGCGCGCGGTGCGTAAGTTCGCCTTAGGATTCTCCACGGCGGAGAAGTCGACGTTCGCGGGCGGGCGCGGCACGGGCTGACAAAGCAGAAGTTCACGCAACGCCTTTCCACGCAACGTCGCCGAGCTGCGTCCCGGATGCGAGTGGACCGCAAGGAAGCTGATATGCGTGAGGATGCCCGCGCGCGGACTATCGGCGGGGAACTCATAACGCGTCCACGACGGCGGCGCGGTCAAACCGTAGATCACAGCCAGCGCGGGCGAAATGAAGGTCGACCGCGTCGTATACAGATCGCGGTAGTCCTTTTTCTGGGTGACCAGATGGTCGATGACGGTGCGGATGGTTTCCTCGCGCGCGTCCGCCATCGCCTGGCCGGTGAACTTCGGATAGACGGTCGCGTCCTTGGACAAGGCGTTGAAATCGTCAAAGCCGAACATATCGTCGAAGAAGGCGCGCATGCCGGTCTCGAGGCGCACGCTCGCCAGCATGCGGTCGACCTGGCGCACGAGCCCTTTCTCCGTATGCAGTTCGCCGTTCTCGGCCGCTTTCAAGAGGCCGTCATCCGGCACCGCATTCCATAAAAACAGCGACAGGCGCGTGGCCAGCGCGTAGGCGTCGAGCCGCTGTTTTCCGGGCGATGCGGGATCGGGCTCGGACATCTCCGTGACGAACAGAACATTCGGACTTACCAGCATGGCCTCGAGCGCGATGGAAAGCCCCGCGTAAAAATCCTTGAGACCGTCGGCCGAGTTCACCGCCTGGTCGACGAAGGCGTTGAGTTCGGTATCGGTGAGCGGCCGGCGGTTCAACAGCCGCCCCTTCTCTTTCAGGAACGCCGCCGCGCAGGCGCGGTCCGCCGCCGTGTCGGAGGCCGGTTTGCAGGGCATCAGGAACGCGCGGTGCTGCGGGAACTCGCGACGACGCGCCAGCGCGGCTACGGCACGCGGGATACGTCATTGAAGCCGCTGATCGGCGCGATCGCCGTGCCGGTGATGCTCGGCACCTCCGTCGCCTGCGCACTCGATCTCGTCTTCCTGCCGAGGGTGGAGCCGGTCGAACGCATCGCGGCGCGCTGCCTCGGTCCGCTGCGTGAGGCCGCGGCTGCGCTCTCCGCCGCATTCTCGACGCTGCATGCTGTTCACCCTGCGGACGATCCGGCCGTTGCTCCTGGCCAGGACTAGGACTGCGCCCGACCATGGCGACGACACGGCAGGGATTGCGAAGACAGGCATGATCCGCATCGCCACGGACATCGGCGGAACCTTCACCGACATCGCCCTCGATACCGGGGGCAGGCTGGTCACCGGCAAGGTCCTGACCACGCCCGCCGCGCCCGAGCAGGGCGTGCTGCAAGGCGTCCGGCAACTCCTCGCGGAAGCAGGCGTCGCACCCGGACAGATCGGGTTGTTCCTGCACGGGACGACGCTCGCCACCAACGCAGTCATCGAACGCAAGGGCGCATGCACCGCCCTGGTCATGACCGAGGGCTTCACGGATACGCCCGAGATCGGCCGGGAGCACCGCTTCGACCAGTACAACCTCTACCTTGAGAAGCCGGCGCCGTTGGTGCCGCGCGAACGCCGCTTCGGCCTGCGCGAGCGCATCGATGCCGATGGCGGCGTGATCGAGGCGCTGACAGAAGCCGAGATCGCGCGCGTCGCCCGGCTGCTGCGCGAAAGCGGCGCGACCGCCGTCGCGGTCTGCCTGCTGCACAGCTACGCCAACCCGGCGCATGAGG
>JAIUPE010000064.1:19897-20152 GCA_020160875.1 Pseudomonadota bacterium
CATGAGGAGCAACTCGCCGCGGGCCTGGCTCGGCTGCTGCCGGGCGTGCAGGTCTCGCTGTCCTGTCGCGTCTCGCCGCTGATCGGCGAGTACGAGCGCTGCTCGACCACCTGCGCCAATGCCTATGTGCAGCCGTTGGTCGCCTCCTACCTCGCGCGCATGCAGGAGGGGCTGCGCGGCCTCGGCATCGCCGCACCCGTGCTGGTGATGATGTCGGAAGGCGCGCTCGCTTCGGTCGAGACGGCCGCGCGGCTG
>JAIUPE010000065.1 GCA_020160875.1 Pseudomonadota bacterium
GGGCGTATCTATGGCGAATGGCCTGGCTTGCGGCCCGCCGATCTCAGGGACGGTGACGTGCGGGTTACCACGGACGTCCGGCAGGTCCTGCAGGAGATTCTCGTCAAACGTCGCGGCGAGGACAATCTTAAAGCAGTCTTCCCGTCGCTTGCTTACCGGCCTCGCGGTCTTATCCGGCCCATCGCGTAAAAATTTTACGGCGCGCTTCATTATCGCATCTGCGCGCACGCGCGATCGTTCCGTGCCGGTTCTTGAATCAGGCAACCTTCTTGCAACGCCAGCGTGACCCGAAAGCCGCCACAAAGCGACAGGGGCTGGGTGTCATGTCGTGGGTCTCCCGGCGACGCGCCTAGGGCGCGATCGGCCTCACCGCCATCGTGATACGCGAGATACAGACCAGTTGTCCGTCTGCATTTGCGATCTCAATGCCCCAAACCTGACTTGTACGGCCGATATAGAACGGCCGCGCGGTCCCGGTTACGAGTCCTGTTTTTACGCCCCGGATATGGTTGGCGTTGATTTCCTGTCCGACACAGACAAACGCGGCCTGATCGACGGCCATATTGGCGGCGATACTGCCGAGGGTCTCGGCTAAGGCGACCGAAGCGCCGCCATGCAGAAGACCTTGTGGTTGATGTGTGCGCCGATCAACCGGCATGGTCCCCCGCAGAAAATCGGGACCAATCTCGATCAGCTTGATATCCAGGTGCGCGACGAGCGTATCGGGATAGCGCGCTTCCCAATCCCTCAGCGTGTAGGGCTTAAACCATAGGGGTTTCATCGAGACCTCGTGTTTGACCGCTTCATATGAAGTCCAGTCTAGCGGTTCTACCAGATCAGGTGGAGGGCCGCGTGCGCGCGTCCGGATGGTCGAGGTGGCTGGCGGTCTTAATGATTTGGACCCGCATCATACACCGCTCCAAGCCAACGGATCGGGCGTGTGGGAGGCTTTCGTCATGGGGATACCAGCCGCTGGGATCGTTCGCGGCGGTTAGGGCATTTTCGGCGATGTTTCGAAAAATACCCATTTCGTGCGTGCGGCGGCATAAGCATGGTGCGCCGAAAAATGGCCGCGCGGGGCCATAGACCGTGGCATCGCGTTCACCATGTAAATCTCATCGAATGCCTTCCACCATACCGGTCGCGCGATGAGGGGCGCTGTGAGCGCATGGCGATAGCGTGGATCGTGCATCAGGTGACTGGTGGCCTTCATACGATCGATGGCGAGGCGCTCGAGGATGGCGTCGGTCACCACGTCTTCGGGGCGGGCCTTGAGATCGAGGTCGGCATTTTTCCGGATGCGTCCGAACATGATGAACACCATGTTCGAGACGATCCTGTCATCCCGCCCGACCGCATCGTCCACTTGCAGGGCGACCTGACGCAATAGAGCTTCGGCAACGGTTGGCGTGAAGCGCTCGCGCACGGCCGCGGCCTGAAGGCCGATCAGTCCGGCGTAGAAATAGTCTTCCAGGGGATGGGGCTTCAGGAGCGCGGTGCGGTCGGCCGGCGCGAGGTTGGTCTTGGCGAAACCGGCGTCGACGGCCAGTTTCCAGGAACGGAAGGACCGCTCGGCGGTGAGACGCATATCGACCAGGAATTTTTGAACCGCGGTCTCGGGCGTAATCAAAAACCGCGAACTGAAGGCGGACATCGATGACCTGTACAAAATCGTACAACATCAACGCCTGGCTTCAGAAAATGGTTCCATTTTTAGTTTAGTTTCAGGCGGTTGTGGTTCATTCCACCATGTGATTGCGACATGATTGGGCCCGTTTCGCCGCCGGATGCAAACTTTTCGGACGTCTCCACGAACCTTTTTAACGCAAGGGGAGAACTTCTTTGCCTCCATGGCGTTATGGAACCCGGGATGTCTAGTAATTGAGGTGTGCGTGACATGGACGTGTATCAGGGTTCCGCCACGACGGATGGGAAATCGAAGCGGCTGCGGACGCCGGGGAAGCCAAACCCGGTCGATGCCCATGTGGGCAACCGCTTGCGGGTTCGCCGCACACTTCTCGGCCTTTCCCAGGAGAAGGTCGGTGAGGCGATGGGGCTGACCTTTCAGCAGGTCCAGAAGTACGAGCGTGGGGCGAACCGCATCGGCGCCAGCCGTCTGTGGGACATGAGCCGTGTGCTTGATTGCCCAGTGGCCTACTTCTTCGAGGAGATGGACGACAACACAGCCGGCGCCAGCCCTCGTAACCAAGCGGGCGCGGGAAATATCGATATGCCGCACGAGGAAGACCCGATGGTCCGTCGCGAAACTCTGGAACTGGTGCGTGCCTATTATGATATTGGCGACGAGCATGTGCGTCGGCGCATCTATGAGCTGGCCCGTTCGCTGGCCGCAATGGAAGAAGCCGCCGCCGCCGCCAAAGGCAGCGAGGTCGAGAAGGTGAATGAGGCCGCCACGGCACCCGTCGTAACGTCGCCGCAGGTTCCACAGCGGCAGGTCGAGCAGCGAGTCTAAGAGAAGCCGGCGCCGCCACGGCCTGCACGATGCCGATGCCCGGCTCCAGAAAGCGCCGCAAGGTCCACGCCTTGCGGCGTTTTATTTTTTCGTGGAGCTTCAATGAGCATGTCGCTACGACACCCAATTCGTGCGACACCTTCTGAATTCCTGAGGCGACTCAAACGAAGATGAGAAAACGCGCCGGGTGGCGCCATGCGACGCTTTTTGAATTCTGATGTCGAGCGGGGGGAGCTTAGCTGCCGCACGATTTGTGCGACGCCGTGCAAGCAACATTTACAATATCAAAGAGCGCGCGGGCCTTCCGCTCTGTAGGTCGAATTGTAATGTGCCATGAGCGTACTTTCGGCCATCGATATTTGAGTGGGGCGGAAAATTTAATGATCCGGAAAATCGGAAATATGTATCATGCGAATTGGGATATCACATGACCCTGCGCTTTGAAGTGGGGGGAAGCGTCACGCTGGTCGGCAACGATCTTCAATTTGTCGGGGTGGATGGCCTCACGCGCGTACGATTCCTGATACAGGCGGACGCGCTCAAGCGCGTCGCTGAGTCGGTGAAGGACTTGACGCAGCAGCAGAAGTTCAAGGTATACGACCGCAACCGCGATTGGTTTCAGGAGGTCGCGCGCAGCCTGTACGAACGCGCCGCGAACCGCTCCAAGCCGGTCAGGATTACCGTGAAGGATCTATAGCTTTTTTCGGCGCCGGTCCGACCTGCGACTTCAAGACACGCGCTGTGATCTCACGTAGGTCGGCGGCGGCCGGCGAAAGGTCGGTGCCTGCGAGAATGCGCACGTCCACGGCAGGTAGGGACGGTAAGCGCAAGGCTTTCGTGACATCGCGCATATTGGCCGGTAGCGCGTACGGTGTGCGTACGGAAATGCCGACGCCGGCTCTCAGTGCCGCCCACACGCCCGGCAAACTCGGCGTCGTGAGGGCCAGGCGCCAATCCTTTCCGTCGGCGTCCAACGCATCCATGGCCGCCTGGCGGAACAAACAGGCGTGATCGTAGAGGACGAGGGGTAGCGGCGCTTTGGAGATTATCGGTTTCGTCGGCGCGACCCAGATCATCGGAAGGCGCACGATCGGTTTCCCGCCGCCGTCCTCGGGACGTGAAAAAGCAATCGCGACGTCCAAACGGCCTTCTGCGATGTCGTCGGCGATCGTATAGTTACGCCCAGCTCGCGCCTCGATATGAACGCCCGGCCATTCGCGGCAGAACTGCGCGATGATCGCCGGTAGAACGTCTTCCGCGAAATCCTGCGGCAAGGCCAGACGGACGGTTGCCGCCGCGGCGGCCGCGCCGACCGAGGTCGCGGCTTCATCGTTGAGCGCGATGATCCTGCGCGCGTAGCTCAAGAGCGCGTCACCCGCGGCGGTGCGTTGCAGGGTCCGCCCACTCTTGCGAAACAGCTTCTGGCCGGCCTGTTGTTCCAATTTCTTGATCTGCATGCTGATCGCGGATTGGGAGCGCCCAAGGCGTACCGCCGCGCGCGCGAAGCTTCCCAAATCCGCGCCGACGACGAGCGCGCGCAGCGCGTCCATATCGAACGATAGGCCCATTCTTCAAAAACTCGAAAGTATTGGTTCAAAAGTATTCGTTAGTGCGAAGTATAGGCGAGGGCTAGTCTGTCCACAAATAGAACCGGCGGCGAGAGGATTATGGATTTCGGTACAGCCCATGTGGCCGACGCGCTCGTACGTCTGGGGCTGCCCAAGCGGCACGCGCCGTATGGAACGCGGGCCGTGCAAGACAACCAAATGCTACTCGTCGGGCGCGCGGCTCCCGTGCGTCACTACGGCAGTGTCGATGTCTTTCTGGAGGCTATCGCGCACGCGGAAAAGGGCGTGGTGCTCGTCGCGGACAACGGCGGACGTATGGACGAAAGCTGCATCGGCGACTTGATCGCCGCGGAAGCGCAATTCGCCGGCGTGGCTGGGATTGTTATCCACGGTGCGCATCGAGATACCGCGCAACTGCGCGAGATCGGCCTGCCGATTTGGAGCCTGGGATCTCATCCCTTTGGGCCGACGGAGCTTCGTTCGCGGCCGGCCGTATGGGAGCGCACCGCGCAATTGGGCGCGGCTATCATCACGCACGGCGATTGTATCGCCGCCGATGAGGACGGGGTGCTCGTGTTCGCGCAGGAGCACAAGGACGAGGTTCTCGCCGAAGCCCATCGTCTCGCGGAAACCGAGGCGATGCAGCGCCGGTCGCTCGCGGACGGTAAGCCGCTCCGGCAGCAATTCCATTTCAACGCTTTCCTCGAACGGCGCTCGCATGACCCGCGCGCATCGTTTCGCCAACATCTCGCGCAAGTCGAAAGGGCGATTGAGACATAAGGGTAAAAGAATCTAGGGTTCCTGGCGGTGAAGGGGAGGGACGCACCACGACGGGTCTCCCCCGTGGGTGCAAAGGCTTCGCTTCCCGGCAGGAATGGCGCACTGGCTGTGGCAATCCCACCACGGCCAGTGCGCGCTTTTTTCACGTCCATGGACGTGCGGCCGTATGAAGTCGCCATGGCATCCTTGTTGTCGCGGCCTGGCATTCAAACGGAGAGGCGCCGTTAGCCTCGTGCCCGAGATCGTGAAAGCGCCACCAGAAATATTTTTGGACCGGGCAGCGGCTGTCGTCGAAGGTATGTGCGTTGCGCCGTTTATCTTTGCGGAAGAGTGCGCGCCCAAACGTGAGCGGCCGGCGATGACCGTCGACGGGTTCTAGGGATCAGGAGGAGCCGCCAAACGGGCCTGCTTTTCCGCCTGTCGATCGACCGCGCCAATATCGAGGACCGGCGAGGCGTCGAGGAAAGTGGCGTTCATCAGTGAAGCAACGCGTTCGAGCGCCGATAAAATATAGGTTTGTTCCCAGTCGGCGAGCTTGCCAAAATTCTCGAGAAACACAGCTTGTAGAAGCTTGGGCGCTTGTTCGAGGACCTCGCTTCCATGCACCGTTAAGTCGACAAAGACCTGACGGCGATCCTGCTTACCCTTATTCCTTTTCACGAGACCGCGCTCTTCGAGCCGGTCGATGATCGTCGTCACCGTGGCTTGATTGAGATTCATGTTCTTGGCGATATCGCCAATTTTCATTTCCCGTCCCGGTTCCAGTAATTGGAGTACCAATAGCTGAGACGTCGTCAGTTCGCTTTCGCGGGCCAGATATTTTGCGCTGAAATCGGTTGCGCGAATTATGCGGCGCAACGCGACGAGCACGGCGTTGGCAGTTTCCATTTTTTCTCCGCAGGAATTTTTCCCGAAGGTCATTTTGGACTATAATATCAAATGCCCGCTGGATTGGGGAATTGTAACTATGATTGCCACCGCGCCGTTGAATTCAAATCTGTTGTTCGCCCTGACCATCCTCTCCTTCGCCTTGCACGCATCGGCGGTCAGTCCGACGGCTTTCGGAGCGACGGCCGCCGCCTTCCAAGAAAACGAAGAGTTCGGCGTATCGGATGCCGAGCTTCAATCCTACGCGCGCGCGAAGAAACGAGTCGAAGAGATCGCCACATTTTGGGAAGAGTCCATCGAACGTTCCAGTTCTCCGGATGTATTGCGGAAGGTGCGCGAAAATGAGATCGAGATCGCGATTGGTCTCGAAGGACTGACTACGGAGCGGTATCGCGAAATCGATGATCACGTCAGCGGGGCCACGGGCCGTCCGGACGCTGAATAAGCGATGGAACCGGTCAGTGAGTGGCGGCGCTGCGTAAGGATTTTCCGGCGGTTTCTTCCATGAAGGGAAGAGCGGCCATGCCGATGATGCACGCGAGCATCATGAGATAGGCCGGTACCCGCACATCTCCAGTGACGCCGATCAGCCATGAACTCAGCGCAGGTGCGGTGCCGCCAAAAAGCGAGGTCGAAATGTTGTATGAAATCGCCAGCCCGGCAAATCGCACCGAGGTTGGGAACATCGCGGGAAAGGTGGCTGAAATTGTCGCGAGTTGGGGGACATAGAGCAGCCCCAATATGACAAACCCCGCGATCGCGCCGGGGGCGCCGAGAGTCATAAGATGATATGCGGGCAGCGCGCAGACGAAGATGCCGCCGAGAGAAAGCCACCACATCGGTTTGCGGCCGAGCCGGTCAGAGAGGCGCCCCGCCATCGGAACGAAAAGCATCATGAAAATCATTCCTACGATCGGTACATACAACGCCTGTTCGGGCGATAGTCCGAGGCGGAATTGAAGATAGGTCGGCATATAACTGAGAAGCGTGTAGTTGACGACATTCAGTGCAACCACCAAAGCCGCAAGAACGGCGATAGATCGCCAATAGCCGCGAAAGAGGTCCGCGACGCCCGTCAGATATCCGCGCCGCGCCGGCTGCCGGGTATTTTTCAATTCTTCGAAGACCGGCGTCTCGGCAATTTGTGCGCGCAGATAAAGCCCGACGATCCCGAGCGGCGCCGCAATGAGGAACGGGAGCCGCCAGCCCCACGCGCGCATGACGTCGTCGCCCAAGGTCACCGCAAATCCCAGCATGAGCAAGGCGCCTAAGGAAAAGCCGGCCAAGGTTCCGACTTCCAGAAAGCTTCCGTAGTAGCCGCGGCGCGCGTCGGGGGAGTGCTCTGCGATGAAGGTGGCGGCGCCGCCATATTCGCCGCCAGTGGAAAACCCCTGCACGAGGCGCAGCGCGATGAGCAGAGCGGGCGCCCAGCCTCCGATGGTGTCGTACGCGGGGATCAAGCCAATACAAAAAGTCGCTCCAGCCATCAGCAGGATGGTGGCCGCCAGGACCGATTTGCGGCCGTATCGATCTCCGATCGGCCCCCAAACCAAACCGCCGAGTGGGCGCACAAGAAACGAAATGGCAAAGGTCGCGAGCGCAAAAAGCGTCGCTTCGGCCGTGGAGCCCGGAAACAGAGCTCCCGATATATAGACAACGCCGTAGGTATAGATGCCGTAGTCGAACCACTCGGTTGCATTTCCGATCGCGGAGGCGGCGATCGTTCGGCGCAGGCGAGGATGAGGCGCGGCGCGAAGATCAGCTGGCACGCGCGGCGCCTAATGCGCGGGGAGGATCGAGGAGTAACGCCAGATTCCGGATATCCGTGCCGCCCAGCCTCTGAAAGAGCCGCAGGTCAAAATGAGGCAAAACCGCGAGAATGTGGTCGACGATATCGGCTTGAATCGCTTCGTACTCGTTCCACTCGACGGTGCTTGTAAAGCAGTATATCTCCAGCGGCAGGCCGTCGGCCGTTGGCTGAAGCTGCCGCACGAGCCGCGTCATGTCGCGATGGATGCGCGGATGCCACTCGATGTACGCCTGCACATACGCCCGCAAAGTGCCGACATTCGTCAGTTGCCGATGGTTCAAAGTATCGAGGCCACGCTCGCTCAGCGCTGCGTTCCAGCGCTCCAGTTCCTCTCGTTTCGCCGATAAGTAGGGTTTGAGGAGGGCAAATCGTCCCAGCGCCGTGATTTCGTCTCGTGTGAGAAATCGGACGCTATGCTGATCGAGATGAAGAGACCTCTTGATTCGCCGCCCGCCGGATTCGGACATCCCGCGCCAATTCTTATAGGACTCGGATATCAGGCGATAAGTCGGAATGCTGGTGACGGTCATATCCCAGTTTTGGACCTTCACCGTGTGAAGAGCGATATCGATGACGTCGCCGTCGGCGTTGAGCTGCGGCATTTCGATCCAGTCGCCCACGCGCAGCATGTCGTTGGACGCCAGCTGCACCGATGCCACCAGCGACAATATTGTGTCCTTGAACACGAGCATAAGGACAGCCGCGAGTGCGCCGATCCCGGAAAGCAGCAGAAGCGGCGATTGCTCCATAAGTGCGGCGATCACCAGAATGGCGCCGCAGGCAAACAGCACGATCCTGATAACCTGAAGATAACTCTTGATGGGCCGCATCGCCGCATTCGGACCACGCTGATAGACAGAGTTCGCGAAGGTCAACGCGGCATTGAGGGCAAGAACGATGGTCACGACAATAAAAGCGGTTGCGCAATTGCGGGCAACCGTCACCACGTCGTCAGGCAAATTCGGGACGAGGACGATTCCGCGTGACGTCAATACGGCCGGAAAAATATTCGTCAGATGACGAACAATCAGAAATATCAGAGGCCGATCATTCGCGAAGCGCGCATGCGTATGAATGCTGCGTTCCACGAGTTTAAGCGTCAGCTTCTTGATCAGTGTCGTGGCGACGACGATTGCCAACGCAAGTATCGTTATGCCGAGCGTCGTTTGCGCCCAGCCGGGAAGTTGCGCGAAGAAGTCGCCGCTTGCTTGGATGTCCATGAGCCGCTCAATCAGTGGTGACAAGTCTCACGAAGCGATGCGTTGAGTCGCCGGACGCTCTGTTTTCTGGAGCGCCTGTATCGAGAGTCGAGCGGCTTCCTGAAGGGTGACCGGCGGCGAATTTAAGGCGCGGATGGCCTGTCGCGACGCGATGAATTCTGGCCGAGGCGCTTTTGGGCCGAAAGGCGCTTTCAAAGCGTTGGAAACGGCATTGTAGACGATAAACGCGTTGGCGCGTGGATATGGCGTTATGTTTCCGTTCGAACCGTGCATCGCATTGCAGTCGAAAATGACGACTGTCCCCGCGTCTCCGGTTGGCGCGGCAATGCCATGCTCGTTTACGAGCGCCGTCAGGTGCTCGCGATCCGGAATTCCATACTCCTGCTTTTTCAATGAGGATTTATAGTGATCTTCCGGTGTCTCGCCCACGCAGGTGAGATATTTGCGATGAGAGCCCGGAATGATCATCAAAGGACCGTTGACCGCGCTGTTGGATTCGAGGAGTACGGACATGGAGAGGGCCCTCATTCGGGGCATACCGTCCTCGACGTGCCATGTTTCAAAGTCCGAATGCCAATAGAACTCCTTGCCGACGAAACCTGGCTTATAGTTGAGACGGGATTGGTGAACATAGACATCGTCGCCAAGCAGAAAGCGGGCGATCCCGGCGAGCCGTTCGTCAGCGGCAAGGTGGCCCATGACGAGGCTTTGGCGATCGATCATGAAGATTGATCGCACACGGTCGCTTCCCGGTTCCGTGATAAGGGTTTCCTTCTCCAACCCCGTGGAATCCGCAAGGAGGGCGGTTGCCGCCGAGCGCAGCGCATTGATTTCGCTCGCGCTGAAGATATCGCGCAGCACAAGGTAACCATCGCGGTCATAGTGCTGTACTTGGCTTTGCGTGAGCGGGGCGCCTTCGTGCCAGTCGCAGTAGGCGACGGGGTCCGCTCTTTCGATGATGCGGGGCGTTGCCTCGCACCGGGAAGCGTAAAGATCATTCATGAAAGGGGCTCTCTTCGCTTGGACGGGGTTGCGCTAGGACGCGACGGCGGCGGCGGCGGGCCGGTAGGCGCCCGACGCGTCGTGGACTTCGGTGCCCGTTACCGGGGGGTTGAACACGCAAGCCGTGACCAAGTCCGTGGCCGCCGTCAAAGTGTGGCGGTCGTGTTTATCGAGCGCATAGAGAGTGCCGGGTTGCAGGGCGTGTTTTTCACCGGCGGAGAGATCCTCGATCGTGCCGCTGCCGCTGATCACATAGACGGCTTCGACGTGGTGCTGATAGTGGAACGTCCAAGAGCGTCCGCTCTCAAGTGTCGTGATATGGAAGGAAAAGCCCATCCCATCGGACGCCAACAGGAGGCGGCTGCTTTCCCAGCCCTCGTGTTTCACGTTGCGTTCTGAGGACCGGATATCTGAAAGTCGCTTTATCAACATGACTGGCTCCTACTATTCTGCGGCGAGGCTGTGTGCCCCAGCGACGACGCCTGTCAGGGCTTCTTCCAAAATATCGATTCCGGTCTTGAGCGCCTCGTCATCGATTGTGAGCGGCGCGAGGAATTTCAATACCTCGTCGTGAGGGCCGCTCGTTTCGATGATGATTCCGCGGCTAAAGGCCGATCGGGCGATCGACGCGGCGAGCGCGCCGGACCCGACGTCGAGACCCAGCATCATGCCCTTGCCTTTGACGGAAATTTGGCCGGGATAATTGCTGGCGATTTTCTGCAACCGCCGTTCCAAGATCTGTCCGCGCCGCTGCACGTCGTGCGCAAAATCGGACGTGCGCCAGAAGTGTTTCAATGCCGCCGCCGCCGTAATGAAAGCATGGCAGTTTCCGCGGAAAGTCCCGTTGTGTTCGCCGGGTTCCCATTGATCGAATTCGGGCCGCATCAGCGTCAGCGCCAACGGCAATCCCAGGCCTGAAAGCGATTTCGCGAGGGTGATGATGTCGGGTTCGATGCCCGCGTCCTCGAAACTAAAGAACTTACCGGTGCGCCCGCAGCCCGCTTGAATATCATCGACGATGAGCAGGGCGCCGTGCTCCTTGGCCGTGGCGGCGATTTGCCGCAGCCACGCGGAACTGGCTACGTTCAGACCGCCTTCACCCTGGATGGTTTCAACCAGGATCGCCGCCGGCGCGTCGAGGCCGCTCGACGGGTCGCGAAGCCGTTGTGCGAGAAGGTCGGCCGTATTCACATCCGGGCCAAAATAATTGTCGAAAGGCTCGTGACTGACGTGGCTGAGCGGGATTCCGGCGGCGCCGCGTTTCCCCGCGTTGCCGGTGCAGGCAAGAGCGCCAAGCGTCATCCCGTGGAAACCATTCGTGAATGAAATCACGAGTTGGCGGCCCGTCACACGCCGGGCGAGCTTCAACGCGGCTTCCACGGCGTTCGTGCCGGTCGGGCCGGGGAACATGGCTTTGTAGCGCATCTTGCGCGGCCCAAGGATCGTGGTTTCCAATTCTTCCAGGAACGCGGCCTTGGCGGCCGTGTGCAAGTCGAGACTATGCGTGATGCCGTCGCTTTCGATGTAGTCGAGCAGCGCCTGCTTCAGGATGGGATGATTGTGTCCGTAATTCAGTGTGGAACAGCCGGAGAGAAAATCTAGATAGCGCCCTCCCTTTGAATCGTACATCCACACACCGGCGGCGCGCGTGAACTGGCGGGGCATTCCGCGAGAATAGCTGCGTACGCGCGATTCCATCCGTTCGTAAATGCCAAAGTCGGGTTGCGAGGCGCTCGGGGCCGGCACATACGTCATGATTTCAATCCTTTTCAGTTGGAAGAGTCGCGTAAAGGCAGAGAGCCGATCGAATACAAGATCTCGCTTTCGTGCCTGCCTGCGAAATGGACAACGGTGTCGAACCAGAGGCGTGTTTCGAGACTCAAACCTTCTTTTTCGGCGAAGCGCGTAAAGAGCGCGCGCGAGGCGTGGTTCGATGGCGTGATCGTCGTCTTGAGATGAGAGGCGCCGGCCGCCGCCGGAAGGCGTACGAAGCGCTGCAATAAGTCGATGCCGAGCCCGCGCCCGCGTGCGCACTCATGGACGGCGACCTGCCAGACAAAAAGCGTCGTGGGGTCATCGGCGGGTCGATAGCCCGAGACCCACCCCCTTATCTCGCCGTCTTGCTCGGCAAGAAGACAGGTCTGCGCAAAGTGGGTGCATTGAAGGAGGTTGCAGTAGAGGGAGTTGACGTCGAGCGGGCGCGAGGCCGCCACGAGATCGTTCACTTTGCATGCGTCCTGCGCCACCGGGTTTCGGAAATAGAACGCTTTCTCCGGAGCGGCGGATTTCAGCGCGGAACGATGAGCGCCGTTTCCGGTTTCGCCTGACGCCTCACTCAATTCGAGAGTTCCCCTCGTAAATTAATTTGGTAAACAAAATAAATTGACGGTGCGCGTCAATCTTGGGAGGGGCGGTATAAGTCAATTATATCAATTAAATCAATGAATATTTGCGATTTTTGTGTAAGTGATTTACCTACAATCCCTCAAAAGTAGTTAGAATATATATATAATTTTCGAATATTCGATGTCCATTGGCGGACGCGTGCATTCGTGTGCTGCCGCGAATGGATGGCTCAATCACCCGCCTGAGTAGTGAAAGCGTAAGAAGCGAAAACACCGGTGGGCTGCACAACGCGCTGATGTGGTCCGCCGGCTGGAACGGCGCCGACCGCACCGTATTGTTGACCATCGCATGCGGTTAGGGCCGCACGGCCGCGCGCGGAGCCAAGCCGTCGTGGCAAAGGTGTCCGGCCGGATGGGACGGCCGGCAACAGGCCCGGATGAAGTTCAGCCTGCGCCGCGGCGGATGCCGTGGCATGGGCAATGGGCCAAAGGGGAGGGCGACACATACAAGGTCGGCGTGGTCATCGCGCTGATCCCGGTCGGCGCGTGACGAGACCTCGCTCCACGGCGCCGCCGCGTCCCAAGTTATGTATAGACAATTTTATAATTGTATATACATATAATAATGGGGAAGGGCGCGGCCTTCTGAGGGCCGCGTTTAGGGAACACGCAAGCATACGCTTCACGCCGAGGGGATCGTCCGTGGTGGATCTTCCTACGATGAGGGCCATACAGGTTTTCGAAGCGGTCGCGCGCTGCGGCAGCTTGACGAAGGCCGCCGACGATTTGCACGTCACGGTCGGCGCCGTGAGTCAGCAAATCGCCAACATCGAAGAGTCGTTGAAGGCGAGCCTGTTCGAGCGGCGGGGACGCACGTTGGTGCTCACGTTCTGGGGGCGCCTTTATTACGAAAGCGTGCGTGTGGCGTTCGATCAACTGCGCCTCGCGCAGCAAAAGCTGCATGTCGCGCGCGCAAAGCCCAGCATCATCATCAGCGCGCTGCCATCGTTGGCCCTGCGCTGGTTGCGGCCGCTGATCAAGGAGTGGCGCGGCGCCAATAGCGACGCGACGATTCATTCGATCGGCACTGACGAGGAAAAGCCGCTGTCGAACGATCACATCGATTTCCGCCTGTGTTACGGAGCGGAGGTCCGCAACTACAGCTATTTCTCCGAACTTTATACCGACTATGCCGTACCCGCCTGCGCGCCCGAGTTCCTGGCGAAAAACCCCGTGACGTCGCCGGCGGATATCATGGCTTCGCCACTGATCAGTATTGAATGGGATCCCGACCGCGCGGCGGGGCTTTCGTGGGCGGATTGGGCTTTGAGCGTCGGTGAACAGATGCCCGAGCGCGCGAGCGAACTGACGTTCTCCTTGTCGGCGTCCGCCCTTGACGCGGCGGTGGCCGCTGACGGCTTTGTTCTCGCGCAGATCAGCATGGTCATGGACGACCTTGCGGCGGGGCGTTTGGTCATTCCCCTCGACCGCCGCGCGAAATTGCCGGCGCCGTATTTCCTGGCCTGGGACCGCGATGCGATCGCGCGGCCTTTTGGCGCCAGCTTCCGCAGTTTCCTACTCGCGGCGGGCCGGCGTCAGGGCGCTGCGTCAAAAGGAAAGGCCGCGCTGCCCGCGCCGGTTCCGTCGGCATCACCGGACGGCGCTGCCGCGTTGAAAGCGGGTTGATCCTGCTACGTTTCTCAACAACGGTTTAGTTGGAATCGCGGGAAAATGACGAAATCCATGCACAGCTAGGGACTGGCGGTCTTCACGCGGCGCGGCGTAAGCTTCCTCGGGGACATTCGATGAGGGGGACTACGCCGTGATCAACCGCGCCGCCCGTTTCGTATCCATCGCCGCGTTCGCGGCCGCACTCATCGCCGCCGCGCCGCAGGCTTCCGCAAAACAAGTCGCGTTCGATCAGGCCACGATCGTCGAGCTGGGCGCGGCCATGCGCGCGGGCACGCTGACGGCGGAAAAATTGACACAGCTTTGCCTGGACCGTATCGCGGCTTACGACCGCGCCGGGCCCAAGCTGCACGCGGTGATCACTCTTAATCCCAAAGCGCTCGAGATCGCGCGCGCGCTCGATGCCGAACGCAAAGCCGGCAAGGTGCGCGGACCGCTTCATGGCATTCCCGTGGTGCTGAAAGACAATTTCGATACGGTTGATATGCCGACGACCGGTGGTTCGGTGCTACTGGAAGGCAACATGGCGCCGGATGACGCCAATATGGTGAAGAAGCTGCGCGACGCCGGGGCGATCATTTTCGCCAAGGTGAATCTGGGCGAATTCGCCAACGGCATGCAGAGCTCCATCGGCGGCCAATCGCTGAACCCGCATGATCTGACGCGCACGCCATCGGGCTCGTCGGGCGGGACGGGCGTATCCATCGCGGCCGGCTATGCGCCGCTGGGTCTTGGGACGGATACGGGCGGTTCGATCCGGGGCCCTTCGAGCGTGAACGGTATCGTCGGCCTGAAGCCCACGCACGGGCTCTTGAGTCATGACGGCATCATCCCGCTGGCACTGACTCTCGACATGGGCGGACCGATGGCGCGCAGCGTCACGGACATCGCCGTCGCGCTGGGTCCGATGACGGGCATCGATCCGGCCGACCCGTACACGAAGAAAAGCGAAGGCAAATCGCACAAGGACTATACGCCGTTCTTGAAGGCCGATGCGCTGAAGGGCGCGCGCATCGGTATCGCGCGCGACTACATGGGTGCCGATCCGGATGTGGATTGGGTGATCGAGGCCGCGTTGAAGGCGATCCAGAAAGCGGGCGGCGCGGTGGTCGAGGTGCGGCTGCCCAAGTGGTATCTGGAGTCCGCGACGCAAGTTGTCTTCACGCTGTATCCGGCCGAATTCAAGGTGCAGATCGCCGATTACCTGAAAACCACCGGGCCGAAGTATCCGAAAAATCTCGATCAGCTGATCGAGCGCGCCGAGGCGTACAACGATCTGCGCGGTGACGGCGTGGGACCTAATCTGTCGCGCTGGCAGTATTTCAAGAACGTCGAGGCCAAGGCCGTTCCGTTGGATGGCCCTGTGTATGACGCGATGCTCAATCATTTCATCCCGATGACACGCGCGCTTCTCGATGCGACCTTCGCCAAGGATCATCTGGACGCCATCGTTTACCCGACGACCGTCACGCGTCCCGAACAGATCGCGGGACCGCCGCCGCCGACACTGGGATCGGTGAAATCGCCGCGCAGCCTCGGCAACCTGTCGGGTTATCCCGACCTGATCGTGCCGGCGGGCTTCACGACGGACGATCTTCCGGTGACGATCTCCTTCTTTGGGCCCGCTTTCAGCGAACCTCGTTTGTTGGGCCTCGGCTATGGGTTCGAACAGGCCACCAAAGCCATTCGGCGACCGGTGAACACACCGGCGCTGCCGGGCGCGATGATCGAAGTTCCTGAGAAATAGGGCGTTGCCGATGACACATTATAAGAAAGCGATTGCCGCGCTCATGCTGGGTGCGGTGCTGATGGCGGCTGCCCCCGCGTCGGCGAGGCAGGTGGACTTCGATCAGGCGACCATCGGCGAGCTTCAAGCCGCCATGGCGGCGGGCACGCTAACGGCGGAGAAGCTGACGCAGCTTTGCCTGGACCGCATCGCGGCCTATGACCGCGCCGGACCGAAGCTCCACGCGGTGATTTCGCTCAACGACAAGGCGCTTGAGGTCGCCCGTCAACTGGATGCCGAGCGCAAAGCCGGCAAAGTACGCGGCCCGCTGCACGGCATTCCCGTCATCTTCAAGGACAACATCGATACGGTGGATATGCCCACGACCGGCGGTTCGGTGCTGCTGGAAGGCAATATGGCGCCGGACGATGCCTTCCTGGTGAAGAAGCTGCGCGACGCCGGGGCGATCATGCTGGCGAAGGTGAACCTGGGCGAGTTCGCCAATGGATACCAAAGCTCCATGGGCGGGCAGTCCTTGAACCCGCATGACCTGACGCGTATTCCCGGCGGGTCGTCGGGCGGCACCGGTGTCGGCATCGCGGCGGGCTACGCGCCGCTGGGGTATGGCACGGATACGGGCGGTTCCATTCGCGGCCCATCGAATGTGAACGGGATTGTCGGCCTGAAACCGACACATGGTCTTATCAGCCGCGACGGCATCATTCCGCTCGCGCTGTCCCTGGATACGGGCGGGCCGATGACACGCAGCGTGTACGACATCGCTGTGTCGTTGGGGATCACCGCAGGGATCGATCCCGCCGACGATGCCACCAAGAAAAGCGCCGGCAAGTTCGAGAAGGACTACACCAAGTTCCTGAACGCGAACGCGCTGAAGGGCGCACGCATTGGTGTCGCCCGCGATTTCACGGGCGCCGATCCGGATGTGGACTGGGCCTTCGAGGCGGCGCTGAAAGCGATGCAGCGCGCGGGGGCGACGCTAATTGACGTGAAGTATCCGACTTGGTTCCTGGATCAGACGGGGCCGACGGTGTTCACGCTGTATCCGGCGGAATTCGCGGTGCAGATCGGCGACTACCTGAAGACCACGGGACCGAAGTATCCCAAGAACCTCGCCGAGCTGATCGAGCGCGCCGAGGCCTACAACGATCTTCGCCCGACCGGCGAGGGACCGAACCTGTCGCGCTGGATCTACTTCAAGAATGTGGAAGCCAAGGCCGATAAATTGGCGGACCCAGGCTACATCGCGCTGCGCGACCACTGGATGCCGATGAGCCGCGCGCTGGTCGAAGGCATGTTCGCCAAGGACAAACTCGACACCATTGTTTATCCGACCGGCATGCGCCGCGTGGTGCAGATCGCGGGGCCGCAGAACCCGCCGCCGGCGGTAAGCCGCGTGCCGACGGGGATCGGCAATCTGACGGGCTTCCCGGATCTGATCGTGCCGGTGGGTTTCACGACCGACGACCTTCCGGTGACGATCTCTTTCACGGGCACCGCGTTCAGCGAACCTAAACTTCTGGCGCTCGGTTACGCCTATGAGCAGGCCACCAAAGCCATTCGCCGCCCGGTGAACACGCCGCCCTTGAAGGGCGCCACCATCGACATTCCAGAGAAATAGAGTGAGGGGACACATGACGCTCAAGAAACATCTGACCACCTTCGTCGCGAGCTGTGCGATCGCCGCCGCGCTCCTGACGACGCCCGCCGCCGCCAAGCAAATGGAGTTCGATCAGGCGAGCATCGCCGAGCTGCAGGCCGCCATGGCGGCGGGCACGCTGACGGCGGAGAAGCTGGTGGAGCTGTGCCTAGCGCGCATCGACGCGTACGACCGCAAGGGGCCGAAGCTGCACGCGGTGATCGCGCTCAACCCCAAAGCTCTTGAGATCGCGCGCGCGCTCGACGCCGAACGCAAGGCGGGCAAGGTGCGCTCGCCGGTGCATGGCATTCCGGTTGTCTTGAAGGACAACTACGACACTATCGATATGCCGACGACGGGCGGCTCGGTGCTCCTGGACGGCAACATGGCGCCTGACGACGCCTATATGGTGAAGAAGCTGCGCGACGCCGGGGCGATCATCCTCGCCAAGGTGAACCTGGGCGAATTCGCGAACGGGATGCAAAGCTCGAAGGGCGGGCAGTCATTGAACCCGCACGATCTCACGCGCACGCCGTCGGGCTCCTCGGGCGGCACGGGTGTGGCGGTCGCCGCCGGCTATGCGCCCATCGGGCTCGGCACGGACACCGGCGGTTCGATCCGCGGGCCGTCCAGCGTGAACGGCATCGTGGGCCTTAAACCGACGCACGGCCTTGTCAGCCGCGACGGCATCATTCCGCTATCGCTGTCGCTCGATACCGGCGGACCGATGGTGCGCAGCGTATCGGACATCGCCGTTTCGCTCGGTATCATGACCGGTGTCGACCCGGCGGACGACGCGACCAAGAAAAGCCAGGGCAAGTTCGAGAAGGACTATACGAAGTATCTAAACGCCACCGGGCTGAAAGGGGCCCGCATCGGCGTGCAGCGCGACTACATGGGCGCCGATCCGGACGTGGATTGGGCGATCAACGCCGCGCTGAAGCAGATGGAAAAGGCGGGCGCGACCCTTGTGGATGTGCGCTTCCCGAAGTGGTTCCTGGACTCGCATACATCGATGCTGTGGTCGATCTATCCGGCGGAGTTCCATGTCCAGATCGCGGACTATCTGAAGACCACCGGGCCAAAATATCCGAAGACGCTGGAGCAACTCATCGAGCGGTCGCAGGAGTACACAAGCCTTGGGCCCGATGGCGAGGGTGCGAACCCGTACCGCTGGCAATTCTTCCTCACTGAAAGAGATAGCGGCAAGTTGACGGACCCGGGTTACATCGCCGCGCACGATCACGGCATGCCGATGGCGGCCAATCTGGTTGGGGGCATCATGGCGAACGAGAAGTTGGATGCGATTGTGTATCCGACCACACCGGTGCGCCCCGAACAGATCGCGGGTCCGACGCCCAACTTCGCGACGGGTGTGTATCCGATGCCGGTCGCAAACCTGACGGGCTTTCCGGACCTGATCCTGCCGATCGGATTCACCACCGACGATCTGCCGGTGACGATCTCGTTCCTGGGGCCCGCTTTCAGCGAAGGGAAATTGATCTCGCTCGCCTACAGCCTGGAGCAGGCGACCAAAGCCATTCGCCGTCCCGTGAACACACCGGCGCTGGCGGGCGGCGCCATTGAAATTCCGTCCAAGTAAAAGGGGCAATGCACATGAAAAAGCAGGTCAGTTCCTTAGTGATTGTCGCCGCTCTTGCGGGAAGCTTGATGACGGCTCCGGCACAAGCACGCTCGGTCGAGTTCGATCAGGCGACCATCGTCGAGCTACAGGCGGCCATGGCGGCCGGCACGCTGACGGCGGAGAAGCTCACCGAGATGTGCCTCGCCCGCATCGCGGCCTATGACCGCGCCGGGCCGAAGCTGCATGCGGTGATCGCGCTCAATCCGAAAGCCATGGAGATCGCCCGCGCGCTCGATGCCGAACGCAAGGCCGGAAAAGTGCGCGGTCCGATGCACGGCATTCCCGTCATCTTCAAGGACAACATCGACACGGTCGATATCGCCACCACCGGCGGCTCGGTGCTGCTGGAAGGCAATATGCCGCCGGATGACGCGCATCTGGTGAAGCAGCTGCGTGATGGCGGCGCCATCATCCTCGCGAAGGTGAACCTCGGTGAGTTCGCGAACGGCTTCCAAAGCTCCATGGGCGGGCAGTCCCTGAACCCGCACGATCTGACGCGCACGCCGTCGGGTTCCTCGGGCGGCACGGGCGTGGGGATCGCGGCGGGTTATGCGCCGCTCGGATACGGCACCGATACCGGCGGCTCGGTGCGCGGTCCGTCGACCACCAACGGCATCGTGGGCATGCGTCCAACCTATGGCCTCATCAGCCATGACGGTGTGATCCCCTTGTCGCTCTCCCTCGACATGGCGGGCCCTATGGCGCGCAACGTGACGGACATCGCCGTCTCGCTGGGCGTGACGGCGGGCATCGACAAGGCGGACCCGACGACGCAGACCCAGAAGGGCAACGCACAGAAGGACTACACCAAGTTCTTGGACCCGAATGGCCTCAAGGGTGCGCGCATCGGTCTCGCGCGCGACTTCATGGGCGCGGATCCGGACGTGGATTGGGTGGTGGAATCGGCGGTGAAGGCGTTGCAGAAGGCGGGCGCGACCGTGGTCGATGTGCGCCTGC
>JAIUPE010000066.1 GCA_020160875.1 Pseudomonadota bacterium
CCGCCGTCGCGAACTACGTGCGTTCGAGTTGGGAAAACACTGGGTCGAAAATCAGCGCGCAGGACGTCACCAAACACCGGTGATTCTGTGGGGCATGGGGGACGCAAGGCGCTTCGCTTCGCGATAGGCGCGGTACTGACGTCGGCGGCGTTATGCGCCACCGGCGCGCGCGCCGCCTCCGATCCCGACGCCGTAACCTATCGCCGCCACATCATGAAAACGATGGGCGAGCAAGCGGCGGCGCTCGGCATGGTGCTGCAGCAGAAGGGACCGGCCGAGAACGCCGTCCTGCACGCCCGCATGATCGCATTGACCGCAAAGACGGCGTTGAAGGCGTTCGAAGCCGAGGCGCTAGGCGGCGAAGCGAGAGCCGAGATCTGGCGCAACTGGCCGGATTTCGCCAAGCGCCTCAGCGTTTTGTCTGAAAGCGCGGAGGAGTTGGCGGTGACCGGCGCGCGCGACGGCCTTTCGGCCATGCAGGCAAAAGTCATGAACGTGTTAAGCTGCAAACCCTGTCATGACACTTACACCTTAAGGCAGGGGCGTTAGTCCGGGGGCACGCGGCGCTTGTGCCCGCGAAGCGCGGTCCGTGAGGAGGCGCGCGCCTTCGCGCGCCGGCGAAGGCCGGCGTTTAAAAGATGCGCGCCTTCGCGCGCGGAGCAATCGGGGATGCTCTCTTGAAGACGATGGTTTTGTTATTGCTGCCGCCCGCATTTGCTTTCGTGCTTGCGTTCGCGCTGCAAATCTTCGCCAAGGAGAAGGCCGAGCGGATCGCTCTTGTGCCCGTCGCGATTAGCGTTCTCGCCGGATGGATTTTTATCGTGCGTCCCGGCTGGATGCCGGTGGACGATGTGCGCCGGGTGGTCCATGTCGGCGTCGGCGCGGTGCTTCTCGGCTTTGCCTTAGACGCGATCCGTCCTCATCGCTTCATCACAGCGATCCTTGTCGCCGGCTTTGTTCTTGGCTGCGCGTTCGCATCTGTGACCGGCGCCTTCATGCCCAGTGGCGCCGTATCCGCGCGGGAGGTTCTGCTCACCGCCGCGCTTGCCGGCGTCGCCTTTTTCACGCTGGTGCGCTTCGATGCCACGCGCGAACGGCCCATGAGCCTTATGATTTTGCTCACGCTGGTTGCCTATGGTCTGTCGGTTCTCGCCGCCATAGCCCAAGAGGAAGGACTTACGGGTCTTGCGCTTGTCCTCGCCATTACGCTTACGGGGTATATGCTTTTCGTTGCGTTCACGGGAACGGTGGCAAGTGACGGCGTGATTCTTGTTGCCGGTACGCCGCTCCTGGCCATCGTGTGGGCGCTCGCACAGCGGCATCCCGATATGCGCCTCGCGCTTCTCTGCCTGCCGCTTGTTCTTTTCGCCGAGGCCACAGCCCAGCGGGTACCGCTACCCGCAGCGCGAATCAGCGCACTCCTTTATCCTCTCGTTCTGGCTGTTTTGGTCAGCCTGCCCCTGGCCCTTGCAGCGCTTATCTCTTTTGTAACCTCTGGCTATTAGTCTTGCTGGGTTAGGATTTTGCCCGGAAAAGGGCCTTATTTTCGCCACGGTCGGTTGCATGACTATCTGCAATCCCTTAAACCCTTAAGAGGTTCTGAAAAGGACACGAAAGTGGATTTTTCCCTGGAGCGGCCAACGACTGACACATCGGATGCCCCCTCGCGCCGCGGGTTGAGCAAACCCGTGATTGCGACGCTGATCGGCGTGGTTATCGTCGCGGCCGCGCTCGTGTTCAATTTCACCCTCCAGGGGCCGTTACAGTTCGGCCGTACGCCGGCCTTGAACACAGGCGCGGGCGCTCCGTCCTTCGATGTCGTGCGTATCGATCCTAAGGGCAACATGGTTATGGCCGGCCGCGCATTGGCGGGGGCCACCGTCATCATCATGGACGGTGAAAAGGAAATCGGCCGCGTGACCGCCGACGGCCGCGGCGAGTGGGTCTATATTCCCGAGACACCGGTGTCGCCCGGCACGCGCCAGTTCTCCCTGAAGTCCAAGGACGACAAAGGCAAGGATGTCTACTCGCAGAACGTCGTTGTGATGTCGGTGCCCGAACGCGACGGCGAGATCCTGATTGTCGAGCAATCGCGCGACGGGGGACGCAGCCGTGTACTGCAGGGGCCGACCGCGCCCGCAGGCGCCGACGCGCTGACCATCGAAACCGTGGACTACAACGCGCAAGGCAAGTTCACGCTGTCGGGCAAGGCCGATCCTTCGAGTCTCGTGCAGATCTACATGGATAATAAGTTCATCGGACGCGCGACCGCGGATGAGAATGGCTACTGGCAGGTGCAACCGGAAGGCGTCGCCACGGCCGGAAAACACACCATCCGCGCCGATCAGATTGGCGCCAACAATAATGTGATGGCCCGTGTTGAAGTGCCGTTTTCCCTCGACGCCAGCCAACTTCAGATGCAGGCCGGCGAAATCACGGTCATCAAGGGAACGAGCCTTTGGCGTATCGCGCGCCGCGCATATGGCGCCGGGATCAACTACACCCTGATCTATGAGGCCAATAAGGACGCGATCAAGGACCCGGACCTGATTTACCCGGGCCAGGTCTTCAGCCTTCCGGCCAAAGAGCGCGGCTAACCGCAGCTAATCGCGTCTTAACCGCCCAAGTGGAGCGCGGTTCGGCCTCTTCAACCCTCCGCCGGCTCATTTTGACGGGTGCGAGCCGTGGAAAACACGCGCCCCTGGCTTCTTTTTTGCGCTCCGGATAGTAAGAGTAGGCCCATGACAAGATGAGCGGTCGCGGGCAGCGCCGTAGATGGAAAGGCCGGGACGTTTTATGACTGACGCCAAAGATATGATGAAATCCACCGAGATCGGTTGGCGGGACTACCTTCTGCCGCCGTTACATCCGGAAGGCCCGGGTTTTGTCGCGGTTTTCGCCCTGATTGCGCTGATTTTGTACTGGATCTGGGATCCGCTCGGTATCGTCGGCGCAGCGCTCACCATCTGGTGTTTCTACTTCTTCCGTGATCCGGACCGCGTCACCCCGACGCGCCCCGGGCTGGTGATCAGCCCCGCCGATGGGGTCGTGCAGATGATCGGCCTGGCGCCGCTGCCGCCGGAACTCGGCATGGGAACAGAGCGCGTGACGCGCGTTAGTGTCTTCATGAGCGTTTTTGATTGCCATGTGAATCGTGCCCCGATCGGTGGCACGATCCTCAAGGAGGAGTACACGCCTGGGAAGTTCGTCAACGCGACACTCGATAAGGCGAGCGAAGACAACGAGCGTCAATCGCTGGTGATCCGCACGCCGGACGGACGCGACTTCGGCGTGGTGCAGATCGCGGGCCTGGTGGCGCGCCGTATCCGCTGCGATGTACGCGAAGGCCAGCAACTGCTTACCGGCCAGCGTTTTGGCATGATCCGCTTCGGATCGCGCCTTGATGTGTATCTGCCCGCAGGTGTTGAGCCGCTGGTGGTCGTCGGTCAGAAGGCCGTCGCCGGTGAAACGGTGCTCGCCGATGCGGTCGGTACGGAACCGCAGAGGGCTGGGGAAATCCGCTAATGAACAATCCTCTCCAGGATCCCGTTCCCCTGGTGGAGGACGAACCGCCGCGACCGCGGCGGTTCAAGGTCGGTGGCGCCAAGCTGCGCAGCCTTTCGTTCAATCGCATCTTTCCGAACATGATCACGGTGCTCGCGCTATGCGCGGGCCTGACATCGGTTCGTTATGCCTTCAACGAACAATGGGACCGGGCGGTATTGGCGATCGTCATCGCCGGGATGCTCGACGGCCTCGACGGCCGTATCGCGCGCTTGCTGCGCGGGACGAGCGAATTCGGCGCCGAGCTGGATTCCCTGGCGGACGCGATTAGCTTCGGGGTTGCCCCGGCGCTCGTTCTGTTTTTGTGGTCCATGCACGATGCCGGAGGCCTCGGTTGGGCCGCTTGCCTTCTGCACGCTGTCTGCACCGTGCTGCGCCTCCCGCGATTTAATACGATGATCGGCCAGGACCTGCCGCACTGGGCACATAACTATTTTACCGGCGTGCCGTCGCCCGGCGGTGCGGGCATAGCGCTCATGCCGATGTTCTTCTGGCTGCTCACCGACGAGCGCATCTTCCGCCATTGGGCCGTGGCCGGGATTTTCCTGATTTCCGCCGCGCTGCTGATGGTGAGCCGGGTGCCTATCTTCTCCGGCAAGCATGTGCGTCTCAAGCCGCAGCTTGTCGTGCCTCTTATGGTGGGCGTGGGCGTGCTGGCGGGCCTCCTCTGGGCCGAGCCTTGGGCGACCCTTAGTTTCATCGGCCTCGCCTACATTGCGATGATCCCGATGAGCGTGTGGTCGTATCGCCGCCTTAAAAACGGCGAGACGACGCCCCATGTGGTGACGCCCCCTAACGCTTAAATCCGCCGCGCCGTCCGGTTGGCCGTCCGCTTTTCGTTTTGGGATGGCGGGTTGCCTTGCGCATCGCCTGCTGGCTCGGCGCTTGTGAAGGTTCGGCCGACATCGGCGTGCCGTCGCCTTCGAAGGCAGCCCCTTCACCGCCATATTCCAGCTCCAGCATTTCCAGGCGCTTGATCTCGTCGCGCAGACGCGCGGCTTCCTCGAACTCGAGGTCCGCGGCGGCGGCGCGCATTTTGGCGTCGAGATCGTTGATGGTCGCCCGCAGATTATGGCCCAGAAGGTGAGGTTCCTCGGCGAGGCCTGTATCGACGGTGACGCGGTCGCCTTGCTCGTACACGCTCTCCAGTACGTCGGAGATGCGCGAGCGCACCGTGGCTGGCGTAATGCCGTTAGCGGCATTGAACGCCTGCTGTTTCTCGCGGCGCCGGTTGGTTTCGCCGATGGCCTTTTCCAGCGAGTCCGTCATGCGGTCGGCGTAGAGGATCACGCGGCCTTCGACGTTACGAGCGGCGCGGCCGATGGTCTGGATCAGCGAGCGTTCGGAGCGCAGGAAACCTTCCTTGTCGGCGTCCAGAATGGCGACAAGTCCGCACTCCGGAATATCGAGGCCTTCGCGCAGAAGGTTGATGCCGATCAGCACATCGTAGGCCCCGAGACGCAGGTCACGAATGATCTCGATGCGCTCCAACGTTTCGATGTCCGAGTGCATGTAGCGAACGCGCACGCCTGCCTCGTGGAAATATTCGGTCAGGTCCTCGGCCATGCGTTTGGTAAGCGTCGTGACGAGCGCGCGCATACCGCGCGCGGCGACGGCCTTCACTTCGCCCAGGAGATCGTCGACCTGCTTTTCGGCAGGACGGATGATGCAGACCGGATCGATAAGGCCCGTCGGACGAATCACCTGTTCGACGAAGACACCGCCGGTTTTTTCCATTTCCCACGCGCCAGGCGTTGCGGATACGAAGACCGTGTCCGGGCGCATCGACTGCCATTCCTCGAACTTCAGCGGGCGGTTGTCGGTGCACGACGGCAGGCGGAATCCATAATCCGAGAGCGTCGATTTCCGGTTGAAGTCGCCCTTGAACATGGCGCCGATCTGGGGCACGGCGACATGACTTTCGTCCACGAACAAAAGGGCGTCTTCCGGCAGGTATTCGAACAACGTCGGCGGTGGTTCACCCCGCCCGCGTCCCGTCAGGAAGCGCGAATAGTTCTCGATGCTTTTGCAGTGTCCCGTGGTCTCGAGCATTTCGAGATCGAACATCGTGCGCTGTTCCAGACGCTGCGCTTCGAGCAGCTTGCCTTGGGCGTTGAACGCCGCGAGACGTTCCTTCAGCTCTTCCTTGATACCTTTGATGGCCTGGGACAGGGCCGGGCGGGGCGTGACGTAGTGGCTGGAAGGATAAACCACCTCGTCCAATAAATTTGCGGTCTTCTCGCCGGTGAGCGGATCGAACTCATGAATGAATTCGATCTCGTCACCAAACAACGAGACTCGCCAGGCGCGGTCTTCATAGTGTGCCGGGAAAATCTCGACCACGTCGCCACGCACCCGGAATGTCCCGCGGTGGAAGTCCGCATCATTGCGTTTATACTGGAGAGCGACGAGTTGCTTGACGAGGTCCGCGCGCGGCAGAGTCGCGCCCTGCTTCAGCGCGATGGTCATCTTTGAGTAGGACTCGACCGAGCCGATACCGTAGAGGCAGCTCACGGACGCGACGATGATGACGTCGCGCCGCTCCAGGATCGAGCGTGTCGCGGCGTGGCGCATGCGGTCGATCTGTTCGTTGATGCTGGAGTCTTTTTCGATGTAGGTGTCCGTGCGAGGCACGTACGCTTCCGGCTGGTAATAATCGTAGTAAGACACGAAATACTCGACCGCGTTCTCGGGAAAAAACGACTTCATTTCCCCATACAGCTGTGCGGCAAGTGTCTTGTTGGGCGCGAGGATCAGCGCCGGGCGGCCGGTCTGGGCGATCACATGCGCCATCGTGAAAGTCTTGCCGGACCCCGTCACGCCCAGCAGCACCTGGTCACGCTCGCGGCCTTCAACTCCCGCCACAAGGTCTGCGATGGCCTTGGGCTGATCGCCGGCGGGCGTGTATTCACTTTTGAGTTTGAAGTCCGCGCGCGGGCCGGCGGGCGGCTTGGCATAGAGAGGGGCGACGACGGACATCTGGGGCGTTCTCGGGCGGTCTGGAGTGTTTTGGGGTGCCATCATACATAGGGTTCGAGGGACGCGTGTGCCACCTTTTCGCGGTTCCGGGCGGAGTCTAATGTGGCACCCGGGAAAACATGCAGATGACGTTACAACTTCAATTCGAGCAGGCTTTAGGCCTGCAGCGGCAGGGCCGTCTGGCCGAGGCCGAGCGGCTTTTTTCGCAAGTTGCGGGCGCCGACCCTCAAAACTTCCAGGCGCACCGGATGACCGCGGTCGTGCGCTATCAGCAGCGCAAGTTTGCCGAGGCTTTGACGGCGATCGATGCGGCCACCAGCGTCAGTCCGGGAACCGCGGAGCCATGGGTCCTGCGCGGTGTGATTTTGCAATCCCTGAGCCGCTCGGACGAGGCCGTGGCCAGCATGAACAAGGCGGCCGAACTCGATCCAGGCGACATCAATACCTGGTACAACCGGGGCGTTGTGCTGGGAGAGATTGGGAGATTCCAAGAGGCTGTCGACAGCTACGACAGAGCCCTCGCGATTGGACCTCATCCGGACGCGCTGACAAATCGCGGCGGTGTGCTCCTCAGCCTGAAACGTGCGCAAGAAGCGCTTGAGTCCTGCGATAAGGCGCTCGCGCTGCGGCCCGGCGATCTTTCGGCGCTTTGCAACCGCGCCCTCGCGCTGGCTGAACTCGCACGGCCCGAGGAAGCCGTGGCGATTTTCGATCAGGTCCTGACACAGGCGCCGAACGCGGCGCAAACGTGGAGCAACCGCGGCACGGTCCTGCACGACCTGGAGCGCTACGCCGAAGCCGTCGCGAGCTTCGATCGAGCGGTCGCGCTGGATCCGCGCAACGCGACGGCTTGGACAAATCGCGGGCGTAGTCTGTTTCACATTCAGCGGTTTGACGAAGCCCGCGAGAGCTTTGAAAGATCACTCACGGTCGCGCCGCCGCAGACGTCGGTCGATTGGGATTCGCGCGGCGACGCGCTGATGGGGCTCAAGCGTTATGACGCGGCGCTCGCGGCCTATGACGCGGCACTCGCGATGACGCCCAGCGCCGCGCGGCTTTGGTCCAAGCGGGCCGCGACGCTATATATGCTCGCCCGCTTCGAGGACGCTCTGGCCGCCGCCGACCACGCGCTCGCGCTACGGCCCAACCTGCCCGTGGCGCTGGAGATGCGCGGCAAGGTTCTGCTCGAGATGAAGAGGGTTGAGGAGGGCTTGGCAATGCTTCAAGAGCGCGGGGTCGACCGCAACCCGCGGGCCCGCGTGCCGGAGCATAAAGCGCGCCACGACGCCGAGCAGCGCGACTATCTGGCGGCGCGAGGTATAACGGCGGAGGCGGGCAAGCTTTATATCGCGGGCGGTCAGCGGATCCCGGGACCGGCGGTCAATCCAGCCAATGCGGCGATCGTCGCGAAGACCTGGGCGGAAACCGATCCGCAGATCGTGGTCATCGACGATCTGCTTACACCAGAAGGCCTGGAAGCGCTGCGCGAGTTCTGCCTTGGTTCGACCATGTGGGATCGCGCTTACGATAACGGCTATTTGGGAGCCCTGCCCGAAAGCGGGTTCGCGGCGCCGTTGCTGGCGCAAATCGCCGAGGAACTGAGCGCGACCTTTCCGACAGTCATTGGCGATCATGGCCTGCGGTTGCTGTGGGGTTTCAAGTACGACAGCGCGCTCAAGGGTATCACCATTCATGCCGATCAAGCGGCTGTGAACGTCAATTTCTGGATCACCCCAGATGACGCGAATCTCAACCCCGACCGTGGCGGCCTGGTAATCTACGACGCCAATGCGCCGGCCGATTGGGAAGCCGCCGACTACAACGGTAACGATCCGCGGGTGTGGGACTTCCTGAAGCGGGTGAACGCCAAGCCCGTCACGGTGCCTTATCGTATGAACCGCGCCGTGATTTTCGACTCCGACCTGTTTCATGAGACAGACCAGCTTTCGTTCAAGGAGGGCTACCTGAATCGGCGCATGAACATCACGATGTTGTTTGGGCGCCGTACGTTTTACGGGAATTGAAGGCTTTTCGGGCCAGCAGGCCGAGTCTCGGGTTGCGGGCAAGGAGGGCCGGAAGTAGGTTACGGCCCCTTTCATCAGAGGAGTCCGCCGTGTCCATTCTCGCCAAGCGCCTGTCCGCCATTAAGCCGTCGCCGACCATTGCGGTGACCACCAAGGCGGCGGAATTGAAAGCGCAAGGGTTGGACGTCATCGGCCTTGGCGCCGGCGAGCCGGACTTCGATACCCCCGATCACATCAAGGCCGCCGGCAAGGCCGCGATCGACAAAGGTGAAACCAAGTACACTCCACCGAACGGTACCCCGGCGCTGCGCAAGGCCATCGTTGCGAAGTTCAAGCGCGAGAACGGCCTCGACTACAAGCCCGAGCAAGTGACCGTCGGCGTCGGCGGCAAGCAGGTGATCTTCAACGCCTTCCTCGCCACCGTGCAGGAAGGCGACGAAGTGATCGTGCCGGCGCCGTATTGGGTCAGTTATCCGGATATCGCGCTCCTGTTCGGTGGCAAGCCGGTGTTCATCACCTGCGGCGAAAACGCGCGCTTTAAGCTTTCGCCGGAAGCCCTTGCTGCGGCCATCACGCCGAAGACGAAGTGGTTGGTGCTGAATTCACCCAGCAATCCGACGGGTGCCGCTTATACCCGCGACGAGTTACGCGCGTTGGCGGACGTGCTCCTGAAGAACCCGCATGTGTGGGTGATGACCGACGACATCTACGAACATCTCACCTACGACGGCTTCAAGTTCGCCACGCTGTGCGAAGTCGAACCGAAGCTGATGGACCGTACGCTCACCTTGAATGGGGTCTCGAAGGCTTACGCGATGACTGGCTGGCGCATGGGTTACGCCTGCGGCCCGGTGGAACTCATCAAGGCGATGAACATGATTCAGTCGCAAAGCGCGAGTCACCCGACATCGATCACCCAGGCTGCGACGGTGGCGGCTCTCGATGGTCCAATGGACTTCCTCGCGCCGCGCAACGAAGCGTTTCGTCAGCGCCGCGATATGGTCGTGAAGATGCTGAACGAGGCCAAGGGCATCACCTGCCAGACGCCGGAAGGCGCCTTCTATGTGTATCCGTCCTGCGCCGGCACGATCGGCAAGACCACGCCGAAAGGCCGCAAAATCAACAACGATACAGACTTTGTGGAAGCCCTTTTGGATGAGGGCCTGGTGGCGGCGGTGCAGGGGGCGGCCTTCGGCCTGTCACCGTACTTCCGTATTTCCTACGCGACCTCGACGGACGCCTTGCAGAAGGCTTGCAAGCGCATCCAAGAGTTCTGCGCGGCGTTGAGCTAAGTCTCCAAGCCAGTTTTCCGTATCGAAGCCCGGCCGGACGCCCTCCGGCCGGGTTTTTCATAGCCACCTATGAAATAAGCGGGTTGAAGAAGGGACTCGGCGCATGGCATGGCGCCGTCATTCCTCAGCGCGGCCTCGGGCAACACCCCGGCGAACCTGCGGTTCTGGGCGTCTGATAGGGTTTAGGCGCCTTTTAGGCCCGTTTTGAAAAGAATTCGGCCCTGAAGGGGGAGGACCTTCAGGGCCGATGGATTTTACGTCCGGAGACGGGTCTTTCGACCATAGGCGGCTTCCGGGGGAGGACCGGTTACCGCCGATCTGCAGTGTTTGCTGCGATGCACAAAAGGTAGCCTCGAACCCTTCTAAGGACCACAGACATTATCGCGCGCGCCCTATGCGCTTGGTGCATAGCTAACTGTTTAGGAAAAATGACATTTTCTGCAGTTAGTTAGGCGGTGCGGGCGCCGTCATCCATATTTTGGGCCACAACCCGCAACTGGGACTTCGCACGCGCGATTTCACGGACCAAGAAGTCTCTGAAAACGGCCACACGGGCCGATTGGCGGAGTTCCTCGGGGTAGACGAAGTAGGCCTCGATCGGCGGCCCTTCCACCCCCGGCAGCACCTGGACCACGCCCCGACCTTCCTGAAGGAAGTATTCGGGCAGGGCGCCAATGCCGATTCCCGCCTTCACCGCCCTGTAGATGCCGTAGAGGTTGTTCACCCGCAGGGCCGAATGGGCGTGGATGTTCTTCTCGCGCAGGATCTCCGGCAGCCAATTGATCGAGCGTACCGGGGCGACTCCTTCACCGAACAAAACCAGGTCATGGGTCTTGAGTTCATCGAGCGTATGAGGAACACCGCGATCCTTCAGATAGTCCGCCGAAGCATAGAGGTTGGCGCGCAGTGTGCCGATATGACGCTGAATCAGATCTGGCTGGGTCGGCTCATTGAAGCGTATCGCGACATCGGCCTCGCGCATGGCGAGATCAAGCTCACGGTCATCGAGGCGTAGCATCACTTCGATGCCCGGATAGCTCTTGATGAATTCCTTAAGACGGCCAGTGAGCCAGACAGAGCCAAAAGCGACCGTCGTGGTCACGCGCAGGACGCCCTCGGTGCTTTCCTTGGTTTCCGTCAGCAGGCTTTCGACGCTGTTCAGTTTGGCGAACACGTCGTGCACGGTCTTGTAGAGAAGGTCTCCCTGCTCGGTGAGGATCAGACCACGCGCATGCCGGTGGAAAAGCGAGACACCGAGTGATTCTTCCAGAGCGCTGATCTGCCGGCTCACGGCGGATTGGGACAGGTTCAACGTCTCGCTGGCGTGCGTGAAACTTCCCGCCTCGGCCACGGCATGAAACACACGCAGTTTGTCCCAATCGAGACGACTATTCTGACGTTGTGGCACTTGAGGTCCTTTCCGCGCCCCTATTGCGCGTCCAGCAGCCCATATAAACCGCGGTTTTTACGCCGCGGGCACCCACAAAAACTGTTTATCCACCATGCGCCGCGAGGAAGCGATCAGCTTCCAACGCCGCCATGCAGCCGGTGCCAGCCGCGGTGACCGCCTGACGATACACATGATCCTGCACGTCGCCGGCGGCGAACACGCCGGGAATATTCGTACGCGTCGAGTCCGCCTGCGTGACGAGATAGCTGTTCTCATCCATGTCGAGCACACCTTTGAAGAGATCCGTATTCGGCGTGTGACCGATGGCGACGAACATGCCGTCGACCTTCAGCTCCTGGACCGCATTGGTCTTGATATTGCGCACGCGCACGCCAGTCACGCCCGGAGGCGCGTCCTTGCCGAGCACTTCGTCGACCACCGAGTCCCAGATCACCTGGATCTTGGGATGCTCGAACATGCGCTTCTGAAGGATCTTCTCGGCGCGCAGCGAATCGCGCCGGTGGATCAGCGTGACCTTGGTCGCGTGATTGGTCAGGTACAGCGCTTCTTCGACCGCGGTGTTGCCGCCGCCGATGACGACAACTTCCTTGCCGCGGAAGAAAAATCCGTCACATGTGGCGCACGCGGACACGCCGAAGCCTTGGTACTTCTTTTCCGATTCGATCCCGAGCCAGCGCGCCGAGGCGCCGGTGGAGATGATGAGGGTGTCGGCCGTGTAGGTGTCGCCGGAATCGCCAACCAGCGTGAAGGGGCGCTTAGTGAGGTCCAATTTTACGATGGTGTCGCTGACCATACGCGCGCCGACATGCTCGGCCTGCTTCTGCATCTGCTCCATGAGCCATGGGCCCTGGATGACGTCCGGGAAGCCCGGATAGTTCTCGACGTCGGTGGTGATTGTCATCTGGCCGCCCGGCTGCATGCCCGCCACAACGATGGGGGCGAGGTTGGCGCGCGCCGAATATATAGCCGCTGTCAGGCCGGCTGGGCCCGAACCGAGGATCAGCACTTTGGTATGAGTATTTGTCATAGCTAAGCCAGAGTCTCACCGAGGGCAAAACTGCGTTGCAACGCAGCAAAATAAGGAGCTTCACATATACGGTCGCGCGAAACGAGGCGCAAGACCGACCGAACCTCGTGTGCGCTCTAAGCATAACTCGCAGGACGCGTCCTATAGGAGTTGCGCTTCCACACTAATCTTTATAACAATCTTGCGCGGCGCTGGGGGAGACGCGCCGTCTCTGAATTTGACGTTGGGGGATTAATGCAACGCGTGAAACTCGACCGGATCGACCGTCAGATCCTTTCCGATCTGCAGACGGACGGTCGGATGACGAACGTCGAGCTGGCCAACCGAGCCGGGATTTCCGCTCCTCCCTGCCTGCGCCGGGTGCGGGCGCTTGAGCAAGCCGGCTATATCAAGGGCTATCACGCTCAGCTCGACCAGACCCAACTGGGCTACGCAGTGAGCGTTTTCGCTCACGTTGGCCTCAACAGCCAGGCGGAGGTCGATTTGTCGGCGTTCGAGACCCTGGTGAAGGAATGGCCGGAAGTCCGCGAGTGCCACATGCTGGCGGGCGAGACCGACTTCCTGCTCAAGATCGTGGCCAAGGACTGGGACGCTTACCAGAAGTTCGTCACCGAGAAGCTCACGGCAGCCCCCAAGGTCGCGAACGTGAAATCGGCCCTGGCGATCCGTAGCGCCAAGAACCTGCCGGGCGTGCCGATTGCCGTCGATGGCGACAAGCCGGTCCAGCCGCCGCTGACCGTGCCGGCCGGTGTCGGGTCATAAAAAAGGGCGCCTTTCGGCGCCCTTTTGTTTTTCGTGTCGCTACAACGCTTATTTGAATTTAACGCTCAGGACTTCGTAGCCCTTCGATCCGCATGCGCGCGAAGGCGCGCCTTTAAAGAATCGGGCGGCCTCGAAGGGCCAACGCTTATTTGAATTTAACGCTCAGGACTTCGTAGCCCTTCGATCCGCCCGGCGCGCTGACTTCAGCGGTGTCGCCGATGGTCTTGCCGATGAGCGCGCGGCCCAGCGGCGACTGCACGGAGATCTTGTTCTTCTTCAGGTCGGCTTCATAGGGGCCGACAAGCTGATAGGTCGTTTCTTCGTCGGTTTCGACATCGGCCACGGTCACCGAGGCGCCAAAGCGCACGGTCTTGCCGCCGGACAGCTTGGAGAGGTCGATGACGTCGGCGCGGCTGACGATATCCTCGAGTTCGCTGATGCGGCCCTCGATGAAGCTCTGGCGCTCGCGCGCGGCATGGTATTCGGCGTTTTCCGAAAGGTCGCCGTGCTCGCGCGCTTCAGCGATCTGCTTGATCACCGCATAGCGTTCCACGGCCTTGAGCTGATGCAGCTCGGCCTTCAACGGCTCCAAACCTTCCGCGGTCATTGGAATTTTTTCCATGACGCTTCCTCGTCCTCAAGAAATAGAACAGCCCACGCCGTGGAGGCGAGGGCTAAGTCCTAACGATCGAATATCGTCTAGCGACTAAAATAGGATTGCAGGGGCGCAACATCAAGGGCCCCATCCTTGAGCCCTCCGATGGCCGTTGCCGCCGCCTCCGCGCCCGATAACGTGGTGTAATGGCAAATATTCCGGGTTAAGGCGGTTCTACGGATCGTAAAGCTGTCCTTGAGGGACTGCGCCCCTTCCGTGGTGTTGATAACCATCTGGACGTTGCCGGAGATCATCTCATCGACGCAGTGAGGGCGGCCTTCGGCCACTTTATTCACAGGCTCGGCCGGAATACCGGCCTGCATCAGTGCGGCTTGCGTGCCGCGGGTCGCGATAACCTTGAAGCCCAAATTCACAAGACGGCGGGCGAGGTTCACCGCCTGTTCCTTGTCGCGTTCACGCACCGACAGGAACGCCGTGCCGGAGACCGGCAACGCGAGGCCGGCGCCGAGCTGGGCCTTGGCATAGGCGCGCGGGAAGTCGGTATCGAGGCCCATGACTTCGCCGGTGGATTTCATTTCCGGCCCGAGGACGATGTCGACACCGGGGAAGCGGTTGAACGGGAATACTGCTTCTTTAACCGCAACATGATTCGAGCTCACCGAGCCTTCGCGGCCCACGAGACCAAAGTCGGCGAGTTTCGCGCCCGCCATAATGCGTGCGGCGATCTTCGCGACTGGAATGCCAGTGGCCTTCGCGACGAACGGCACCGTGCGACTCGCGCGGGGATTGACCTCAAGGATGTACACCACGCCATCCTTCACGGCGTACTGCACGTTCATGAGGCCGACGACCTTCAGAGCCAAAGCCAGCGCATTGGTCTGGCGCCGGATGTCCGCGATGATTTCTTTGGATAGGGTATGCGGCGGCAGCGCGCAGGCGCTGTCGCCCGAATGAATGCCGGCTTCTTCGATGTGCTCCATGATGCCGGAGATGTAAACGTCCTTGCCGTCGCAAAGCGCGTCGACGTCCACTTCAATGGCGTTGGAGAGATAGGAGTCGATCAGCAGCGGGTTGTCGCCCGTCGCCTTCATGGCGCTGCGGATATATTCCGACACGCCGGCTTCGTCGTAGACGATGCGCATCGCGCGGCCGCCGAGCACGTAGGACGGACGGATGACCACTGGATATCCAATGCGGTTCGCCGCGGCGCGCGCTTCGTCGGCGCTGCGCGCCGTGCCGTTGGCCGGCTGACGCAGCTTCAGGTCCTCGAGCAGGCGCTGGAAGCGCTCGCGGTCTTCGGCGAGGTCGATGGCGTCCGGCGACGTGCCAAGGATCGGGATTCCGGCGGCTTCGAGCGCATGGGCGAGCTTCAGCGGCGTCTGGCCGCCGAGCTGCACAATCACGCCCAGGACCTTGCCGTTCGACTGTTCGGTGGTGATGAGCTCGATGACGTCTTCGGCGGTCAGCGGCTCGAAGTAGAGGCGGTTCGAGGTGTCGTAGTCCGTGGACACGGTCTCCGGGTTGCAGTTGACCATGATGGTCTCGAACCCGGCGTCGCGCAGCGCAAAGGCGGCGTGGACGCAGCAGTAATCGAATTCGATGCCTTGGCCGATGCGGTTGGGGCCGCCGCCGAGGATGATGACCTTGTTCTTCGCCGAAGGCTCGGATTCGCACTCGGGCTCATTGAGACCGTCGCCTTCGTAGCAGGAGTACATGTACGGGGTAGGCGATGCGAATTCGGCCGCGCAGGTGTCGATGCGTTTGAACACCGGGCGCACGCCGAGCTGATGGCGCAGCTTGAAGATATCGGCAGCCTTCTTGCCGGTGAGGTCGGCAAGACGGGAGTCCGCAAAACCCATCTTCTTGAGGCGCAAGAGGCCCTGGCGGTCCGACGGAAGTCCTTTCGCGCGCACCTGAGCTTCGGCGTCGACGATGGCTTTCAGTTGGGCGACGAACCACGGATCGAACTTGGTCGCGCGGTGCACTTCATCGGCTGTCATGCCGGCGCGCAAGCCTTGCGCGGCCACAAGCAGACGGTCCGGGCGCGGCTTGGTCATGGCCAGGCGCAACGCGTCCTTGTCCATGGTCGGCGCGCCGCTGTCGTCGAGCGAGATTTCGTTGAGGCCGTTGAGGCCAGTCTCCAGCGAGCGCAGGCCCTTCTGCAGGCTTTCCGCGAAGGTGCGGCCCACGGACATGGCCTCGCCCACCGACTTCATGCTGGTGGAGAGAAGCGGATCGGCATCCGGGAATTTTTCGAAGGTGAAGCGCGGGATCTTCGTGACCACGTAATCGATCGTCGGCTCGAACGAGGCGGGCGTCGCCTTGGTGATGTCGTTGGTGAGTTCGTCGAGCGTGTAACCGACCGCGAGCTTGGCGGCGATTTTCGCGATCGGAAAGCCGGTGGCCTTCGACGCGAGGGCCGACGAACGCGACACGCGCGGGTTCATCTCGATAATCGTCATGCGGCCATCGGCGGGGTTAATGGCGAACTGAACGTTCGAACCGCCGGTGTCGACGCCGATCTCGCGCAAGCAGGCGATCGAGGCGTTGCGCATCACCTGATATTCTTTGTCGGTGAGCGTCAGCGCAGGCGCGACCGTGATGGAATCGCCCGTGTGCACGCCCATCGGATCCACGTTTTCGATGGAACAGATGATGATGCAGTTGTCCGCCTTATCGCGGACGACTTCCATCTCGTACTCTTTCCAACCAAGCACGGATTCTTCGACGAGCACGGTGCCCACCGGAGACGCGGCGATGCTAGTGCCGACGATATGTTCGAATTCTTCCGTGTTGTAAGCGATGCCGCCGCCTTCACCGCCGAGGGTGAAGGACGGGCGCATGATCGCGGGCAGGCCCACGAACTTCATGGCTTCGCGCGCTTCTTCCAGCGATTTCACCATCACGCTGCGCGGGCTCTCGAGGCCGATCTTGCTCATCGCGTCGCGGAACAGCTCGCGGTCTTCGGCTTTCATGATGACGTCGCGCTTCGCGGCGATCATCTCGACGTTGTATTTCGCGAGCACACCGCTGTCGGCGAGCTTCATCGCCGTGTTCAGCGCGGTCTGGCCGCCCATGGTGGGCAGCAGCGCGTCGGGGCGTTCCTTCGCGATGATCTTCTCGACGATGGCCGGGGTGATCGGCTCGATGTAGGTCGCGTCCGCCATCTCGGGATCGGTCATGATGGTGGCGGGGTTCGAGTTCACGAGGATGACGCGGTAACCCTCTTCGCGCAGCGCCTTGCACGCTTGCGCGCCCGAGTAGTCGAACTCGCACGCCTGGCCGATGACGATCGGCCCGGCGCCGATGATCATGATGCTCTTGATATCTGTACGCTTCGGCATCGGCTCACTACGCCTTTTTCTGATCGGCCATCAGCTTCGTGAAGCGATGGAACAGATAATGACTGTCCTGCGGGCCCGGTGAGGCCTCGGGGTGATACTGCACGCTGAACACCGGCTTATCGGTGGCGCGCATGCCTTCGACGATGCCGTCGAACAGGCTCTTGTGGGTCTCGACCACGTTCTTGGGCAGCGTCGCACGGTCGACGCAGAAGCCGTGGTTCTGCGAGGTGATCTCCACCTTGCCGGTCTCCAGGTCTTTCACGGGCTGATTGGCGCCGCGGTGGCCGAGCTGAAGCTTGTAGGTCTTCGCGCCGAATGCCAAGGCCAGGAGTTGGTGACCGAGGCAGATCCCGAACACAGGCTTGCCCGTGGCGATGATCTTCTGGATCTCGGGCACGGCGTAGACGCCCGTGGCCGCCGGATCGCCGGGGCCGTTGGAGAGGAACACGCCGTCCGGATTGTGACGCAGGATATCCTCGGCCGTGGCGGTCGCGGGCACGACCGTGACTTTGCAGCCGGCGTCGGCGAGGCAGCGCAGGATATTGCGTTTGGCGCCGTAGTCGACCGCGACGACGTTGAATTCGGCCTTCTTGCCGTCCTTCTCGAGATCGCCGTAGCCCTTTTCCTTCGACCACAGGGTCTGCGACCAAGTGTAGGTCTGGCTGCAGGAGACATCCTTGGCGAGATCCATGCCGTTGAGGCCCGGGAATGCTTTTGCTTGCGCCTTTAGGGCCTCTAAATCGAATTTGCCCGACGGCTCGTGACAAATGACGCCGTTCGGCGCGCCCTTGGCGCGGATGCGGCGGGTCAGGCGGCGGGTGTCGATCCCGGACAAACCAATAAGATCATTGGAGCGTAACCAGGTGTCGAGGTGCTGGGCCGAGCGGTAGTTGGAAGGATCGGTGATGTCATCGCGCACGATGCAGCCGCGCGCGGCGGGCGTCATGCTCTCGAGGTCTTCCGGATTAACGCCGACGTTGCCGATGTGCGGGAAGGTGAAGGTAATGATCTGGCCCGCATAGGACGGGTCCGTCATGACCTCTTGATAGCCGGTGATCGAAGTGTTGAACACCACTTCGCCGACCTTCGCTCCGGTAGCTCCGATTCCTCGTCCCCAAATGACTTCACCGTCATCTAGAACGAGAACGGCCGTGGCACCGGAGGGTTGTTTCATCGGTCGGGTCAACTCGGCTTCAGGTTTGCGCCCATTCGCACCGTCCTTCCGCGAGGCGCGCGGCTGGACAGTTTGGAACGGGGCGTCATGTGTTTGGATGGCGTGCGGGCGAAAACGCACGCTATCTGGCGCGGTGTAAGCAAAGCGAACCTGTGATTCAAGTGCTTGGGCCCGCCGTAAGCATTGTGAACTATAACTATGGTTTTAGGTGCGTGAAGCTTTTGCAAAAGCCGCGCGAATCGCGCTACGCTGACTCTTTCCGCAATAGAAATCCGAGTACGTGAACATGCTGCGCACCCGTTTGGCCGATGCGTTAAAGGACTCCATGCGCGCGAAGGAAGAGCGCAGGGTGGCCACTATCCGCCTGATCCTCGCCGCCTTGAAAAGCAAAGACATCGACGCACGCCCGTCGGGCAATGCCGAGGGCATCGGCGAGCCTGAGATCCTGCAAATGATGAACGGGATGATCAAGCAGCGCCGTGAGAGCATTGAGATGTTCGAGAAGGGCAACCGCCCCGAACTCGCGAAGCAGGAAGCCGAGGAAATCGAGATCATCCAGAGCTTCATGCCCAAGCAGATGGACGAGGCCGAAGTGGCCGCGGCCGTGAAGGACGCCATCGCCGCCTCGGGCGCCGCCTCCGTGAAGGACATGGGCAAGGTGATGGCCGTGCTGAAGGAAAAGTACACCGGACTGATGGATTTCTCGAAAGTGTCCGGCGTTGTGAAACAGCAGCTTGGGGCCTGATCCTATCGCCCCGGCCGAGGTTGAGGCCTAATGGCGTTTCCGCCGAACTTCCTCGACGATATTCGCACCCGCCTGCCGGTGTCTTCGGTGGTCGGACGCCGCGTGCGTTTGATCAAGCGCGGACGCGAATATGTGGGGCTGTCGCCCTTTTCCAACGAGAAGACGCCGTCCTTCACGGTCAATGACGAGAAGGGGTTTTACCACTGCTTCTCGACCCAAGAGCACGGCGACATCTTCACCTTCCTGATGAAGACCCAAAACCTGTCGTTCGTCGAGGCGGTGGAACGCCTCGCCGAAGAGGCTTGGATCCGGCAAGAGGCCCTTCGCAGCAGACTGATCCGCGACGGCATCATCGGTCTCGGCATCCGCGTGGTTGCGGCTAAGGACGGGGT
>JAIUPE010000067.1 GCA_020160875.1 Pseudomonadota bacterium
TGCCGATGGCGGGCAGTAGCAGCATGGCTGTGCTGAACACCGTCCACGTCCTTCCCCCGAACACCATGACGACAAAGGAATAGACCAGCCGCAGCGTGGCCCCGGAGAGAGCGGGCAGGGCCGCGAGCCAGAACAATTGATCGGTCGTGTAGGTGAAGCCGGCAGCTGGAAGGCTTACGACCACGGCGCTCCAGACCATCCAGATGGCGAAAGCCAATAGCAGCGCCGGGATGGAGATCCAGAGATTGCGCCGCGCGATGCGGTGGCCATCCTTGTCCCAAAAGGCTTGATCCTCGGGATCCCACACCGTGAGCGCGTGATTGACCTCGAGACCAGGAAGGAGACGCCGCGTCTCCGGTGCTACGTGAACGCCACTCTCCATCTTGAGGATGGCAAAATGCATCCAGGTCAGGTTGACAACGACGACCAGGAACAGAAGCGCGAAACATGCCGTCCAGATGCCTAGCAGATCATTCATGACCCCGAAGGTGATCGGCAGGATGAAGCCGCCGAGGCCGCCCATGAGTCCGACCAGACCGCCCACCGCGCCGATATGGTTGGGATAGTAGTGCGGAATATGTTTGTAGACGGCGGCCATGCCCAGAGCCATCGCCGAGCCCAGAACGATGGTGAGGAAGGCAAAGGTGGCTTCGCTGATCTCGAGTGAGAACGCCATCGGCGCCTCGATCCCTCGTACGACGAAGTTCGTGGCAGGAAAGGACAGAATGAAGGTGCAGAGCACCGAGACACCGAACGACCAATACATCACGCGGCGTGCGCCGATACGGTCGGACAGCCAACCGCCAACCGCACGCATTAAGCTCGCCGGCAGCGTGAACAGTGTGGTCAGGATACCGGCGGTGACGAGATCGAGGCCGTACGCGCCCATGTAGTAACGCGGCAGCCAGAGCGAGAGCGCAACGAAGCCGCCGAATACAAAGAAGTAGTAGATCGAGAACCGCCAGACCTGGACATGCGCGAGCGGCGCCAGTTGCTCGGATAGCGGATGGGGCTGCGCGCCGGCTTGCTTTCTGACCGCCGTCGCCGGGTCCTCCTGGCTGAAGAGCCAGAAGACCGCTGCAACGATGATAAGCGCGATCGCGTAGATCTGTGTGAGCTCGCGCCAGCCATAGGCGTTGAGAATGAACGGCGCGGCAAAGCTCGTGAGCGCGGCGCCGAGATTGCCGATGCCGAAGAGGCCGAGCGCCATGCCCTGACGCTCCTGAGGATACCAACGGGAGACATAGGCAACGCCGACAGCAAAGGAACCGCCCGCGATGCCGACGGCAAGGGCCGCGAGCAGCATCATCTCGTAGGTTTGGGCGAAGGAGAGAAGAGCCGCCGCCAAGGCTGTCGCCAGCATGAGCTTGATGAAGATCCGCCGCCCGCCAAAACGGTCCGACAGCATGCCGAGGAGGATGCGGACGAGAGAGCCCGAGAGGATCGGAGTCGCGATGAGGATCGCGAACTCAGTATCGAGAAGCTTCAGCTCCCGTTTGATCTCGACGCCCGTGATGGAGAACAGGGTCCAGATGGCGAAGCATCCGGCAAAGGCGAAGGTGCTGAGGCCAAGGGCGCGCCATTGCTGGCCCCTGGTGATTGGCGATTGAGCTGGCACGCGTTTGTCCCCTCTTTGCTTCGCTTACGCCGCGCCTTGTCTGAGGCGTTCCGTCATAACAAAAACCAGTCATGGCTGCCGGCGGCGGCGCCAAAGACCGTGATCAATCCCAAGGTCAGAAAAATCCAGTCCGCCCGGTGCAGCCAGGCAAAGGCGGCGTCAGGGGTTGAACTCGCCCAGCGCTCGAAGTGGCGATGAAGAATGAAAGGTTCGCCGATAAAAAGTAGAAGCAAGAAGATCGCCCACACGCCGACCATAGCGTCCATCTACCAGAAGGCCGGGCCGGCGAAGCGATCCCAAAGATCGAGTACGGCGGTCATATAGAAGCCGGTCGCGCCGACCAGAAGGACGGCCGCGCGCGCCTGCCAGACAAACCGGCGCTCGATGGCGTGAAACGCTTTGACTCTGTCGGGGCCGAGGTCGCCGCGGCGAACAGCCACCAGAGCCACCGTTGTGGCCATCGACACCCCGCCGATCCAGATCACCACCCCCAGAATATGTAACGTGCGCGCTAGCGTAGATCCGTCGACCATTCCACCCCTCCCGCCGGCCGCTCACCATCCCTAGCGGAGCGAGCAATAACGGCATTGCACCGGCGCAATCGAGCCTGCGACAAACCTCGCCGATCGGGCGTAAAAATGTCGTTGAGCGGTATCAACACCCTCCCGATTTATATATGCCATCATGCGTACAGACCCGTAAATACCTTACTGAATCCGGCAAACTTTCAACGCTTGGACCTGTTTGCGGACATGCTGAAGGGCGCGCGGGGCCAGTCGAAAGCTCAACAACAATATAGCGCTACATCAACCTGCCAAATGAAGATATGGAGTAGCTTTTCACGCCTATAAAGACGGTCATTGTCGCGCGGACTCGTCATTGGCGCGCTGTCAATACGGTTGTAGAACGGAGCGGCGATCCTTTACTTCTCGCACATGAGCTATGCCTTCAATCGCCATCCGTGACGGCGCGCGCATGTTTTCGTCCTCGATCGCGCCGCCAAGTTCAACCACGCCTTTCGTGACCGCGACCGTAGTGGCCCAAGGGCTCGTTCCAGGCAGAGCCCAGAGAACCTCAAACACCTGGTATCGCACCATGTCGTCATGCCTGTCTGTGGGTGCGCCGACTCCTTCGGGCCTGAGCAGGAGCGCGCGTAAGATGTCGCTGCGTGAAATGATTCCAACGAGAGCGTCGTGACGCATGACGAGCACACGCCGTATATGGTTATGTTTGAGGGTTCGAACGATATCGGCGAGGCAGGTGTCTTCCGTGACCGTGACGACGGCTGGGGTCATGATCTGGCGCGCGCTCTCGCCATCGAGCCTCAGGTCAGAAGCGGCGTTCTGCGTATCGGCGAGGTCCTCAAGGCGTCGCGCGCGCCGGCCCTCGGTGCCCAGTTCGTTACGGTGCAGCAGGTCACCCTCGCTCACGATCCCGACGACCTGTTTACCATCGAGCACGGGAACCGCGCTTACGCGCTTCTCCACGAGGATACGGGCAATCTCATGGGCGCTGGTGTTCGGTTCAATCGTTATGAGTGACGTGCTCATGATGTCCCTTGCGTGAATCGCGCGAGGGGCCGATGGAGCGCGGCTATTGGATTTCAAGTTTGCTTCACCGGTGTTCATGAGCATCTCCCTCAGCCAGCGGAGATAGCGACACAAAAAGCCAATTTCAAAGGCTAGAGCCCAGAGGCGGTATCGTCATTGATCTAGATCAATGCGGTGCGTTGCGCTGAGAAAACAAGGGGTATTCCGCATTGACTGGCGTCTACCGGATGACTGCTTGGTTACGAGTTGCGTGTGCGCATTCTCACGGGTGTGGGCGCGCAAACTTCTTTAAGGCTTCTCCATGTCGGAAGAACGTTTGAGAGCGTGGCAATGCGCAAGCTGCGCATGACAAGCCTTTTGTGGCGTCCTAGCCCTTTCTGCGAACTCCGTGCGTGAGGGGCGGCCAGGTGTGCCGAGTCTTGATCGGGCGCGTTCATTGGAGAAATCGTTCTTAGACTCCGCCGTGTCTCCAACAAATCGTACACGCCAGCCAGTTTGTGCCATCAATATTCATCGCGCACGAGCCGCATATGCCCTCGCGGCAGGGGCGACGGAAGGTGAGCGTGGAGTCGATCTCGTCCTTGATTTTGATTTGCACGTCCAGGACCATCGGCCCGCAGGTATCGAGATCGACCGTGTAGGTGTCGATGTGAGGTGATGTATCCGAGGCGGGATCATACCGATAAATCTCAAATGTCTTGACGCGCGCCGCACCTGCGGGCACAGGCCATGTCATGCCGCGTGTGACTCGCGAAGCGGGAGGCACGCCCAAGTTACTAGGCACCGGGAACCGCTTTAAGATCGTTCCGCGCGGCACTTCATCGGAGGATCGAAAAATCAACTTTTTTCCTTTCATTCCAACGAGAGCCGTAGAGACGCATTGGCGCAGTAACATTGTTCAGTTAGATGACTTAGTCGCGCTAATAGTTTTCAATAGCCGATCAAGGGAGTTGTTAAGCGGCTTACGTTCGGCGTTGCGCTTATGGACTAGGCGCGCAACGGCAATATCGTCCATGGCTTTGCTCAAGAGGTGATGGCGGGTAAGATTTTACATCTTTCGCACGAGGTGTCCCTATGGCAATCCCGCGCTATGCTTCCCCGGACGCGTGGCCGCTTCTCTCCGCCGGCTTCCGGCCGTTTTTCCTGTGCGCCGGTGTGTGGGCCTGCGTTGCTATGGCTCTCTGGATGCCGCTCCTTTCCGGCACGCTCCAGTTGCGGTCACTGTTCGATCCCGTAGCTTGGCACTTCCACGAAATGGTGTTCGGCTTTGTGTCTGCCGCCATTGCCGGTTTTCTGCTAACCGCCATCCCCAACTGGACCGGACGCCTGCCCCTTCAAGGCTGGCCCCTCGGCGGGCTGGTCCTCGTGTGGCTCCTCGGCCGGATCAGTGTCGCCTTTTCGGCCACGACCGGCGGTGGGTTCGCCGCGGTGGCCGACATGTCGTTCCTCGTGGTGTTCGGTGCCGTTGTCGGCCGCGAGATCATTGCGGGACGGACCTGGCGAAACCTTCCGGTACTGGTCGCCCTCGGGCTGCTGATCGCGGCCAACGCCATGAGTCACGCGGGCGCTCTGGGACACACCGATTGGGGCGCTGTTGGAAAGCGGCTCGCGGTTGCGGTCATCATCATGCTGATCTCGCTGATCGGGGGACGCATCATCCCGAGTTTTACAGGGAACTGGCTGCGGCGTCGGGGCGCGGAAGACCTGCCTGTGGCCTTCGATCGCTTTGATATCGCCGTGCTGACGGTGAGCGGATTCGCGCTGGCGACTTGGGTGATCTTCGACCTCACAGCCATCGTGGGCGTATTGCTTCTCGTCGCGGCGGTCGCGCACGCCGCCCGGCTCGCCCGCTGGCGCGGGTCGGCGACGTGGGCGGAACCTCTCGTCTGGATACTGCACATCGGTTACGCGTGGCTTCCGCTGGGCTTGCTCCTCTTAGGCGGCTCTGCTTGGTCGCCGCATGTGACGACCAGCGCCCTTCATGCGCTCACGGTCGGCGGAATGGGCACGATGATTCTCGCGGTGATGACGCGGGCGAGCCTGGGTCACACCGGCGCAGCGCTGACGGCCGATCGCGGCACGCTCATCGTCTATCTTCTGGTCTTGGTCGCAGCGGCGGCACGCCTGTTCGCGCCGTTTGTGGCGGAGCACTATATGGTGATTTTGCATGTGACGGCGGGCGCATGGATCGCGGCTTTTGCCCTTTTCACCGCGCTCTATCTGCCGCGGTATATTCGCAAGTGATGCGCGTTAGTCCACGATGGATGCGACAAATCCCAGCGGGTGACGGGCAAGTGCGACCGAGACGATGAACCCGTACACTCCGAGGGCAGCGATCCAGCACGCGAGGCGAACGGATCGCACGGGCGCGCGCCAATAGGCGACATAGCCCAGTACGATATAGATAACGAGCAGCACGACTTTCGCGGTCAGCCAGCCGTGGACGAAAGGATACTGTTGGACAACGGTCGTCAACATCAGGGCGGTCGTCAGGAGCGCGGTATCGATGGTGTAAGCGGTCATCCGCACCGGCCAGCGCCGGGGCCAGCGGTGTCCCGCAAAGAGGCCGAGGCCGCGCAGGAAAAAGAGCGCGCCGCTGGCCGCGATGGCGGCAATGTGCGTGAGCCAGATCTCGGGATAGAACTCGATCATGACCATGTGCGCGACATAAACCGGGACATTCACGCGCCGATCACTGGGATCGGTTTGCCCGCATCCCCATCTCGCGCGCTACTCCTTCTGTCGTTTCGGAAAGAGCCACAGGCCGGCGATAGACACCGTGAGGATCAGTGCGCCGATCGCGAAGATCGTATCGCCCTGGACACGCATTTGGCCCTGGAGACCCGCCTGCTGTTCCGCATTCAGTTGCGCATAGGTGTCGGCACCGAAGTCGCGGCGCGCCCACTGGTCGAGGATCGCCATGAGCTCGCGATGCGCCCAGTCCGCGCTCCAGTCCGGCGCCACGTAGCCGCCATGCCCCCAGATGGAGCCGAGCTGCATCCCGCCCATCGACTGCCGGACCTGGCGGCCAATTTCGATGCCGGCCTTGGTGTCGATCGTCGCGCCATCTTGCGACACAACCTTTTCGGGCATGGGTGGCGCGTGTTGATAGATTTGCGTGCGGGTCCAGAGGAGGACGCCGAAGAACGCCACCAGCAAGGTAATCAGCGCAATCCAAAGCGTCCGCGTGCTGCTCATGTGCGTCTCCCAAGTTGGGGCCCCAGCATGTAGCCTAGCGCGGTTTCCCGAGGCTGCCTAACTTGGCGCGAGTTAACGGCATCGTTCGAGGACGCACACAGGGGCCGTCAGGAATCGATTGGCGTGACCGGGTTGGTTTCCGGGGCGGGTGTGCGAATATGCTTCCGGATTGATAGGTGGCGGCGCGTCACCGCGCCAACATTCATTGCGTTGTCACAGGAGGAGGTGCCCATGGCTATCCATCATGCCGAAGCTGGCGAGGTCGTAGACCTCCGGCCGCTTGGCGGGAAGCTCAAGGAGACAAAAACGACGGCGATCACCAAAGCGGATCACTTCGAAGCCATCCGGCTCATCGTCCCGGCCGGCGCGAGCATCGACCCACACGCCGTTGCTGGCGATCTGACGCTGCTGTGTTTGGAAGGGCGCATCAAGCTTGGCCTGACAATGCGCGAGATCGAACTGGTGGCCGGAGAATGGCTTTATCTCACCGGCGGCGAGACCCACTCCGTTAAGGGTCTTGAGGACTCGTCCTTGCTTCTGACCATTCTCTTGAAGCGCTGACGGTGCAAACGCGCCTATTCGAACGCATCGCAGCAATGCTCTCGTGATCCGGCATCGCTGGGCGCATCCGTTTTGAAACACAGCGTCTTACGTCAGGCAGAACTTCTGCAGTGGCTTACTGGGGAGAAAGAGATCCGCGAAGATATGTTTTGACGCGATGCCGCCGAGGAAGGCTTTCCGCCGCATCACATTGACCAGATCCGGCGCTTGCAGGGCCCCGTGAAAGAGCTGGATCTCCCCGCGGTGGCCGCAGCCCAGGGCCTGCTTGGCAATGCCGATGAGCGGGGCAAGGCCTGACCCGGTGCCCGTCGAGGTGATGGCATCATCCGAGCCCTCTTCGGGAACATGGCAGCAGGTCCCGGCCGGGCCGCGGAGCGTTAAGGAATGTCCGTCCGCCAGCAATCGAATATGCAGCTCGATATGGCCGTCGACGGCGGCTTGAGCTCGAGCTGAAGAACGTTGTGATTGAGTATGACTTTTGACACGGCGATCGCCAGACAATCGATGCCGGCATTGTCCGGGAGGTCGATGACCACATTGCTGGCCGGTTTGAGCTGACACGCCAGGAACATGCCCTGTTTTTGCAGCGTGGGCTTCAGACCCTTTTGCGCCTCCGGCTGCATGCTGCCTTCAGACATCTGCATCAAACATGCTGGCAGACGCCGGGCCGGCAGCAATGGGGCACGCTGATACACAATCGAGTATTGATTCCCGGCGGAGTTCGTGGCGAAGACAACGTCAGCGTCCGTGCATGCAACGGGCTGGGACGCTGCGGTACTTGGGGGGCCTTCGCGCTCCGGCCCGTTGTTCAACATCAACAGCAACAATCGGGGGCCGATCTCTCAAGTTAAATCTGGTCCGAAGAAACAGGGCAGGTCATGACTTCAGACGACTCAAAAAATTTCCGCGTCGTAAGCCTACGGGAGCGTTCTCACGACCCGAAGGCCCATTCCACTGACGATATTGTCTGGTCCGTCCTTATAACGGTAGGCTGAACGCAGCACTTCGGGAATATCGTACCAGGACCCACCACGACTGACACGCTCACAGGCAGCGTACTCAGAAGCCGCGCTGCCATCGACGGGAGCACCAGCGTAACTTTCATGGAAACAATCCTGTACCCACTCCCAAACATTGCCGTACATGTCGTGTAAACCAAATTTGTTAGCCGATTTTTCACCCACGGGATGAGTCGCCATATTGGAATTTCCGTCGAACCAACCATGGTCACTAAGTTGCGCGTGGTCCTCTCCGAACTCATAGGTGGTTGTGCTACCCGCGCGGACGGCATATTCCCATTCGGCTTCCGTCGGCAATCGATATGGCCTGCCGGTTTTTCCGCTTAGTTTCTCAACGAAGGTTTTTGCGGCATTCCACGAGACATTCTCGACTGGCAGGATCGCCTCTTTATTCGAGCTCGGATTGCTACCCATCACAGCTTCCCACTGTGACTGGGTTACTTCAAACTTACCGAGTGCGAAGGGTTTGAGCGTCACCTGACGCTGGGGCCTCTCGTTAGCATGCGCCTGTTCCCGTGTATTTTCCGAAGTTCCCATGAGAAATTCACCGCCCGGAATGACGATCATTTCAGGGCATTCCGCGCAATCCTTGAAGGTTACGCCGGGTTCCTGTGCTTCAACGAAAGTGGGATTCACGAATAAAAGGAGCGACAAGATCGCTCCATTTCCAAACGTACGAGTGCTCTTCATGGCCCCTCCCGAACTGCAATATGAGACTCAGCAAACGATCAATTGGGGCACGCTGTGCAGCCAGAGGTCATTGATGGGGATCAATTTATTGCAGATGAATGGTGGCTCTCCATAAACGTGGGCATCACGGGGAGCAGGTCGTGATGCTCTACACGCAGGCGTTCGCACTTTTATAGTTGAAGCATTTTGTTGTCTCATTGTCGCATGGAGCGATGTGAAGATGGTCGAGGATGAATTTGGCAACAACTGCCGGCTGGTTCAGCGGCAGCTTTGGCAGATCTGATTTGAAATTCTGGTCCATGCATGCCACAGCAATAATAGAGCTGTCTCCGTTCTGTGATATGGGAACTACCGCTGCGTCGAGGACGACCTCAATCTTGGGATGGGCATGATGTTTGTATCCCTCAACGATGACCAAGTCCGTGGGAGCTAGCAGCGCGAGAAGTTGCTCCAGATTCGCTTCCTTTTCCTCCCGCGCTTCATGTATCAGAGCCCACCGCATTTTTGATGCGACAATAACTTCCTGAGCGCCCGCAGCTCTATGGCGATAGCTGTCCTTACCAAAATGGTCGATATCGAAGTCATGATGGGCGTGCTTGATTGTGGACACCCTAAGTCCCATCGACACCCAACCCTCAACAAGCTTTTCGATGAGAGTCGTTTTACCGTTGTTTTTCCAGCCGATGATGCCGATGATCTTCATTTCTACTCCAACCAGAATGGTGAGAATCTAAATTTAGAAGCCCACATCACATGCCGTGCAATAGTAATAGTCTGAATTGGCATTCGGATGGCCAACTTCTTACCCCCTTCAGGCTGGCGCCCGGGAGTGGTGTGCGCCTGTAAGAAAGTAAGGCTAAAAATGGGTGGCCCTATTTTCACTGTGTACGGTGGCACTGACTCCTGCCACGAGCGATGCACCGATTCCAGAGTTGCCGAATGCCGAGTTAGTAACGCTCAGAGTTCGACTGATCGCGTGGGAAAGTTCTGGTCATTGCGATGATAGCGACGGCCATGTGCGAGCAGCGCTAAGTCGCGCGAGAGATAGTAGATTATATTTCCCCGGGGTCGAGATTCCCGCCCCTTTGGCCATCCATGCCGCGACCCACATGACAGATCTTATTGAACCGTGAGAGAGGTTCCGCGCATCTTGACGGAGTTGAGGGCGCTGTCATTGATGTTCGTCAAGTCACCACCATATCCTGTTAGGATACCGTGCATGTTGTTTGGTTAACTCCGTCGAGGCGGCGAAACTCTCAGGAAGGTACGGGTGCAAGTACTGGTGCGCGGGTATCGTTCGCGCAATGAATTTGCTCAAGCAAGCTACACTACAGGGGCATATCAAGGCGCCTGCCGATGCCGCATTACCGCGACGATGTTTGCGGATTCAGTGCACGGGCTTCGATGCAGCCGATGATTATACCTCTATGCATGCCCCACCCCGCGTATTGTTCGACCTCTTTCTCAAAGGACTTGAAGTGAACAGATGACGTTGCCATTCCCGATGAGCCGCCGAGCCTGGACATTACTGGCCGTGCTGGTGCCGCTGCTGCTGCTGTTTGCATGGGTCGCCTTCCGGTCCGGTCCGCTGGCCCCAATCAATGTGACCGTCGCGAAAGTAGAAGAACGCCGCATTACCCCGGCCATGTTCGGAATTGGAACTGTGGAGGCGCGTTACACTCAGAGGGTTGGGCCGACCGCTGCGGGCCGGGTGACTATGGTGGCCGTGGACGTGGGAGATATTGTAGACGCAGGACAATTATTGGCGCAGATCGACCCCATCGACCTCGACCAGCGGATCGATGCTGCGGCGGGCGGCACAGCGCGGTCAGCCGCCCTAGAACAGGCTGCCGCGGCTCAAATTTCTGATGCCAGCGCACGGGTCGCTCTCGCCCGATCAGTAGTTGCCCGGACAGAACAGTTGAAGCAGGGCGGCTGGGTCACCGATGCGCTTGTCGATCAACGCCGTCAGGAACTGGCCGCTGCACAGGCGGGGCTTGCTGCCGCTCAGGCCAATCGTAGTGCCGCTGCAATGGATAGCGGACGACTGAGCGCGGAGCGCGCTGCGCTGATCCAACAACGAGCTAACCTGCGTCTTGTCGCACCGCATGCCGGACTCGTGGTGCGCAGGGCTGCCGAGCCGGGCACGACCGTGGTTGCAGGACAGGCGGTAGTCGAAATTATCGATCCGTCGCAGTTGTGGATCAACGTGCGTTTCGACCAAACGCAGTCGGCAGGTCTGGCACCTGGCCAAGTGGCGCGGATTGTTCTGCGGTCAAGGCCGGATACGCCACTATCGGGGACAATTGAGCGCGTCGAACCGATGGCAGATGCTCTGACGGAAGAAGTGCTAGCGAAGGCCAGATTTACGTTTCCCGGTAGCCCGCCGTCGATTGGCGAGCTCGCTGAAGTAACTGTGGCGTTGCCCACACAGGCGCTATCGCTGGCCATTCCTAATGCTGCCGTCCACCTGATCGACGGAGATGTCGGTGTTTGGGTGATCCGTGATGGTGATCTCGCCTTCACGCCCGTCGTGCTGGGCGCGCAGGATCTAGATGGCTGGGTGCACGTGGTGAGTGGTCTCACCAAAGAACAGCAAATCGTGAACCACAGCGCGAGGGCGCTGTCGGCCAGCAGCCGGTTCAACATTGTCGATACGCTGCCATGATCAGCCTAGCGGGGCGCGATATCCTTCATAGCTGGGGAAAATTCGTGCTCACCGGCGCGGGGTTAGGCTTGTTGATCGGCGTCACCTTGTCTATGGCCGGAGTTTATCGCGGCATGGTCGACGATGCGCAGGCCTTGCTCGACAATAGCCGGGCCGACCTGTGGGTTGTGCAGAAGGACACGCTTGGGCCCTATGCCGAACCATCTAGCCTGCCCGAAGATAGTGAGCGCCCAATCCGGGGTATGCGCGGCGTTGCCCAGGCGGCTGGCGTCACTTACCTCACGATGCAGATTGCTCATGGTGACGCCGACGTTCGGGTGATGGTCGTCGGGGCAGAAATGGGTGAGCCAGGATTACCCGGCCAACCCACTCATCTGATCTCCGGGCGGCAGATCGTGCGTGGACATTATGAAGCTGTGGCCGATTTGAAGACCGGCTTTGCCGTCGGAGACCGAGTCAAGGTGCGCCGCAATTCCTACACCATCGTCGGTCTGACCAGCCGGATGGTGTCATCGGGCGGCGATCCGATGCTGTTCCTGTCGCTGAAGGACGCACAGGCTGCGCAGTTCCAGAAGGACAGCGATGCCATCGTGCGCCAGCGAGCGCGCACGGCTGCCAATCCACAATTGAACCCGCCGGGGAATCCCGCGGTGGCGCAAGCGGTAAACGCCGTCCAGTCGGGCAACACCAACGTTAATGCCGTTCTGGTATCTATCGCGCGGGACGCAGACCCTGACGCCGTGGCCGCCACCATCCGCCGCTGGCAACGCCTGACCGTCTATACCCGCGCGGAGATGGAAGAAATTCTGGTTGAAAAACTGATTGCCAATTCGGCCAAGCAGATCGCGATGTTTTTGGTCATCCTATCGATTGTGAGTGCGGCTATCGTTGCTTTCATCATCTACACCATGACCATCGGAAAAATCCGTGAAATTGCCGTGCTGAAGCTGATCGGCACGCGCAACCGCACGATCTCGTGGATGATTCTGCAACAGGCGCTGGGGTTGGGGCTGATCGGCTTTATCGTCGGTAAGATCGCAGCCAGCCTGTGGGCGCCCTTCTTTCCAAAGTATGTCCTGCTGCTCCCAGCAGATTCAGCCTTGGGCTTCGTGGCAGTGATGCTCATCTGCACGTTGGCGAGCGTCCTGGCCATCCAGGCCGCAATCAAAGTCGATCCGGCGGAGGCCATCGGTGGCTGAAGGCATCACGCTTGAAAATGTCGTTAAGACCTACGGCAAAGGCGAGACGGCTGTCCATGCCCTGCGCGGAGTCGACATGGCAGTGGCCAAGGGTGAAGTGGTGGGGCTGATCGGACCATCGGGCTCGGGCAAAAGCACCTTGCTCAAATGTCTCGGGGCCGTGATCGAGCCGACGTCAGGCAAGATGACGATCGGCGACCGCTGTATTTACGACAATGGTTGGAAAGTTCGCGATTTGCGCGCGCTGCGCCGCGATATGATCGGCTTCATCTTTCAGGCACCCTATCTGATACCGTTTCTTGATGTGACCGACAATGTTGCGTTGTTGCCTATGCTGGCCCGAAAGCCTAATGCAGTGGCCCGCAAGCAAGCGCGTGACCTTCTCGATGCGCTCGGTGTCGGCCATCGTGCCGCCGCCATGCCTTCGCAGCTGTCCGGCGGGGAGCAGCAACGCGTAGCCATTGCCCGCGCGCTGATCAACCGTCCGCCGGTGATCCTCGCCGATGAACCCACCGCGCCGCTGGATGGTCAGCGCGCGGTGGCGGTGGCCGGGTTACTGAACGACATGGCCCGGCAGTTTGATACCGCGATCATCATCGTCACCCATGACGAAAAAATCATACCGACCTTCAAACGGCTCTACAATATTCGTGATGGCCGGACGGTTGAAGATGTGACCGCCCCCAACGCGTAGGGGAGCGACGCCCCTCTCGGAGTCCAGTCAACTGTGACGTTGGCTGCCTGCGCATCGTTGACGGATTTTGCTTTCGCGCGGGTCCAAGAGCTTCTGACAGTACGCAATCCGCGCAAGACCAAGCCTCGGGTGGTACGGCGGTATCCGACCGACTATCGCAGCCTCTTTCCGACGAAAGCTGATCGAGCGGCGTTTACGACGGCGCTTTCACCGTTCCATCGCTCCGGGGAATGTGAGTGGGCGTGGGTACGGGACCGCCGAGCTCGCCCGTGTTAGTTCCTGGCGGTGGCGCAGGATCTGCGCCCGGTTGGCACATCGGGGAGTCGGCAGCGCGCTCAGCTTTTAGGAATGCGATCACGTCAGAGCGGTCGTTCTCGTCGAACATCCCAGCGAAACCCATCTTGGTGCCAGGAAAATTCATTATGGGGAAAGTGAGAAAGTCGTGCAGGTGCGAATCATCCCACACGAAATTCGCTTCGCGTAACGTGTCCGAATAGACGAACCCCTCGATTGATCCGGCCTTGCGTCCCAACACGCCACAATGCGGCGGCCCCATCAGAATCCGCTGCGCGGCGTGACATCCGGCGCACTCTTTATAGAGAATTGCACCACGTGCGGCGTCGGCGGCCCCTGCTGGGGAGGCAAGTGCAAGCGCGGCTAGGATGACTGTGAAATGGGCGACACGAAATCCAGACATGGGGCGTACTATCCCTTTGGCAGGAAGCCTTTTATGACGGCGGAAACGGGTACCATTTCTCGGCCTTGCGCGACAGACTGGAGAACTACGTACGTGTTTTCCGCAGGTTTTCGCGGCGGGGCATGAGCTGTATGGGAATCAGACACAATAGCTGGGGGAAACATGCGCCTATCATTCGCTGGAATTCTGGCCCTCGTGAGTAGTCTGTTCGCGGTCTCCGCCGCCCATGCGGAGCAGCGCAAATTCGAAATGGACATTCAGGAGGTGGAACTCACGGTCGCGCCAGGATTCAAGGCGAAGGTCTGGGCGTTCAACGGACAAGTGCCTGGGCCGCTGATCCATGTGAAGGAAGGCGACGACGTCCAGGTCATTGTGCACAATCGAAGCACTCAGGCCCACACCGTGCACTGGCATGGCGTCTATCAGTTTAAGAGCTGGGGCTCCGACGGCACTCCGAACGTCACTCAAAAAAACATCCTGCCAGGCGAAAGTCATACCTACCGCTTCGTGGCCGAAAAGGCGGGTAGTCTTTGGTATCACTGCCATACCAACGTCGCTGAACATCTCGGTCTGCGCGGCATGTTCGGGCCGCTGATTATTGAGCCGAAGAAGCTCACTAAGATTGAGCGCGAAGTCACGAAGGATGCAGTGCTCATGTTTTCCGGTTGGAATGACCGAGTTGCTCAGAAGCTGGGCGAGGGAATCAAACCAGGTGAGCCCCTTCACTATTTCTCCATCAACGGGAAGTCGATGCCACTAAACCAGCCGATCCGTGTGAAGACCGGCGACGTCGTTCGGCTTCGGCTCTACGCCGCCACTATTCCTGTGGCATTCCATCTGCACGGCCACGATTTTCTCGTCACCCACAAGGATGGCACCCCACTCGATCGCCCTTACGCGGCGGACGTGATCGGTATGCAACCCGGTGAGCGGATTGATGCAATCGTGCGGATGAATAACCCTGGCATCTGGGCAAGTCACGACCACATCGATGATCACACGACCAACAATGGCCAGGAACATGGCGGCTCAATGCTGACGGTGGAATACGACGAGATCGAGAGGCCTAGTTTTTACATGTGGAAGAACCTTAACTTCAAACCGGACTTTTATATGATTGAATCGATGGCCAAGCCATTCGGCCTCCATAATATTGAAGTCCTACAAGGCTCAACGACGGCCCCAGGTTCAGTGGTGTCGCCTGCCGAAGGCCATAATCATCAGTAGCTGGTCCCGGATCAGAAACCCTGACGGTCCACAATTTCTAACCAACACGCTGTGCCAGGCCATGACAATCAAGTCTAGCTGGCATCCTACCGAGCGTCACGGACACTCCGTTGGTTCTGCAAAAAGTGGGCGACTCGCTCTAGATACCACCACAATGACAAGGGCCTGACGAAGCGGCTCGTAACAATTTTCACTAAGCGGAGCAATCAATGTCCAATACTCCCCACACGCTTTCGGAAGAGTTTCCTGGTCAAATGGAGGCCATTCACAATCTCAAAATCTCCGACACGCGGTTCGCTAGACTCCTCCAAGAATATGATGAAGTGAATGATCAGATTCATCGTGCAGAAACAAAAATTGCCCCCATCGAGCAACTAGCCGAAAGCGAGCTGCGCAAGCGACGCCTTCAGATCAAGGATTCGATAGCGCACGCACTTTCGCGCTGAGACTCTTTAGGTCAACCAAGCCAACCACCACATTTTCCGCCGTTCGCAATTTCATAATGTATGGCGTGCCGTAGGTGATAAAGCTGGGCGCTATTGGTTAACGATAATTCCGTTCGAGTTTTAATCCGTGGGCCGAGAAGGACATACGTGGGCACTTGGTTTTGTTGACTAATATGGCCCGGTAAACTGCCCCTACTTCGAATCTACCGCTATGCGCTCATCAGTCTCATACTCATCCCGCACCATCACTCGCGCGTGCTCACTAGGAATTCCGGTGCTTCGAGCATCGGCGGTTAAACACACAACGGCAATCTCGTAAACATTGCAAATCTTTGCTCGCGCATTAGTAAGGCGCCCCTTACAATTACCGCGCGGGGAGGCGAGTACCATGTCATTGAGCACCCATTTGAAGATTCTAATGGCGGTGATCGCGGTCGTCGCAATCGCCGGTGCGCTATACATTGCCCATTTGCGCTCCGAACTACTTGAGGCCCAACAACGAGCGTCTGTATTTCAGCGTGAAGTAACGAACCTAAGGGTGACAATAACGCGGTTGGAGGGGGAGCGAACCACCGCCACAAATGAGCGCGATGCAATGCAATCGCAAATTTCCGAATCAAGCGCGCAACTGGCAAAACTGTCCAATGGCCAAGAGAAAGCTCGTGACTCATTGATCAATGAACTTTCAGCCCTGCGCGCGCGCGCGGATTTTCAAACCAAAGTTTCGGGCTGGTGGCGTGATCTCTTCGACTACACAAAGACGTTCAATCGTGGAGACCGTTCATCGATGGATACCGCCGCATCTAAGTGACGCCGTCTGCAGGCGCGGACGTAACAATTTGATCAACTTCTGTAATGCGGTTCACCCTCAGCACTTCAGGCTTCCGGCGATCCAATGTTGGTGAGTAAACCAAACCAGAACGAATTCTCCTCATAAACGAGGGGATCACGGGGAGCAGGTCACAAGACTTGAGTTGCGCTCCCAACGCACCTCCCTCCACTTGCACACATCGAGGATGCTGGCGATTGATGAGATAGTTTCGGGAATCCGGTCATGCCGCGCGAGCGGTTATTTGGTTTCGCGCTTCGCCATCGACGAAGCCGTCGAGCGAATCAAGGACGACACGATCAACGACTAAATCTATGACCCGAAGCCGGCCCGGTTTGTCTTACGGGCAAAAAAACTGCCTTACTAGGCGGGCGCTTATCGGCCGCACCGGCTCAGAGACACGTTACGACAGAAGATAGGCGACATAGCCAAGATATCCGCCCAAGAGGGTGAGGCCTTCGAGTCTCGTTACGCGAACGCCGGTGCTAGCGAAGATAAACAAGAGCACGCTGCTCCCGATCAACGCGGTCCAATCTATCGTCCCAATGTCGTTGGGTATGGCGATCGGTTGGATCATTGCGGTAAGACCGAGGATGCCCAAAATATTGTAGATGTTGGAGCCCACGATGCTCCCGAACGCGACGTCGGCGCGGCCCTTCAGTGCCGCGGCAAGGGTCGCCACCAGTTCGGGCAGCGATGTACCAATAGCAATGATCGTGAGGCCAATCACTGTTTCGGAAACGCCGGCCGCGCGTGCTGTTGTTATTGCGCCTCGAACAAGAATATCGGCGCCGAAAATGAGCAGGCCCAACCCACCCAATCCAATCACCACCAACAACCAAAGCGCTTGCGGCGCAGGGTCATGCATGTGCGATTCCCCAATGTGCACGTCTGCGGCCGTTCCCCCCTTTCTCTCCAGCCACCATACTGCGCCTATGTATACGACGAGCAGGGTCACGATCAGCACGCCAAGCCAGCGCGTAAGTTCACCGAAGGCTAATGCTAGACCGGCGAGGAGCACGGAAACAGCGATAGCGATCATGCCGTCACGGCCAATTGCTCCGGGACTTACAGAGACCGGGCGAATGAGCACGACTAGCGCGAAGATTAGCAGCACATTGGCAATGTTGGAGCCCAGCACGTTGCCAATGGCGATGCCTGGTGATCCGAGCAGCGCAGCGTCAATGCTGGTGATCAGCTCCGGGCTTGATGTGCCGAATCCGACAAGAGTCAAGCCGATAAGGAGCTCAGAGAGTCCCAAGCGGCGCGCAAGCCCGACGGCGCCCCTAATAACGCCTTCGCCGCCCAGTGCGAGCAGCGCAAGGCCCGCGACAATCTGTAACGCTGCTTCCATTATTCCGCTCTCCAGAACGGGTTAGCTTTGGGCGGCGGTGCGAGGCCGTATCCGAAACGCTACAGCCGCAAACAACAGCGAAAGAGATGATCCGATAAGCACGCCAAGCCGGGCGGCAGCCTCGCCAGCCTCGTCTCCGGCGAACGCCAAGCCGCCGATGAACAGACTCATGGTGAAGCCAATGCCACAGAGACAGCCGACGCTGAGCACATCCGCTCGTGTGAACGGCAATTGTGTGCGCGTGATCATTGCAGCGCTTATTGTGAAGGATGCAACACCAAGAGGCTTGCCGAGTGCTAATGCCAGCGTGATCGCCGCCGACATCCCGCCCGCGATTTGTTCAAAGCCTAAGCCACTAAACGATACGCCCGCCGCGCAAAAAGCGAAAATTGGGAGTACGACAAAAGCGGAGACCGGGTGAAGGTAGTGTTCGAGCTGGCCGAGCAGTGTCTCTTCAGATTGCGCCTTGCGCGGCGGCACGATCATAGCCGCTGCGACTGCCATGACCGAACTGTGCACGCCAGCCTCAACGGCGAGCCCCCACGTTATGAGACCGGCGAGAGGATAGAGCCAGATCGGCAGCGCCCAAAGCTTGCCTGCGAAGTAAAGCCGCCAAGCAAGGCTATGGCGGCTAGCAGCGGTAAGTATGCGAGATTGCTTGTAAACAAGACGGCGATCAGCACGATGGCGAGCAGATCGTCCACTACGGCGAGCGTCAGCAGGAAAAGGCGAAGCCGCGGGTCAGCGTGCGGCGCGAGAATGGCAAGCGCCGCCAGCGCGAAGGCGATGTCGGTGGCGACAGGAACGGGCCAGCCACGCGAATCAATGTCGCCCGCTAGGAGCGTGTAGATCAGGATGGGCGCAATCGCCCCGCCAAGAGCGGCGGCGACCGGCAACAGCACAGACTTTGGATCTGAAAGCTCGCCGACGGTCAGCTCGCGCTTTAACTCAAGGCCAATGACATAGAAGAAGACCGCCATGAGGCCGTCCTTGACCCAGTCCTTCAACGTCGCCTCGTGCCGCCAAAGGCCCGTATCGAGAGCGAGTGGCGTCTTCAGGAGATCAAAGTAGTTTCCATCCAGAGGCGAGTTCGCGACGAACAAAGCTGCGATCGCGGCGAACGCGAGCAGCATGCCGCCCCCGGCCTCCGTCTTGAGGAACTTCAAAACCACGCTGCTCATTAGTACTAATTCCAAGTATCGAAACGACGGTGGAGGCTCGTGAATGAGCCATTGTCCCAAGGCAATATGAAGACATCATATCAACTGCTGAAGCATCACCGCGCGATCGGAATGCTGCGGGGAAACCGGCGGCTACTTCAGCGATGACGCCAAAGT
>JAIUPE010000068.1 GCA_020160875.1 Pseudomonadota bacterium
GGGCAGGCCGGAGGAAGTCGGCGCGCTGGCGGCGTTCCTGGCCTCCGACGCCGCCGCTTATATCAACGGTCAGGCGATCGCCTGCGACGGCGGCCTGCAGCGCTCGATCTAGACGTAGAGACAAAATAAAAAGGCGCGGTTACGTATGTAACCGCGCCTTTCTTCTTATGTGCTGGATCTTATTGACGCGCCGGAACGACGGCTTCGGGCGCCGCGCCTTCATGGGTTGCCACATGCTCGGGCGGATGCTCGAGGTAGGCTTGGCGGAAGGTCACAAGGGTCGTGCCGGAAATGGCGCGGTTCTCGCCGGTCTTCGGATCCGGTTTCGCGTCCGCGAGGCGGCGCATCGCACGGTAGAGCGACGGGGCCGAAACCTGCCCGTAGCTAAGGTGGTGCGTGCTCCAGCTGATCGTGAGGCGGCGGATCCATTCGTCGACATCGGTGTAGCCCGCGAACATGCCTTCAGCGCTTTCGGGCGTGAGCTTCAAGCGGAAGCGCACATCCTGCATGTGCATGATCGTGGACGTATCGAACGTCATCGAATACGGGATGATGAGATCGTGGGAGTCGGTGGTCAGGACACCGTCGACGATCTTGCCCTTGAATTGCTGAATGAACTGCTTGCCCCAGCGCATGTCGATGCGTTGCGTGCCGCCCGAGATGTAAGCGCTGCCGGAGGCGTCGCCCATCAGCTCGTCGAGACCGCGGTAGGTGGTGAGCGTGACGTCCGGGTCATTGACCAAGTCGTCGACGCCCGTGATTTCGAGGAGCATGCGGTTCTGGTTATAGCGGCGCATGTATTCGTTTTCGAAATGCATCTGCGCGCCGTCCGGACCGCGCCAGCCGGCGATGCAGCCGAGCGCGCGGTGCATCTGATTGTCCACGCCCTTCACACCATCCGGGCTGGTGAAATCGTTGGCGTCGACCTTGCCGTCGAGATCCATGCCTTCGGCGATCTTGCCGCCGGCTTCACGGAAGACGAACTGCTCTTCGGTGTTCTGCGGATGCCAGATCTGGCCTTCACGCTCGAGCTGGCTTTCGGCGAGCAGGTGCTTCTTCGGCGCGTCTTCCGGATAGAGGATCTTGAATTGTTCGCGGTTGCCATCGTTGAGGCCGTTCGGGCATTCAACCTTGCCGTCCGGTGATTGCGTCACGGCCCATTTGCGGCTGGTGAGCACATAGCCGATCGTGCCGTTGCGCAAAGTCGGCTCGGTTTTGGCCGCGACTTCAACCGCGCCCGCCGCAGTGGACATACCCATGACAACGGCAATCGCCGCCACGTTGGTGGTGACACCACGCTTCATCGAATCCTCCCTATCGTTGCCGCGCAGGCGCGCGGCATCTCCTCTCTGCAATATATATCAGCCGGGGCCGATGCGGGAGCGAAAGCCTTTCCCACGCTCGGAGCCTAAGCCATTGAAATACATTAATTTCATGGCCGACGACCGTCCGGACGGACAATTATTTTGGCGCCCCACGCCAGCGACGCGGGTTGTGCGGCGCGAAATCAGTTGGCGGTCGCGGCATTGCGCAGCGCGGGAGCGATTCGCCACCACTTGCCGAAGGCCCCCTGCCCGAAGCCCTCGATCACCTTCACGACCTTCGAAAGACCGATACCGCGTGCATAGCACATCGGTCCGCCGCGATGGCGCGGGAAGCCATAGCCGTTCACATAAGCCACGTCGATGTCGTCGATATGGCGCGCGATGCCTTCCTCGACGATCCAATAGCCTTCGTTAACCAGCGCGAACATGGTGCGCTCGATAATTTCGGCATCGGAGACGGCGCGCGGCGTACGGCCGGTTTCGGAACGGACTTGTTCGATGAACGTGAGCGCCGCCGGGTTAGGCGTCTTCACGCCATCCTTGTACGTATAGAAGCCCGAGCCCGACTTCTGGCCGAGGTGGCCGGCTTCGACGAGACTGTCGTGAACGATGGTCGCCATCGGCTCGAACGAACCGGGCACAGCTTCCTTGCGCGCCTTATAACCGATGTCGATGCCCGACAGGTCGGCAACCGCGAACGGTCCCATCGCCATGCCGAACGTTGTGAGCGCCTTATCCACCTGTTCAGGCGTCGCGCCTTCCAGCAGCAGGAGGCCGGCCTCACGCACATAAGCGCGCAGCATACGGTTGCCGATGAAGCCGGGGCATACGCCCGCCACCACGGGAATCTTGTTGGTCGCCTTGGCGACGGAAAGCGCGGTCGCCAACGCGGCGGGGCTCGTTTTCTTTGCGCGTACGATCTCCAAGAGCTTCATGATATTCGCCGGACTGAAGTAGTGCAGGCCCACGACCGCCTCCGGCCGCGAGATCGACGCCGCGATTTCATTGATATCGAGATAGGAGGTGTTGGTGGCGAGGATGGCGCCGGGCTTGGCCACCTCATCCAGCTTCGCGAACACCGCCTTCTTCACATCCATCGATTCGAACACCGCTTCGATGATGAGATCGCAATCGGACAGCGCCGCGTAATCCGTACCGCCGGTCAGCGCGGCCACGCGCTGATCGCGCTGGGCTTCGGTGATGCGGCCCTTGGCAAGCGAATCCTGATAGCTGGACTGGACGCGCGCAAGGCCGCGCGCGATCGCTTCTTCCGTCATCTCCAACATGCGCACTTTCATGCCGGCATCGAGGAAGGTCATGGCGATCCCGGTCCCCATGGTGCCGGCGCCGATGATGCCGACCGTCTTCACGTCGACCGGCTTCGCGCCGGCGATATCGTCAGGCAATTTGCCCGACCCGCGTTCGGCGAAGAAGATGTGACGCAGCGCCTTGGCTTCCTCGCTCGCGCGCAACTGCAAGAACAGCGCGCGCTCTTCCTTCATGCCGTCTGCGAAAGATTTGCCGGCGGTACGGCGGATGAGCGCGATGGCCGCACCGGGCGCCGCGGCGCCTTTGGCCTGTTTCTTGGTGGTCGCCGCGAGCGCGTCGAACTTGGCCGCGTCGAGCTGGAACGATCGCTCTGAGAGACGACGGCCATCGGCGGATTTGGTGGCCGCGAAGGTGATCGCTTCGGCGACATGATCGTCGGCGACCTCATCGACGAGGCCATTGGCTTTTGCTTTACCGGCATCGATAGGCTTACCCGACGTGATCATCTCGGCGGCGGCCACCGGATCGATGAGACGTGGCAAACGCTGTGTACCGCCCGCGCCCGGCACGAGGCCGAGGGTGACTTCCGGCAGGCCGAGCTTCGCGCCCTTGGCGGCGACCCGGTAATGACAGGCGAGCGCGATTTCGAGACCGCCGCCGAGCGCTTGACCATGAATGGCGGCCACGACGGTCTTCTTGGAATTCTCGATCGCCGCAGTGACGTCGGGCAGGAAAGGTTCTGTCGGCGGCGCGCCGAATTCCTTCACGTCGGCGCCGGCGATGAAGGTTCGTCCCCTACACGCGATAACGATACCTTTCACCGCGGCGTCGTTCTGCGCGTCGGTGACGCCGGCGAGGATCGCGGCGCGCACATCCTGCGAGAGAGCGTTCACGGGCGGATTGTCGATCCAAAGGATAAGAGCGCCGTCCTTGGTTTCGCGCGTCACAGTCATCGATAACTCCAACTCATGTCTTGGGACGCCGGTCGATCACACGCTTGGCCTTGCCTTGCGACCGGTCGAGAGAACCGGGGGGTTTTAGATCGGCGGCGATGCTGATGCCAATAATGTCTTTCACACGGGCAACAAAAGCGGCTGCCGCGGCAGCGGCCGCGGATTCGCTTGCATCCGCCCGGCGCTCGACCATGACCGTCACTTCGTCGGTGCGGTTCGGCCGCGTCACTTCGATGACATAATGGGGCGCGAGCTCCGGGCATTTCAGGATCTGCTCTTCGATTTGGCTCGGAAACAGGTTCACGCCCCGGATAATGAGCATATCGTCGGTGCGCGCGTGGATACGGTCCATGCGGCGCATGGTTCGGCCCTGGCCAGGCAAGAGCCGCGTGAGATCGCGCGTGCGGTAGCGGATGATAGGCATCGCTTCCTTGGTCAGCGACGTGAAGACAAGTTCGCCTTCCTCGCCGTCGGCGCGTACGGCGCCCGTCACGGGATCGATGATCTCGGGATAGAAGTGATCTTCCCAGATCGTCAAACCATCCTGGGTATCGGCGAATTCCTGCGCGACGCCGGGTCCCATGACCTCCGACAACCCGTAGATATCGACAGCGGTGATATCAAAGGCGTCTTCGATCTCGCGCCGCATGCCTTCGCCCCAGGGCTCGGCGCCGAAGATGCCGATCTTCAAAGACGAAGCGCGCGGATCGAGGCCCTGCCGGCGGAATTCATCGAGGATCGCGAGCATATAACTCGGCGTGACCATGATGATCTCGGGCGCGAAATCGGTGATGAGTTGGACCTGGCGTTCGGTTTGGCCGCCGGACATCGGGATGACGGCGCAGCCCAGACGTTCGGCGCCGTAGTGCGCGCCGAGACCGCCGGTGAACAGGCCGTAGCCGTACGCCACATGGACCTTCATGCCGGGCCGTCCGCCGGCGGCGCGGATGGAGCGCGCGATGAGCCCGGCCCAGGTGTCGATGTCGCCTTGCGTATAACCGACGACGGTAGGTTTGCCGGTCGTGCCGGACGACGCATGGATGCGCACGATCTGGTCCTGTGGCACGGCGAAGAATCCAAACGGATAGGCCGCGCGCAGATCGGCCTTGGCGGTGAACGGGAACTTCGCGAGATCTTCGAGCGTATTGAGATCGGCGGGAGACACGCCCGCCGCATCCCACTTGGCCCGGTACGCCGCATTGCCCGCATAAGCGCGGGCAATGCTGTCTTTCAAACGCGCGAGTTGGAGTGCGCGCAGGCCCGCAAGCGAAGGAGTCGGGGGATCAAAGGTCATGATCCCTCCGTCATCCTACATCGCGTTCATCGTCAGGAGGTCGTAGGTCGCAACCAGCTCGTCGGCCTGATTGTGGAGTTGCACGTACCAGCGCACTTCGCCGTACTCGTCCTTGCGCGGGGTCTTCGACTTGACCGTGAGCGTCACGCGGATGCTTTCGCCGGCGGCGATCGGCTTCACGAAACGCAGGTGGTCGAGGCCGTAGTTGGCGAGCACCGGACCCGGCGCCGGATCGACGAACAGACCGGCGGCGAAGGACAGGAGCAGGTAACCGTGCGCGACGCGCCCCGGGAAGAACGGATTGGCCTTGGCGGCTTCTTCGTCCATGTGGGCATAGAACTTGTCGCCGGTGAATTCGGCGAAGTGTTCGATGTCCTTGATGGTGACGGTGCGCGGTTCGGTCTTGATGGTGTAGCCGATCGGCAGTTCGCCGAACTTGAGGCGGAACGGATGACGGTCGCCCAGCTTCTGCGCCGCGCCCGGCAGGTAGGTACCGGTGACACCGGCGAGCAGCGTCGGACTGCCCTGGAGCGCGGAACGCTGCATATAGTGTTTGATGCCGCGGATGCCGCCCATTTCCTCGCCGCCGCCCGCGCGGCCGGGGCCGCCGTGTACCAGCACCGGCAGCGGCGAACCGTGGCCGGTGGATTCCTTGGCGCAATCGCGGTCGATGAAGACCATGCGCCCGTGATAGGCGCCGGAGCCGAGCACCGCTTCGCGCGCGACTTCAGGATCGTGCGTGAAGACCGACATCGCGAGCGAGCCCATGCCACGGTTGGCCAACGCAATCGCGTCGTCGAAGTCCTTGTACGGCATGATGGTGGACACCGGACCGAACGCTTCCACGTCGTGCACGGCGCTGGCCTTCCACGGATCGTCGGTACGCAGGAGGATCGGCGAGATGAACGCGCCCTTCGCGACACCTTCGCCTTGCGCCTTCACGTTATTCGGATCGCCGTAGACGACCTGCGCGACTTTCGAAAGTTCGGCGACCTTCGCACGCACGTCCTTCAGTTGGTCCTGGCTCGCAAGCGCTCCCATGCGCACGCCTTCCATGCGCGGATCGCCGATGACGGTCTTGTCGAGGCGCGCCGCGATGGCTTTCTGGACATCGTCCAGAAGATGCGCGGGCGCCATGGCGCGGCGAATGGCGGTGCATTTCTGGCCCGCCTTCACGGTCATTTCCTTCACGACCTCTTTCACGAAGAGATCGAATTCCGGCGTATCGGGCTTCGCGTCGGGACCGAGGATCGAGGCGTTGAGCGAATCGCGCTCGGCCACGAAGCGCACGGACTCGCGGGCGATGACCGGGTGCGCCTGCAGCTTCATCGAGGTGCCGGCGGAACCGGTGAACGAGACGGCATCCTGACAGGTGAGGTGATCGAGGAGATCACCCGCCGAGCCGGCGATGAACTGGATCGCGCCCGGCGGAAGGACGTTCGCGTCGATCATGATGCGAAATGCGGCTTCGGCGAGATAAGCGGTCGATGTGCCCGGCTTCACGATGCACGGCACGCCGGCGAGCAGCGTGGGCGCGAGCTTCTCGAGCATGCCCCACACCGGGAAATTGAACGCGTTGATGTGGATCGCGACGCCCTGCAGCGAGGTGTAGACGTGCTGACCGACGAAAGTACCGGCCTTGCCGAGCACTTCGAGATCGCCGTCCATGAGGATATTGCTGTTCGGAAGTTCGCGGCGGCCCTTGGAGCTGAAGCTGAACAGCGTGCCGGCGCCGCCTTCGATGTCGATCCAGCTATCGGTGCGCGTGGCGCCGGAGTTGTATGAAAGATCGTACAGCTCTTCCTTGCGCGCCATGATGGCGTTCGCGAGCGCCTTCAGGGCCAGCGCGCGTTGATGGAACGTCATCTTGCGCAGCGCAGGACCGCCGGTCTTGCGTGCATACTCGGTCATCTTCTTGAAATCGATGCCGCCAGAGCCGGTCTCGGCCATCTGGTCGCCCGTGACCGCGGAGAAAATCGGCGAAAGCTTGCCTTCGCCCGAGATCCATTTGTCGGCGGCATAGTTCTGAAGACGGATCATCGACATGAGAAGAATCCCAAAAGTTGAGGTTTAGGCGCGCAAAAACAACAGCGCGAGAAACAGACGGTTTAAGCGCCGGTGAACTTCGGCTTACGCTTTTCCATGAAGGCGCTGACGCCTTCTAGATAGTCATGGCTGCGGCCAAGTTCACGCATCAGGTCGCGTTCGATGTCGAGTTCGGCGTCCAGCGGCTTGAGCCAAGCGGCGCGGATCGCCGCCTTGGTGGCGGCGAGGCCGCGCGTCGGGCCTTGGCCGAACTTCGCCGCGAGGGCGTTCACTTCCTCAGCGAGTTTGTCGTCGTCGACGCATTTCCAGATGAGGCCCCAGGCCGCCGCGGTTTCCGCAGGGATCGGATCGCCCGTGAGCGCCATGCCGAGCGCGCGGGCCTGACCCACATGCTTGGCGAGATGCCACGTACCACCGGAGTCCGGAATGAGACCGATGTTGGCGAAAGACTCAATGAACTTCGCGCTTTTGGCGGCGATGACAATGTCACAAGCGACCGCGATGTTGGCGCCCGCGCCGGCGGCGACGCCATTCACGGCGCAGATCACGGGCATGCGCAGGTTCGACAGCCGCTTGATGAGCGGGCCGTAATAGGTTTCGACGGAATGACCAAGATCGACCGGCTCGGCGCCCGGCGCCACGGCGCGGTCGTTCAAATCCTGACCCGCGCAGAAGCCGCGGCCCGCACCGGTGAGCACCAGCACGCGCGCAGCCTGGTTGGTTTCGACTTCCGTCAAAGCCGCCGCGACTTCCTTGTGCATCTGCACGGTGAAACTGTTGAGACGGTCGGGCCTGTTGAGGGTCAGGCGCGCGACACCATCCTCGATCGAAAAAATGATGGTCTCAAATTGCATGGGCGCCCTCCTGAAGAATTCGCAGAATGGCCGGTCGGATTATTATTGGCAAGGCGATTTTGGTGGCTTAAATAAGCGCAAAACGCATAGCCTGTCTTCTTCTTTCACTAAGCAAAAGCAGACATGTCCGACAGTCGCATACTGGCACGGCGCATCGCCGAAACTATGTTGAAGGGCGAAGGCACGGGCCCCGCATGGGGCGTGCGGATCGAAGACGCCGACGTCGGTTACAGCAAGATTTCCATGACCGTAAGCGACGTGATGCTGAACAGCCACAAGATCGCCCACGGCGGTCATATCTTCGCGCTGGCGGATACGGCCTTTGCCTATGCGTGCAATTCGCGCAATCAGGCGACGGTCGCGCAGAGTGCGTCGATCGTCTTCACTTCGCCCGTGCAGAACGGCGAGCGCCTCGAGGCCGAGGCGCGCGAGATCGCGCTGATGGGCCGCAGCGGCGTGTATTCCATCACCGTGCGCGGCGGCGACGGCCGCATTGTCGCGCAATTTCAAGGACAATCCCGCACGATCGGCGGGGCCATAGTCGAGGAGTAACGAGAATGGCTGAAGCTTTCATCTGTGACGGCATCCGCACGCCCATCGGGCGTTACAGCGGAAGCCTTGCCAACGTGCGCCCAGACGATCTGGCCGCGAAGGTGCTGGCCGAGCTGAAAGCGCGCAATCCGCAGGTGGACTTCGCCGCGGTGGACGACATCATCCTTGGCTGCGCGAACCAGGCCGGCGAAGACAACCGTAACGTTGCGCGCATGGCCGCATTGCTTTCCGGAATTGGCGACGGCGTGCCGGGCACGACCATCAATCGCTTGTGTGGCTCGGGCCTCGATGCCGTGGCCATGGCGGCGCGCGCGATCAAGACCGGGGAAGCCGATCTGATGATCGCTGGCGGCGTCGAAAGCATGACCCGCGCGCCGTTCGTGATGGGCAAGGCCGGCACCGCCTTCAGCCGCGACGCGCAGATCTTCGACACCACCATCGGCTGGCGCTTCGTGAACCCCTTGATGAAAGCGCAGTTCGGCATCGATTCCATGCCGGAAACCGCTGAAAACGTTGCGCAGGATTACAAAGTCTCGCGCATCGACCAGGACAAGTTCGCCGCCCGGAGCCAGGAGCGCGCGTCGAAGGCGCAAGCGAATGGCCGTCTCGCCAAGGAAATCGTCGCCGTTACCATCAAACCTGCGAAGGGCGATCCCATCGTTGTGGAGAAGGACGAGCATCCGCGTGCGACCAGCGTCGAAGCCCTCGGCAAGCTGAAGCCCATCGCGCGGGAAGGCGGGACCATCACCGCCGGCAACGCCAGCGGCGTGAATGACGGCGCGGCCGCGCTGATCATCGCCAGTGAGAAAGCCGTGAAGAAATACAACCTGAATCCGATCGCGCGTGTTGTGGGCGGCGCCGTCGCAGGCGTACCCCCGCGCATCATGGGCATCGGCCCGGCGCCCGCGACGCAGAAAGTGCTGGCGCGCAACGGCATCGCCATTCCCGATCTCGCGGTCATCGAGTTGAACGAAGCTTTCGCGGCGCAAGGCCTCGCGGTGCTGCGTGAACTCGGCATCGCCGATGACGCTGAAAATGTGAACCCGAACGGCGGCGCCATCGCGCTCGGCCATCCCTTGGGCATGTCGGGCGCCCGACTCGCCCTGACCGCCAGCCTCGAAATGCAGGCTAGAAGGGGCAATTACGCTCTATGTACAATGTGCATCGGGGTCGGCCAGGGGATCGCGGTCCTGCTGGCGAAGCCCTAAACGGGGCCTGCCGCTAAACTATTGAGTTTGTTGTTTATTTTTGCTTGAAGAGTCTGACGTCGGACGTTGCCCGTCCGGCGGATGGGCTTAGAATGGCAGCCTCGGGGAGTTATTTGGGGAATTAATTGACCGGATGTTCGGTTTATTATTATAGTCCGATACGATCCTCGTCCTAGGAAACGCACATGTACACGACCGAGATGAGCAAAAATCCGACCCGCCAGGGTCCGTCCGCCGCCGAGCCGCCGGAGCTTCTCGAAGCTTTCGAAGCGCGCGTGGCGAACGACGAGTTCATCGAGCCGAAGGACTGGATGCCGGAGGCTTACCGGAAGACTCTGATCCGGCAGATTTCACAGCACGCCCACTCGGAAATCGTTGGCATGTTGCCGGAAGGCAACTGGATCACCCGCGCCCCGTCGCTGCGTCGCAAGGCGGTGCTGCTGGCGAAGGTGCAGGACGAAGGCGGCCACGGCCTTTATCTCTATTCCGCCGCCGAGACGCTCGGCACCAGCCGCGACGAAATGCTCGACGCGCTGCACAGCGGCAAGGCGAAGTATTCGACCATCTTCAATTACCCCACCCTCACCTGGGCCGACATCGGCGCCATCGGTTGGCTGGTGGACGGTGCGGCGATCATGAATCAGGTGCCGCTACAGCGTACGTCGTACGGTCCTTACGCGCGCGCCATGGTGCGGGTGTGTAAGGAAGAAAGCTTTCATCAGCGCCAGGGCTTCGAGATCATGATGCGACTGGCCGCCGGCACGCCGGAACAGAAGGCGATGGCGCAGGACGCGCTGAACCGCTGGTGGTGGCCCTCGATCATGATGTTCGGCCCGCCGGACGAGAATTCGCCGAACACGGCGCAATCGGTGCGTTGGCGCATCAAGCGCGAGACGAACGACGAACTGCGCCAGAAGTTCGTGGACGTGACCGTTCCGCAGGCCGAGTCCATCGGCCTTACGGTCCCCGATAAGGACCTGAAGTGGAACGAAGCACGCGGCCAGTACGATTACGGCGCGATCGATTGGGAAGAGTTCTGGGCGGTTGTGAAGGGCGAAGGGCCTGTCGCCAAGGAACGGGTGAAAGCCCGCACGGAAGCTTGGGAAAAGGGGGCATGGGTGCGCGAAGCCGCGCTTGCTCACGCCGCGAAGCAGGCCGCGCGCAGACAGAAGGAAGCCGTTTAATGGCGAACGAGAAGAAGAACGAATGGCCGTTGTGGGAAGTGTTCATCCGCGCGAAGCACGGCCTGTCGCACCGTCACGCCGGCTCCGTACACGCCCCTGACGCCGACATCGCGCTGCGTCACGCGCGCGATACCTACACGCGCCGCATGGAGGGCGTGAGCATTTGGGTGATCCGCTCTTCGGATATCGCCGCTTCGGATCCGGCGGATGCCGGCCCGATCTTCGAACCGGCGGAATCGAAGGTCTATCGTCACCCGACGTTCTATGTGGTTCCCGACCACATCAAGCACATCTAGTTCGTTCAGAAATTCATGACGGCCAACGAAGCCCTTTTCGATTACACGCTGCGGCTCGGCGACGACGCGCTCATTCTGTCGCAACGCCTCGGCGAATGGTGCGGCCACGCGCCCGCGCTGGAAGCCGACCTTTCGCTCACCAACGTCGCGCTTGATCTCATCGGTCAGGCGACGCTGTTCCTGACCTACGCCGGGGAAATCGAGGGCAAGGGCCGGGACGCCGATAAGCTCGCGTTCCACCGCGACGTCAATAAGTTCCGCAACTCGCTGCTGGTCGAACAGCCGAACGGCGACTTTGGACGCACCATCGCGCGTCAGTTCATTTTCTCGACCTACCAGCGCGCGCTGTATCAAGAACTCATGCGCTCGAGCGACCCCCGCCTCGCCGAGATCGCCGCCAAGGCGCTCAAGGAAACCACCTATCACGCCGAACTCGCGGCGGAGTGGGTCGTTCGTTTAGGTGACGGCACCGAAGAGAGCCATGAGCGGGTCGAAGATGGCTTCGAATGGTGCTGGCGGTTTGTCGAAGAACTTTTCACGGCCGAGCCCGCCGACGCGGGCCTGATCAGCGCCGGCATCGCCGTCGATCCCGCCAAGCTGCGCGCGTCCTTCGACGCGACGCTGGCCGCGACCTTCGCCGAAGCCACCCTCGCATTGCCGAAATACCCGCGCCCGGTGACCGGCGGGCGTAAGGGCCATCATTCCGAACATCTCGGGCATCTGCTCGCGGAGATGCAGTTCCTGCCGCGCGCCTATCCCGACGCGGTGTGGTGAACCGATGACCTGGCGCGAACGCGTCATGGATGTGCTGTCTCATGTTGCCGATCCTGAAATCCCCGTGGTTTCGGTGGTCGATCTTGGGATCGTGCGGGCCGTGAAGGATGACCCGAAAAGCGTCGTGATCACGACGACCTACAGTGGGTGCCCGGCGACGCAGGTCATTACGTCCGATATCCGCAAGGCGCTGGACGAAGCCGCGCTGAACGATGTGAAGATTGAGATCGCCCTGTCGCCGCCGTGGACCACGGATTGGATCACGGAAGCAGGGCGCGACAAGCTAAAGGCCTATGGCATTGCGCCGCCGCCGCGCGGCAGCGGCGCGCCGGGCCTGAAGAACGCCCAGCCGGCGACATGTCCGCGCTGTGGCTCGATCAAGACCCGCGAGGTCAGCCGTTTCGGTTCGACCCCGTGTAAAGCCCTCTGGCAGTGCGAAACCTGCCGCGAGCCGTTCGACCGCTTCAAGTGTCACTAAGAGAGAAACGATGTCCGTTGGATTCCATCAGCTGAAGATCGCCGACGTGCGCCGCGAAACCTCGGACGCCGTTTCGATTCTGTTTCAGATCCCGGAAGAGCTGAAGGGGAAGTTTCAGTTCCGCCCCGGACAGCATCTGACACTGAAGGTCGACATCAATGGCGAGGAAGTGCGCCGCAACTATTCTGTCTGCGTGGCGCCGCACGAGAACGAGCTGCGCATCGCCGTAAAGGAAGTGCCGCAGGGCCGCTTCTCCAGCTGGGCGAACCGCGAGATCAAGGCCGGCCATGTCATCGACGCGATGCCGCCGCACGGCAGCTTCACCTGGACCTTCGAGAAGGGAAAGAAGCGCCGCTACCTGCTCATGTCCGGCGGATCGGGCATTACGCCGATCCTGTCACTTCTGAAGACCGGCCTGCGCGAAGAACCGGACAGCGAGTTCGTGCTGTTCTACGGTAACCGCGCCAGCCACACGATCATGTTTCTGGAAGAGCTCGCGAACCTGAAGGACCGCTACATGTCCCAGTTCGAGCTGTATCACTTCCTCGACGAGGAAGAAGGCGAAGTGGATCTTTTCAACGGCCGCCTCGATCTCGCCAAAACGACCGAGGCGCTGAATCTGCTGGTCGGCGACCGCGCCATTGACGCCGTCTTCATCTGCGGCCCCGGCCCCATGATGACCGCCGCCGAGGAAGCCGCGAAGAAGCACGGCATTCCGCCGGAGAAGATCCTCATTGAGCGCTTCACGGCCGATGGTTTGCCTGCGCCCGTGCGAGACCCCTCGGTCGCCGCGCTGGAAAAAAAGGCGCAAGGCTCGAAGGTGCAGGTGCGCATCGACGGGCGTCTGCGTACGCTGGCCTACGACGCCGACAAGGGTAGCATCCTCGAGAACGCGCGCGCGGCCGGTTTGCCCGCACCGTTCGCCTGCAAAGCCGGCGTGTGCGCCACCTGCAAGGCCAAGGTCATCGAAGGCGAAGTGCAGATGAAGACCAACTACGGCCTCGCGCCCGAGGACATCGCACAGGGCTTCGTGCTCACCTGCCAGGCGTTCCCGGTCTCCGATAAAGTTGTTTTGGACTACGACGTCTAACGCTGTGGATCGGTCGCGCGGCCGTCGGCCGCGCTTCTCGTTTGACCGGTCGCACGGCCGTTGGCCGCGCTGCGCGTTTGACCGGTCGCACGGCCGTTGGCCGCGCTTCTAGCGCCGCGTCTTCTTCGACGGCACCGGCAGGGTCTTTAGCCCGCCGATCATCAGATCGCTCATCAGCTCGGAAATGGAATCGACCGACGCCGGTCCCTTGGGATCGAACCAGGTATGGGTCCAGTTGAGCATGCCGTAGAAAAGCATTGCGGCGGGACGCAGCAGTTCCGGGCGCGTCTTCAGCTGAGGCTGGATATCGGCGACCAGGTCGACCACCAGTTGGATCAGACGGCGCTGACGCCCGACGATGATGTCACGGCGGTTCGGCGGCAGATGATAGAGCTCGTTGATCAGCACTTTGTGACGCGCCGCAGCTCCCACATAGAGATGCATGAAAGCGTGGATCAGCGCGTTGAGCTTGTCGGACGCGCTGGCGCCGTCCATGCCCGCGATGCCGGAGGCCGCGTTGCTGAGGGTTTTGATATGCGAGTCCATGGCTTCGAAGAGGATGTCCTCTTTCGAAGGGAAGTAATGATAGATGAGCGACTTCGATGTTTTGCAGGCGGTCGCGAGGTCGGCCACCGAGGCGCCGAGGAAGCCCTTTTCCGCATAAAGCTGGAGCGCGCGTTCAATAATGAACTCGCGCCGGTCGTTGAAATCTGACGCCTGCGTACGTGCCATATAAGGAAGCCCCCTGGCGGGGATTCGTAGGCTATCTGACCCGAGGGTTCAACCCTGGGAAAGAAAGTTACGAGCCCCGCTTCAGGTCCGTGAGCGGCACATAGCCGCCGGAGCGCTGAGGGCGGTTCGCCTCGACAGCGCTCAAAGGGCTGCATTCCTTCATGGTCGCCCGGCTCTGTTTGGCCAAAATCTGATATTCAACCGTGCCTTGAGCCTTCCACTCGATTTCCTGAGCGGTGAGCGGGCGGATGATCTTAGCGGGAATTCCCGCCGCCAGCATGCGCGCAGGAATTTCGAAGCTGGCTTTGACGAAGCTAGCGGCGGCGACGAAGGCCTCCTCACCCACGACCGCGCGATCCATCACCACGGCGTTCATACCCACCAGCGCGTTCCGTTTCACGAGACAACCGTGCAGGATCGCGCCGTGACCGATATGGCCATTCACCTCCACGCGCGCCTCGGCGCCCGGGAAAGAATGCATCACGCAATTGTCCTGGATATTCGAGCCTTCCTCGAGGGTCACGGTGCCGAAATCACCGCGCAAGGAGGCGCCGGGACCGACGTAGACCCCCGGACCGATGATCACGTCGCCGATCAAGACCGCCGTCGGGTGAACGAAGGCGGTCGGATCGACGACGGGAATGAAGTTCTCGAATGAGTAGACCGGCATGGTTGAACTCTTATGTCTTGGGCATGTTCTCGTCGAAAAAACCGCTTCACATTTTTCCGGAACACGCCCCCTACTAGTCCGCTGAAGTCCAGCCTTCGATGACATCCACCCACTTCTTGAGGAAGGTGTTGGTCTGGTGGCCGTCGATCACGCGGTGGTCGATGGTCAGCGAGACGTAAGCCATCGGGCGGATCTGGATTGTATCCTGCCCATCGACTTCGCGCACGATCACCCGCTTCTCCAGCTTGCCGATCCCGAGGATGGCCGACTGCGGCTGGTTGATGATGATCGGGGCGGCCAGAAGGCTACCCGACACGCCGTGGTTGGAGATGGTGAATGTGCCGCCCGAGACATCGGCGCGCTGCAGTTTGCCGGTGCGGGCGCGGTTGGTGAGATCGGTGAGCTGGCGCGAAATGCCGTTCAAGGACAGCATCTGGGCTTTGTGAATCACAGGCACGACCAAACCTTCGTCGCCGAGCGCGGTGCCGACACCGATGTTGATATCGTCGAACACCTCCACCGCGTCGTCATGCCAGCGGCTATTGATGACCGGCACTGCCTGCAGGGCTTCGACGCAGGCCGCGACGAAATAGGCGGTATAGGTGAGGTTCGCGTAGTCGGCGCCGCCTTTGGCTTTCTTCCTTTTGCGGTCCGCGATGATGGTGCTGAAATCCACCTCGAACACGGCCGTGACGTGCGGCGCGGTCGCGACGCTATTGGCCATGTGTTCGGCAATGGCGCGGCGGATATTGGTGTGCGGGATCATGCGGCCACCGGCCGTCGGCGTGCCTTGCGGCTTGGCGGCTGGCGCAGGCGTACGGGCCGGCGCGGCCTTGGCGCCACCGCCCTGCACATAGGCCAGCACGTCGGTGTGGGTCACGCGGCCGCCGCGGCCGGTGCCCTGGATGTTCTTCGGATCGACATTGTGCTCGGCGATCAGTCGGCGAACGGTCGGCGAGAGACCGAGCGCCGGCCCGGCTTCACTACCAACGTGCGCACGCTCACGCGGCGCGAGCGGCGCCGGCGGCGCCTTCGCGCCAGACGTGGCGACGGCGGCAACAACGGGCGACGGCGCGGCCGCCGCTTTGGGCGCGCCGGACGAAATACGTCCGATCAGCGCGCCGGGTGTCACGTCCGAGCCGACTTCGATGGGCAGATGTTCGAGCGCGCCGGCGACGGGCGCGACGATTTCCATCGTGACCTTGTCGGTCTCCAGCTCGGCCACCGGCTCGTCGACTTTCACTTGCGCGCCGGCGGCCTTCAGCCAGCCTTTGAACTTGAAGCGCGTGCCTTCGGTCTGTTCGGAAGGAACAATGATGTCCGTCATGGCGACCCTCTTAAAACGTCACGAGATCGACAATAGCGTCGCGGATCGTATCGATGCCCGGGACCGCCGCCTGCAGCAGCACCGGATTATAAGGGCTCGGGATATCCGGCATGGTGAGACGCTCGGGCGGCGCGTCGAGATCGAGGAAACATTCGCGGCTGACGACGGCGAGAATTTCGGCGCCGAAACCCGCGGTGGCGTTATCTTCGTGCACGACCAGGCAGCGCTTGGTCTTGCGCACGGATTCGATGACCGCGTCCTTATCCCACGGCATCAGCGTGCGCAGATCGATGACGTCCGCCGTATAACCCGAAGCTTTCGCCGCTTCTTCGCAACGGTCGACCATCGCCCCCCAAGCGACCAGGGTGATGTGCTCGCCGGTCATGGTCTTGGCGGCCTTGCCGAACGGAACGACATAGTCGTCGCCCGGATACGGACGGCGCGCCCAAGCATGGTCGAGCATCGCGCGGTGTTCGAAGAACACCACCGGATCATTGCCGCGCAAGGCCGCGCGTAAAAGACCGACCGCATCCTCGGCATTGGACGGCACCGCGACTTTCCAGCCGATCGCGTGCACCCACTGCACTTCGTTGGTCTGGCTGTGCCACGGATCGCCGCACTTGGAGAATCCGCCCGCCATGCGCACGACCATCGGCGCGGCGAAGCGATTACCGGTCCGCCAGCGAAGCGTGCCGCAGTCGTTGAGCTGCTCGACGGCGGGCTCGGCGTATTTGCGGAATTGGATTTCCGGAACCGGCAGCAAACCCGCCATCGCCATGCCGACGGCGCGGCCGATGATGCCTTCTTCGGAGAGACTGGTGTCGAACACGCGCTGGTCGCCGAATTTCTCCTGGAGACCCATCGTCACGGCGTGCACACCGCCCTTGGGGCCGACGTCTTCGCCGAACAGAACCATCTTCGGGTTGGTCGCGAGTTCGACTTCGAGGGTCTTACGGATCGCCGCGACCATGTTGATGCGCGGACCTTGTGGGTTCGCGATTTCAGTGGAGGCCGGGAACTGGTGGCCCGCGGTGGCGAGGCCGCCGATCTGCTGCAACTCCGGTTTGCCGGCCTCATCGACTTCCGCGAAGACGTGACGCTTCAATTGCTGCGTATCGAGGTTGGGGCGGTTGGAGGCCGCTTCGAGCGCGGCTTCGACATCGCGGCCGGCCTGCGCCTCGAGTTCCGCCCACTTCTGTTCGGAGAAGACGGATGGGACGAGGAAGGCTTTCAACTTCGGCAACGGGTCGCGGGTCCGTTCTTCCGCGATGCGCGCGGCGCCCTTGTAGGTCTGCGTATCCTGGCCCGAGTGACCGGCCAGGCGCGGCACGGTGAGGCGCAGCAGCGCCGGGCCCTGGCGATCGCGCACATGCGTGGTCGCTTCGTTCACGAGGCGCGCGGCTTCGGCCGGATCGGTGCCGTCGCCGTTGAAGATGGTGAGGTTCTTGAAGCTCGCGAGGTTGAGCGCGATGTTCGCGCCCGGTGTCTGGAACGTGGACGGCACCGAGATGCCGTAGCCGTTGTCCTCGATATAGAACAGCATCGGCAGCTTGAGGGTCGTTGCGATCGTGAGCGACGCCCAGAAGCCGTTGGTGGCGACGGAGGCGTCGCCGCCGAGCACGACGGCGATGGCATTGCCGACGTTTTTGTCCTTCAGCACATTACGATAATATTCGATCGCCTGCGCCCAGCCGGCCGTCGGGGTGTACTGGGTGCCGACACCGCCCGCCATGGGCAGGCCTTTCGCGCCGCCGGGATTGGGGAAGTTGAACACGGTGCCGACGTCCTTGCCGTCGCTGTAGCCGCCGACCTTCATCAAGGTTGCCGCCATTACCTCTTCAAGCGGAATACCGAGGCCGAGCAGCAACGGACGCGAGCGGTAGTAACCTGCCGCGGCGTCATAAGCATGCGTCAGGCGCTGCGAGAGGATGATCTGCGCGAGGTCGTGACCGCGGCCCGAAAACTGGTAGAACATCTTGCGCTCGGGAAGCAGCTTCTGCTCCTCGATGTCGTCGAGGCGGCGCGACAGAAACAACGCGCGGGCCACCTTCTCCCAATCCACACTCGCCGTGACGTTATGATCGGCTTTGACAGCCTGTGCTTTGGCCATGCGGTATCCTCCCAAACATTCCGAACCGTCTGAAAAGTGTAACGGGGGAACGGGGGGCGATCTCGGCGAAATCGTGAGCATTTTCATTTAGATAATGATATAATCACACTAATTTGTTAAAAATGGTGTGATTTTCACTATGATTGAGCTTGATAGCACCGATATCCGCATTCTGAAGGTCCTGCAAAGCGAAGGCCGGATTGCGATCGTTGATCTGGCCGAACGCGTGAACCTCTCCGCTACCGCGTGCCACAAGCGCATCGACAAGCTGGAGAGGGCCGGCGTGATTGTCGGCTATGGCGCCAACGTCTCCTTGCGCGCCATCGGCTATCAGGTGGAAGCCTTCGTCGCCGTGACGATCGACAGGCAAGCCAAGGTGACCGCCGACAGCTTCATGGTGGAGATCAAAAAGCTGGAGAACCTGCGCGCCTGTTATCTCTTGTCGGGCGACACCGACTTTCTTTTGCATGTGATCGCGCCCGACCTCGACGCTTACACGCGCGGCGTCCTCAACCAGATCATGACCTTGCCCGGCGCGCAGGCGGTACGCACATCTTTCGTCTTGGACAAGATGGTCTCGACGGCGCCCCTGACGCCCCTCGCGCCCGCCTGATCAGCGGCGCGGCAACGGCAGCACGGTGGTCATTTTGACTTCGGAAAGACTGACGAACGTCGACGCCTCCCGCACGCCGGGGATGCAGGAGAGTTTCTTGAAGTAGAAGTCTTCATAGGAATGAAGATCCGGCGTGACGACGCGCAA
>JAIUPE010000069.1 GCA_020160875.1 Pseudomonadota bacterium
CATGGCCTCTTCGAAGCCCATGGCCGCGATATCGGCCGGAACGGTGCCCTTCGCCATTAGAGTCTTTCCTTTTTGGGCGTGTTCTTATCGGAGAACCCCGCCGGCCACGGCCGGCACTTAGATATGCGCGCCTTCGCGCGCGTCACACTTTTCCAGAACACGCCCTAGTGATCCTTCAACGTTTGGACATGTGCCGTAACACTGTCCGCCAATGCGTCCAGGTTGTAGCCTCCTTCGAGCACCGACACCACCCGTCCGCCGCAGACTTTGCGGGCCACATCCATCAGATTGGCCGTCGCCCAGGCAAAATCGGTCTCGGTGAGGCGCAGTTCGGCCAGGGGATCGTCCTTATGGGCGTCAAAACCCGCCGAAATGATGAGAAGGCCCGGCTTGAAGGCCTCCAGCGCCGGCAGGATTTCATCGGCGAACCGGCTCCGGAAGATGTCCGAACCGGACCCCGCCGCCAACGGCACGTTCACGATATTTCCGTGCGCGCCCCGCTCCTTGACGCCGCCGGTCCCGGGATAAAACGGGTACTGATGGCTGGAGGCGTAAAAGGCGTCGGCGTCGTCCCAGAACATTTCCTGGGTGCCGTTGCCGTGGTGCACATCGAAATCGACCACCGCCACTCTTTTATGGCCGTGCGCGGCGCGGGCGTGCATGGCGCCGACCACGGCGTTGTTCACCAGGCAAAATCCCATGGCCCGCGTGGACTCGGCGTGATGACCCGGCGGGCGCACCGCGCAAAAAGCGTTGTCCGCTTCGCCCTTGGCCACGGCGTCCACCGCGCGCACCACGGCCCCCGCCGCGCGCTGCATCGCCTCGCCCGAGCCCGGGGAGATCACCGTGTCGGCGTCGATCTGCCGCAAGGCGTGATCGGGGATCGCGGCGAGGATTTGCCTGACGAAATCGCCCGGATGGGCGCGCGCCATGGCGTCAAGGCTCGCGCGCGGCGCCTCTTCGCGGATCAGCCCCCGGAAATCATCCTGCTCCATCGCCTTCAACACCGCGCGCAGCCGGTCGGGGCGCTCCGGGTGATAAGCCCCGGTGTCGTGCGCGAGGCAATCGCCATGGGTGATGAGCAGTGTCGTCATGGGCTCTTTCTTATCACGGCGTCTGTCGGGCAGACTACCGCACATGTCCCATAGAATCGGCATAGACCTCGGCGGCACCAAGATCGAAGCCATCGCACTGGATCGCGACGGCGCCGAGCGGTTCCGCCAAAGAGTGGTCACACCGTCCGGCAACTATGAAGCGACCGTGCGCGCGATCGCCGATCTCGTACATGCGGCGGATACGGCGCTGGGCGAACGCGGCAGCGTCGGCGTCGGCATTCCCGGCGCGATCTCGCCCACCACCGGCCTTATCAAGAACGCCAACTCCACCTGCCTCATCGGTCACGCGCTGGACAAGGATATCGCAGCGGCGGTGGGCCGCCCGGTTCGTCTCGCCAACGACGCCGACTGCTTCACACTCTCCGAAGCGGTGGACGGCGCTGCCGCGGACGCACGCATCGTGTTCGGCGTGATCCTCGGCACCGGTGTCGGCGGCGGCCTCGTCATCGACAAGCGCCCGGTGAGCGGCCCCAACGCGATCACCGGCGAGTGGGGTCATAATCCCCTGCCCTGGCCCACGGACACGGAACGCCCCGGTCCACAATGCTATTGCGGCCGCCGCGGCTGCATCGAAACGTTTCTGTCAGGGCCCGGCCTCGCGCGCGACCATGGGCAAGGCTGGACCGCTGAACAGATCGCCGGCGCCGACGATCCCAGCGCGCGCGCCGCCATGGACAAATACGTAGACCGTCTCGCGCGCGGCCTCGCCCATGTCGTCAACATCATCGACCCGCATGTGATCGTGTTGGGCGGAGGCCTCTCACGCGTGCGGCGGCTTTATGAGGACGTGCCGCGCCTCTGGTCGGCGGGCGTGTTCTCCGATGCCGTCGCGACGAAACTGACCCCGCCCTACTATGGCGATTCCTCGGGCGTGCGCGGCGCGGCGTGGCTGTGGAGCTAGCTCAACACTCGGGCTTAACGGCCTCGAGGTCGATCAGCTTGAAGCCGATGGTGAAGGCGCCGAAGTCCTGGGTCATCGAACGGCTGATGCCCGACGGCAGGATCTGCATGCCGAGTTCATACTCCGGCATCGGCGCCGTGGACGCCGCAGGGAAATACGCAAGGCTCATCGGGAAATAGCTTCCCCCGCTCGCGGCGGAGGGGTCTTCCTTCTTCAGGATGGCGCGGCCATTGCGCGCGCCCGCGATCGCAGCCGTCACCATGAACGGTCCCTGATCGAACGAGCCGTCGATCACGGCGCTGCTGAAGAATTTCTTCCCGGCGGCTGCACTTTCCAGAAGCGCGATGGTGTGGGCCGTGGACAACAACGTGCCCGGCGCAAGGTCAAAGCTGGTGGCCTTGTCGGATTCATACGTCGCGGTACCCGAGCCGTCCTCCTTGAGCGTGATGGTGCCGCGGTAGGTCTTCGCCGGTTTGCCGTCTTCGAGTGTGTGCATCGTGAAGCTTGAAAAACGGCCGTTCTTGGCTTCCCACGACGCGTACCGTTGATCGACCTTCTGGACATTTCCGCCAGTGAACGACAGCTCCATCGCGATATTGCTTTCGATGGTGTAACCGTCGCACCGGTCGGCGAGCGTGTAGATCATGCTGCCGCGCGCGGCGCGAACGCCATCCCCGGGCTTCGTTCGCAGCAACGTGAGTTCGTAGACCGCCTTGTGTGATGCAAGGGGCTGGTGCGGCTTCGCAACGCTGGGCGCCGCGGCCGCGGCCACCGCCGCGCGTTCGGAATACGGCGCCGCGCTCAATGCAAGACCGGCAAACGCACCCACACACAAAATTCGCACCAGCTTCACACCCAACCTCACTCCGTTGCCGTACACTGACCGTCATATCCGCGCGGCGCGCGATTCGCCCGATTCGTATTTGACTCAAAACAGGATTCGCGCCGGCTTCGCGACTCCTCAGCCTACCCCGCCCGCAGGGCCTCTGAATTGTTATATTGTTAAATCAGGCACTATAGCCCTGAAAACGCATCGGTCTGTCATACCTAAACGCGCTTTCTTCTCCTTTATCATCATCACAGGTTGAAGGTTCGCCCTCATCACCAACTTAGTTTGTTGACGGCACGGTCAGCCATTCCGAAAATGCCGCCAAACCAGGGGTACGGGAGTTTGGGGATGTCCGGCGCGCCGGAGCCGAAGCGTAAAGCCGCTGCGGATTCCGATCCATCTTCGAAGTCGATTGTCACGAAGCTCACGCAGCTTGTCCGTTTCACGGAGCAGGCTTCGCCGGCGCGTGAGCCTGAAGGCGCGGGCGCGATCATGGAGATCGCTAAGCTCGCGCACGCTCTCGTCGCTGAAATCACCGATCACCTGAAGAGCCAGGAACGCCGGATTGGCGAGCTCGAAAACCTCGCCACCACCGACGGCCTCACGCGCGTGCTCAACCGCCGCGGCTTTGAAGAAGCGCTCACCCATGAACTTTCGGTCGCGCGCCGCCACGGTGTCGGCGGCGTCCTGATCTTCGTCGATCTCGACGAATTCAAACCGGTCAACGATACCTACGGCCACGCGGCCGGCGACGAGGTTCTGCTGACGGTCGCCAATCTTCTGCGCGGCCATATCCGCGATACCGACTATATCGGCCGTCTTGGCGGCGATGAATTCGCGATCCTTCTGCCGCGCTCCAACAAGCGCAACGGTGTGCGCCGCGCCGAGGATCTCGACCGTAAGCTGAATAACGCCTACGCGGCCTGGGACAATAATCAGATCGCGATCAAGGCCAGTTGCGGCGTGCATATGTACGCCGCCAAGGCCGACGTGAAACCCCTGCTCGAAGCCGCCGACGCGGCCATGTACAAGATCAAGCAGGAACGCCGCGCCCGCCTGAACCTGAAGGTTCGCTAGGTTCTCTTTCCTTTCGCGTTACACTGTTTCGCCGAGGTTCGCCCAATCGTGATCCGTGGGTTGAAATGGCGCGCATAAACTTAACGTCTGGACCAAGCCTGGGGGGCACATGAAATTTCATCCGGCATATCTTTCTCTGATCGCGCTTTTCATCCCGGTGGAAGCGAGTTCGCATTTCTATTTGATGGAGCCGACACCGATCCTGACCCAGGATGAGCGCGGCAATCCCCAGAAGGCGGAACCCTGCGGCGGCACGAAGAGCGGCTCTACCCCGGTAACGGGCGTGATCACGCCGGTCAAAGGCGGCTCGCAGTTCCACATCAAGATCAAGGAAACCGTCTATCACCCCGGGCACTACCGCATCGCGCTGGCGGGCCAGCCCATCGATCTCCCGCCCGATCCGGAGACTGTGACGCGCGAAACGGAAAAAGGCCCGCGTTCGGTTTCCGCCAAGATCGACCCGAACCCGAAGCCGCCCGTCCTCGTGGACGGCCTGTTCGTGCATACGGAGCGATTTGACCCGGGTCATATCTGGGAAACCGATATTCGCATCCCGAATATCGACTGCGAGAATTGTACGTTGCAGGTCATCCAATGGATGGCCGACCACAGTTTCAATCCGGAAGGCGGTTACACCTACCACCATTGCGCGGAGCTGAAGATCACCGCGGACCCGGCGATGCCGCGCGATCAGGGGTGGTTGAAGAAGTAGGCGCGCAGACCCAACAAAAAAGGCCAGTCCTTCGGGACCGGCCTTTTCTATTTCATACGCAGCATCGTCCTAGGGCCATGGCCGCAAGGATGACAACAAAGCCTATTTCCCCGCTTCTTTCGCGTCCGCCTTCACCGCTTCCTTCGGCAGGTCGAGCTTGATGTGCAGCTCTTTCAGCTGACGCGGCGTGACCGTGTTCGGGGCTTGCATGAGCAAGTCTTCGGCGCGGCCGGTCATCGGGAACAGGATGACTTCGCGGATGTTCGGTTCGTCGGCCAGCAGCATCACAATGCGATCGATGCCCGGCGCCGACCCGCCGTGCGGCGGGGCGCCGTGTTTGAACGCGTTGAGCATGCCGCCGAAACGGCTTTCGACGTCGGCTTGCGTGTAGCCGGCGATTTCGAACGCCTTGTACATGATGTCCGGGCGGTGGTTACGGATCGCGCCCGAGGACAGTTCGATGCCGTTGCAGACAATATCATACTGGAACGCCTTGATCTCCAAGGGGTCCTTGTTCATCAGCGCGTCCATCTCGCCCTGCGGCATCGAGAACGGGTTGTGGCTGAACTCGATCTGGCCCGTGTCGGCGTTGCGCTCGTACATCGGGAAATCGACGATCCAGCAGAAGGCGAATTGTTCGGCGTCGAGCAGGTTCAGCTCGTTGCACACTTTCGTACGGACCAGGCCCGCGAACTTCGCGGCCACGGCCGGCTGGTCGCAAACGAAGAAGACGCTATCGCCGTCCTGCGCGCCGGTCGCCGCCTTGATCTGCGCGACGCGGTCGGCGTCGAGGTTCTTGGCGATCGGGCCCGCGGGGCCGTCGGCCTTGAACTGGATGTAGCCGAGGCCGCCGGCGCCGTTTTCACGGGCCCACTCGTTCAGCTTATCGAACCAGCTGCGCGGCTGGTCGGAGGACTTCGGACCGACGACGGCGCGCACGATGCCGCCTTTCTCGATGTTCTTGGCAAACAGACCGAAGCCCGAGCCTTTGAAGGCTTGCGTGACATCGGTGATGAGGAGCGGGTTGCGAAGGTCCGGCTTGTCGCTGCCGTATTTGGCCATCGCGTCGTCGAAGGTGATGCGCGGGAACGGCGTCTTGGTGACGCGCCGGCCCTTGCCGAACTCCTCGAATACGCCCGCGAGCACGGGAGCGATGGTGTCGAACACATCGTCCTGGGTCGCGAAGGCCATTTCGAAATCGAGCTGATAGAACTCACCGGGCGAACGGTCGGCACGGCTGTCTTCGTCGCGGAAGCAGGGCGCGATCTGGAAGTAACGATCGAAGCCCGACGTCATCAGCAGCTGTTTGAATTGCTGCGGCGCCTGCGGCAGCGCATAGAACTTGCCCGGATGGATACGCGACGGCACCAGGAAGTCGCGCGCGCCTTCCGGCGAGGACGCCGTGAGGATCGGAGTCTGGAATTCATAGAAGCCCGCGTCCCACATGCGCTTACGGATCGAGGCGATGACCTTCGAGCGCAAGAGCATGTTGTCGCGCATCTTCTCGCGGCGCAGGTCCAGGAAGCGGTAGCTGAGACGCATCTCTTCCGAGTATTCCTGCTCGCCCGCCACCTGCATGGGAAGCACCGCGGCTTCGGACAGGATTGTGACTTCTTTCACGACGAGCTCGATATGGCCCGTCGGCAGTTTGTCGTTCACGGTCTCGGCCGACCGGGGAACAACCTTGCCGAGCACGCTGATGACGCTTTCGGGACGGACCGCTTCCAGGATCTTGAACACCGGGGCCGAGATATCGGCCACGCACTGGGTGATACCGAACTGGTCGCGCAGGTCCACGAACAGCAAATTCCCGTGATCGCGCTTGCGATGCACCCAACCCGCGATCTTCACTTCCTTACCTGCATCCTCCTGGCGAAGGGCGCCACAGGTATGTGAACGGTAGCGGTGCATCGGCTCTAATCCTTACGAAAGGGGCGGAAATGGGGGTCTCACTGAGGGGCCCGGAACCCCTTTTAAGCGGGCGTGAAAGCACACTGAACCCCGCCTTTTGTCAAGCGCCGAGGCTTTTCCGTGGGTTGCGGTACGCCCCCTCAGGGGCTAAGACACTGCCCCATGACGTTGATTACAGACACGGACGCGCTCAGCGCATTATGTGACCGGCTGAGCCAGACCGAGTTCGTAACGGTCGATACCGAATTCATGCGCGAAACCACCTACTGGGCAAAGCTTTGTCTGGTCCAGGTGGCCGGCCCCGACGAGGCCCACTGCATCGACCCCCTGGCGCCGGGGATCAACCTCAAGCCGCTCTATGACCTTCTGGCCAACCCTAAGGTCCTCAAAGTGTTCCACGCCGGACGCCAGGACCTGGAAATCTTTTATACGGCCACGACCCAGGTCCCGACCCCGATCTTCGACACCCAGATCGCCGCCATGGTTTGCGGCTTCGGCGACCAGGTCGGCTACGAGACCCTGGTGTCCAAGCTGGCCGGCGCGCATCTCGACAAGTCCCAGCGTTTCACGGACTGGTCGCAGCGCCCTCTCACCGACCGCCAGATCAAGTATGCGCTCGGCGACGTCACCCACCTGCGCAAGGTTTACCAGCAGCTTGCCAAGAAGCTGGAGAAGTCCGGCCGCCTGCCCTGGCTGCAGGAAGAAACCGACACCCTCACCGATCCGGCGACCTACCGCGTCGAACCGCGCGAAGCCTGGCGCCGCATCCGCGCGCGCACCCGCGCGCCGCGCCTCCTGTGCGTGCTGCGCGAACTCGCCGCCTGGCGCGAACTCACCGCGCAGTCCGTCGACATGCCGCGCCAGCGCGTGGCGAAGGACGATGCACTCCTCGAACTCGCCGCCAGCATGCCCGTGACGGCCGACGACATCAAACGCTCGCGCCTCGCCAAACCGCTTGCCAGCGGCAAGTATGTGGACGGCGTGCTTGCCGCGATCGCGAAGGGCCGCGCCGTTCCTGAAAGCGATTGCCCGAAGCCCGACCGCCAGGACAACGGCGACAATCCGGCGCCGCGCGCCATCGTCGAGCTTTTGAAGCTTCTTCTGAAAACCAAGTCGGACCGCCATCATGTGGCGCAGCGTCTCATCGCCACCAGCGACGACGTGGAAGCCATCGCGCTCACCGATACCGCCGACGTCCCGGCCCTGCACGGCTGGCGCCGCGACCTGTTCGGCGAAGACGCCCTCAAACTCAAACACGGCAAACTCGCCATCGGCCTGTCGGCCAACGGCAAGGATGTCGAGGTGTTTGAACGCTAAGGGCTAGATGATCCGGATCTGGGCGATGAGGCCCAGGTGATCCGCAAGACGCTTCAGGCGCCGTTCGTAGGAGCCCGTGCGGAACAAGGGCTCGCCGCCGGGCACGCGCAGGACCAACTTCTCACCATCGATTTTCAACGACGTTTTACTCACCCAGCCGGGCGCGCCGGCGGACAGCGCGTAGGCCAAGCGCATCGCGAGACCGACGGTCTGGATGCGTTCGATGCGCGATTCCGCCAACAGCGCGTGCGCCTGTTCGATAATCGGCGCCGTCGCTTCCGACTGGTAGCGGTAGTACATCACGAGCGCGAGCGCGGCGCGGTCCTCGTGACCCAAGCCTAGGAAAGGCAGTCGGAGAACGCGCAGGAACGCTTGCTCGGCGCGGTAGTCGGGATGTTCCGTCCACCACACATCGCGCAGCAGGCACGCCGCAAGGCGCAATTTGCGCTGCCGCGCGCTTTCGTCCTTGAACAGGCCGCTCATCCACTTGAAGGACTCATAGCCCGCTTCCACCGAGCGTCCGGCGGCGCGCGCCATTTCCTCGGCGAGGCTGATGATCGGGTCCTGCTTACGGACGCTCGCCGGAAGGTCCTTGAAGAACTGCCCTTCGCGCATCCCGTAGATCGAGAACACCAGCGAGCGCGGTTTGACGACCTCCAGAAGGCGCTCCAGCACCGCCGCACCCAAAGGCAGCGTGGTGAGACGGGATTTAGACACGCCCTTGATCTGTTCCAGACTGCGCTGCGACAGGCGCGAGATCACATCAAACAGCGAAATCGCCTGCTGCCGTTCCAGGGTGAAGTTGTCGAGCACATGCAGCGGATAGTTCATCTGCGCGATGCAGACGCGCGCGAGGGAGCGCCATGCGCCGCCCACGGCATAGAGCGTCTGGTCGCGCTGTTTCATGACCCACTTATGCTTGTCGAGCGCCTTGTCGATGATCGACAGCGCCTTGTCGCGGTCGCCTTCGGCGGCTTCCGTAAGACGCAACAATCCCAGCGGCATGGTCGTGTGCTCGCTCATGCGGCGATTGCCGACCTTCACCAGTTCCAGGCTGCCGCCGCCGAGATCCGCGACAATCCCTTCGGCGTCAGGAATGCCGCACAGGACACCGAGCGCCGAGCGCTCCGCCTCCTGCTTTCCACTGAGGATCTGTACATTGATCTTGGTCTTGCGGCCCAAAGCCTTCGCGAAGGCTTTCCCGTCGGCGGCATCGCGCACGGCGGCCGTGGCGAGCGCGTCGATGCTACCCGCGCCAAGCGCGCGCGAGATCTTTACGAACCGGCCCACGCTGTCGAAGGCCATCTTCACACCGTCGGGGTTCAGCTTGCCCGTTTTTTCCAGCCCCTTGCCGAGCGCGCAGATCGCTTTCTCGTTGTGCAGGGGAATGGGCGTGCGCGTCTGACCGTCATAGACGACGAGGCGCACGGAGTTCGAACCGATGTCGATGACGGCCACCGGTTTGCGGGGCCGCTTGCTCTCAACGCGCCGGGGTTTAGATGTGACTTTCCGGGCCATCAACGAACGAAAATAGATTGGAACGGGGCGGCCGGACGGCCACCCATGTTGCCCGTTTGATATCAGAGTTACCGGCGGCTGGGAACCAGCTTGGGAAGGCGCTTCTTGGCGCGTTCCAGTGCGCTGCCCTGGCCCGAAAGACTGGGGTTGGTCATGAAATACTCATGCGCCGAGAACGGACGTTCGCCGGCCTGCTCGCGGATATAGCGCCCATCCGGCTGCAGCACCCAGCTTTGCTCGTTGTCGTTCATGTTCGCCACCATGATCTGATCCAGCACCTGCTGCTGTACGGTGGGATTCTCGATCGGCACAAAGCTTTCCACGCGCGCGATCAGGTTGCGCGGCATCCAGTCCGCCGAGGAGATGAACACCTTGGCGTGGGGTGACGGCATCTCATGGCCATTCCCGACGCACATGATGCGCGAATGTTCGAGGAACCGGCCGATGATGCTCTTCACGCGGATATTTTCGGAAAGGCCCCGCACCCCGGGCCGTAACCCGCAAATACCACGAATGACGAGATCGATCTTCACGCCGGCTTGCGACGCCCGGTACAGCGCGTCGATGATATCGGGGTCGACCAGCGAATTCATTTTCGCCCAGATCGTACCGGGGCGACCTTGTTTTACGTGCTCGATCTCGTCCGCGATCAATTTCAGAATGCGGTCTTTCAGGCCCAAGGGCGCGATCGAAAGCTTTTCCAGCGCGTCCGGCTGCGCATAGCCGGTCATGTAGTTGAACACGCGGCCCGCGTCGCGGCACAGCGCCGGGTCCGACGTGAAATAGGAAAGGTCCGTGTAGATCTTCGCGGTGACCGGGTGATAATTGCCGGTGCCGAAGTGCACATAGGAGCGCGTCTCGGCGCCCTCGCGGCGCACGACCAGTGAAATCTTGGCGTGGGTCTTCAGGTTCACGAAGCCGAAAACCACGTTGGCGCCCGCGCGCTCAAGATCGCGCGCCCAGCGAATGTTGGCTTCCTCGTCGAAACGCGCTTTCAGCTCCACCATCGCGGTGACCGACTTCCCGGCTTCGGCGGCTTCCACCAGCGCCTTCACGATCGGGCTGTCCTTGCTGGTGCGATACAGCGTCTGCTTGATCGAGAGCACATTCGGGTCGCGGGCGGCCTGACGCAGGAACTGCACCACCACGTCGAAGGATTCGAACGGATGGTGGACCACGATGTCCTTCTGGCGAATGGCGGCGAAACAATCGCCGTCGAAATCGCGAATGCGTTCCGGAAAGCGCGCGTTGTACGGCGGGAACAGAAGGTCGGGGCGCTCGTCGATAATGAGCTGTTTGAGATCGGTTTGTCCGATCATGCCCTCGATCTTGAAACTATCGCCCGGCGAGACCTCGAGTTCGTCGCAGATCAGTTTCACCTGGTCCCGCGGCATGTCGCCGGCCAGCGCCAGACGGATGCAGGTCCCGCGGCGGCGGCGTTTCAGCGCACTTTCGAAACTCGTCACCAAGTCTTGTGCTTCTTCGTCGACTTCCATTTCAGAGTCGCGGATCACGCGGAAGTGGCCCGTCTGCAGCACGCGGAAGCCGGGGAACAGCGCGTCGAGGAACATCGTGACCAGGTCCTCGACCAGGATGAAACGCACCGCGCCCCCCCTGAGGCGCACGAAGCGCTGCACCTGTGTCGGGATCGGCACCAGCGCGCGCATCACCTCGCCGTCGCTGATCCTGGCGAGCTGCAGCACCAGCGCGTGACCAAGGTTCGGGATGAATGGAAAGGGGTGCGCCGGATCGACCGCCAGCGGTGTGAACACGGGGAAGATATGTTCAAGGAACCGCGCCTCCAGTTCCCGGCGGTCGTCTTCAGACAAATCGTCTGGGCTCACCACGAAAATCTGGTTCTCGGCGAGAAGCGCCTTCAACTCGATCCACGCTTCGTCCTGCTGCTTGAACAGATGGCGCACTTCGTCGTTGATCACATCGAGTTGCTCGCGCGGCGTGAGGCCGTCCGCCGACGGCAACGCGATGCCCGCGTTCACCTGACCTTTGAGGCCCGCGACGCGCACCATGTAGAATTCATCGAGGTTTGAGGCCGAGATCGACAGGAACCGGACCCGCTCCAGCACGGGGTGACGCGGATTGCGCGCTTCCTCGAGCACGCGTGTATTGAACGCCAGCCACGACAGCTCGCGATTGATGAAACGTTCCCGCGGACTGAACGAGTCCACCGCCGGCGGCTTGGCGCGTGCGCTGCGGGATCGGCTGATCTCTGTTGCGGGTTCCGTGGGGTTCATAAAAGTGCAATGATTTAAGGCTATTAAGGCTATCATGCGCCCATCGCCCTATCAAATGAAACGCCTTAAATGAAAACCGTTCATCTGTTGCGCCATGCCAAATCCGACTGGGGCGACATTTCACTGCCGGACCACGAACGGCCGCTGAATAAGCGCGGCATCGCGGCGGCCAAGGCCATGGGCCGGCGCCTCGCCACCGAGGGCTTTCAGGTCGACGCGGTGTTCTGTTCCACCGCGCGGCGCGCGCGTGAAACCCTGGCGTTGCTTGGCCGCGCCTTACGCAAAGTCCCCACCGTCTTCACCGACACGCTCTACATGGTGCCGGAGCAGGATCTTTTCGATTTCATCAAGCGCGCGCCCGAAACGGCGCAATCGATCCTGGTGGTCGGTCACAACCCCACGACTCAGGATGCCGCGCTAGCCCTCATCGCGCGCGCCGCGCCCGGGCAGCGCCAAGCGCTCGCGGACTTGAAAGAAAAGTATCCGACCTGCGCGCTCACCACGATCCGCTTCAACACGCCGCGCTGGCGCAGCGTCGCGCCGGGAACCGGCACGTTGGCGGGATTTTTACGGCCGCGCGATCTCGCGCACACGGCGCCAACGAAGAAAAAAACGCTTAAGCGCTCTCCTCGCCGATAAGCCTTTTCACCAGGGGGATGGTGATCGGCCGTTTACCCGCAAGCGATTCCTTGTCGGCGATCGCGACAAGGTGACGCGCGGCGGCGAAGCTGCGGTCTATGCGGCGCAGCACGTAAGCAATCACGTCCGGCGCGACGCCAAGCTGGCGGTCGCTAAACAGCTTCACCAGCACGGCTTCCATCATCGCGTCGTCGGGCGGCGCGATGGGCACCGCCGGAATGGACGACAGGCGCGACTTCAGGTCGGGGAGTTCGGTGGGCCAACGCGCCGGCGGCTCGCGCCCTGTCAGGAGCAATGTGCCTTTGCTCTCGCGCACGCCATTGAACAGATGAAACAGCGCGCGCTCGTCGCAGGCGTCGCCCTCTTCCACCAGGAACGCCTTGTATCTGCCGAGCAGCGCCCCCACGGAATCAGTCGTCAGATCCGGAGCGGCGATAGCGACCGCCTGCGCGCGCAAGGCGAAGACTTGGGCGAGGTGCGACTTCCCGCAGCCCGCCGGTCCGAACAGTGCCAGCACATGTCCCGGCCAATCGGGCCAGCGGTCGATCCATTCCACGGCGTCCTGATTTCCGGGCGCGACCAGAAAATCCTCGCGCCCGAACGCCGGCCGGTGGCCGAGATCGAGCGCAAGCTGAATCGCGGTCCGCGCTTCACTCATGCGGAGCACGGGGATTTCACGGAGGCGTGCCTTCCGCCGCGGCGGCGCCCGGCTGGTTTAAGGTACGGCGCACGGCGTCCGCGTTCTCCAGCACCCACACCCCGTTCTGCTGCGTGAAGGCCAGGTTGTGCTGACCCATGGCGAGACGCAGCTGATTCTCTTCGCCCGCGTAATGGATCGTGATCTGCACGCGGTCGCGCGTCATCGCCTGCACGTCGACCTGATCGACCAGCGCGACGTTGGACAAGCGATTGCGGATGCTCAACCATTCTTTCAGGTCGGTCACCGGCACCAGCGCGGTCATCTGGTTCTTCACGCCGAACGACACACGATTACGCCGCAGCCAACTATCGGCGGCGGCCGCAGCGGCCGTCGCCACCGCGCCCGCGATGACTTCGGGCGCGGCCTGGCCCGGCGCGCCCGAATGCGTGACGGCGGTTTCCACCGGCGCCATATCGGGACGGATTTCGGTGATCTCCATACTGATGGGTCCGTTGCCGTCGATGGTCGCGGCCACCATCAGCACGCCGCCCGCCTGATAACGTTCGGCGAGTTGCAGCAGCGGACCGGTGGCCTTCGCCGCCGCGACAGCGGCCGTCACTTGCGCGTTGTCCTGCGCGTCGCCCGTCGGAACGATCAGCGGCAACAAACCGCCGTCCGGTTCGCTGCGCAGCCATGTATCGTGCCACACGCTGCCCCACAGGCTCGCGTTACCGCCGGTCACCATCACCGGCACGACGACCAGAGGACGGCTCAAGGTCTCAGTGAAGGGAACACCCGCATTGCGAAGAAGCTGACGGATAGCGTTCGGATTGAAGCGCACCGTCAACTCGGCGAGGTAACGCACCGCCGAGCTGCGCTCATTGGCGATAGAGAATTCGCGGACCATCTCGATGATCTGTTCGGCGCTTTGCTGCGGCACGCGCGGCAAATCGTCGCGCGCCACGATGCGCTCCAGAATGCGGCGGAAACCGAGAACACGGCCCTGCGTCAGGCCCCGGTCGCGGGCTTCACCGACACTGCCGGCGGTCACGTCCACGGGCACCGATTCGGCCACGAAAACGTCCGTCACCCCGCGCAGCGGGGCCGGCGCGGCCTGGGCAAAAGCGCGTCCGGACAGCAAAGAAACGCCGATCGGAAGGGCCGAAACGGCCCCTGCTACGGCCATTGCAAAGCGGCGTCGATTAAGTATGTTGGCCCTCACAACGGCACCTGCCATAACCAGTTTCAAATAAAGATAATTCGCCCGCAGCATGAACGCGCGCGGGCGTCCTTAGGGTCGAATTTAGCATTCATGAAGAACGGTTTAACCTACAAAGACGCCGGGGTCGATATCGACGCCGGTAACGCTCTCGTGGAAGCCATCAAGCCATTGGCCAAGGCGACGTCGCGCACGGGTTCGGACGCCTCCCTCGGCGGCTTCGGCGCCTTCTTCGATCTCAAGGCCGCCGGCTTCAAGGATCCCGTTCTGGTCGCCACCACCGACGGCGTCGGCACCAAACTCCTCGTCGCCCAGGCCGTGAACAAACACCGGACCATCGGCATCGATCTCGTCGCCATGTCGGTCAACGATCTTGTGGTGCAGGGCGCCGAACCGCTCCTGTTCCTGGATTACTTCGCGACCGGAAAGCTCGACGTCGCCGCGGCGCGTGAAGTCATCGCCGGCATCGCGGAAGGCTGCAAGATCGCCGGCTGTGCGCTCGTCGGTGGTGAAACCGCCGAAATGCCCGGCATGTATGCGCCCGGTCACTACGACCTCGCCGGCTTCGCGATCGGCGCCGTGGAACGCGAACAGGCCCTCACCGGCGCATCCGTCAATCCGGGCGACATCATCCTTGGCCTCGCGTCCTCGGGCTTCCATTCCAACGGCTATTCGCTCGTGCGCCGCGTGGTCGAGAAAAGCGGCCACGGCTTTGACAGCCCGGCGCCGTTCGCGCGCATCGGCACGCTGGCGGACTCCCTGCTTACCCCGACGCGCATCTATGTGAAGAGCTGCCTGGCCGCGATCCGCGCCGGGCACATCAAGGCCCTCGCGCACATCACAGGCGGCGGTTTTGTCGACAATGTGCCGCGCGTGCTGCCGGACGGCGTCGGCGCCGACATCGACGCGGGCGCCATTGCGCTGCCGCCGATGATGAAGTGGATCGCCAAGATGGGCGGCATCGAAAGCGCCGAGCTCGCGCGCACCTTCAACTGCGGCGTCGGCATGGTCGCCGTCGTTTCGCCGGAAAAGGCCGATGACGCCACGAAGCTTCTCACCGATCACGGCGAAACGGTCATGCGCATCGGCATGGTCGTCAGCCGCGGTTCGGAGCCGCGCGTGAAGATGCTGAACCTCGATCGCTGGCTGGACTAGGTCAGCCGGTCCAGATCGATCTCGCCTGAGATAATCTTCTTCAAGACTTCGGGATAAAGCGTCTGCTCGCGCGCCTGCACGCGTGCAGCCAGGGTTTGCGCCGTATCGCCCGGTTCCACGGGCACCTGCGCCTGCATCACCACCGGACCATGGTCGTATTCGCCATCGACAATATGGATGGTCGCGCCGGTTTCGCGCGCGCCGGCTTTCAGCACAGCTTCATGCACAAAAGCGCCGTACATGCCCTGCCCACCGAACTTCGGCAAAAGCGCGGGGTGTACGTTGAGGATGCGCCGGTGATACGCCTTGAGGGTCGCGGGGCCCAATTTCCGCATGTAGCCCGCCAGCACGACGAGATCCGCACCGTGGCTTTTCAGCGATTCGGCAATGGCGGCGTCCGTCGCTTCATCGGATCCGGTGACTTTGGCGCTGAGGTGCGCCCAGGGCACGTTGTTTTCGCCGGCCCAGGCAATGGCGGTGCTGTCGCGATTGTTGCTGATGAGCACCGCGGGGTCGGCGCTCAAGGCGCCGGCGCGCATCGCCGCGACGATGACACGCATATTCGTCCCGTTGTGGGACGCGAGGAAGCCGATACGAGGACGGGCGGGCATCACGGTCATGAGGCCCGCCCGCGCTTCGTTCGTTAGCCGACGATTTCGATGCCGGAGAAGAAGAACGCGATTTCGATGGCCGCGTTTTCCGGCGAGTCAGAACCGTGCACCGAGTTGGCTTCGATCGATTCCGCGTGGACCTTGCGGATCGTGCCTTCGGCGGCATTCGCCGGGTTGGTCGCGCCCATGATCTCACGGTTACGCGCCACGGCGTTCTCGCCTTCGAGGACCTGAGCGACGATCGGGCCCGAGATCATGAAGTTGCACAGGTCGTTGAAGAACGGACGCTCCTTGTGGACGCCGTAGAAGGCTTCCGCCTGAGCGCGGGAAAGCTGGAGACGCTTTTGCGCGACGATGCGCAGACCGCCCTTTTCCAGCATCGCGTTGATGGCGCCGGTCAGATTGCGGCGGGTGGCGTCGGGCTTAATGATCGAGAAGGTGCGTTGAATAGCCATGACTTACGTCTCGCTCCGGAGTGAGGTGGTAAAGGAAATAGACCCAAATTTGCGCGGTTTATAGACAAGTGCGCCTGACGGCGCAATCCACGGGGCTCAAATGCGGGCCAAAGCCTAGTTCAAGGCCGGTTTTTGCGGGTTTTGGACCAATCTGGGGTCCACCTCGGCCGGGCCGGCATGGTGATGAACCATGGTCCAGATCGCCCCGGTCTTCACGAAGATGTTGGTCGCGACGAGGAACTGGGGCCCGGACGCGATCACGACCTGCTCGACGCAGGTCACGATGGCGATATCGCCCTGCACATGGACTTTCTCGGCATGCGGCGTGATCCGCACGACTTCAGGATTTCCGAGGATCGCCTGCCAGCTCCGCATCACCGCCTCGCGCCCGGTGATCGCCGTGCGTCCCGGGTGGATGCAGCTGACCAGTTTGTCGGCCGCCCACACGTTCTCCATCGCACGGGCATCATGCGTCGAGAAGGCGGCGTAAAACGCAGCGTTGGCAAACAGGATGGCGTCATGTTCCGACATCGGCTACAGCATAAGACTGTTTCGCAGTGCAAGGTAGCATGAGGTCGTAATGGCGAATATCGATGCACTTCAAGGTCCTATGCGCGCGCCCGCGTCAGGCAAGGCGCCGACATCGGCCGTCGTATTCGCCCACGGCTACGGCTCCAACGGCGACGATCTGATTTCGCTCGCGCCGTTTTTCGCCCATGCCCTTCCGGACGCGATCTTCTATTCGCCGAACGCACCGGACCCCTGGGAAGGCGGCATGATGGGCGGACGCCAATGGTACAGCCTCGCAGGTTTCGATCCAGACGCGATCCAGCGCGACCCGTTGCGCATGGGGGAGACCTTCCGCGCCATGAATGAACGCGTCGTGAAAGCCGCAGTGCGCCTCGACCTTTTCCTCGATCAAATCTTGGCGGCGCACAGCCTCGCGCCCGAGCGCCTCGCCCTCATCGGCTTCTCGCAGGGCACGATCATGAGCCTGCATGTTGGCCTGCGCCGCGCGCAGAAGATCGGCGCCATCCTCGGTTTCTCGGGCGCTTTGAGCGCCGCCGATAAACTCCCCGGTGAAATCAAGACCAAGCCGCCGGTCGCGCTCGTGCACGGCGCCGAAGACCCCGTCATTCCGGTGCGCGCCACCGTCGAAACGGAAAAAGTCCTCAAGGACCTCGGCGTGCCGGTGCAAAGCATGATCATCCCGGGGTTACAGCACGGCATCGACAACGCCGGCGCCAACTTCGGCGCCGCGTTCCTGCGCGAGCACGTCGGCTAACTCATTCGGCAACCGTCATTGCCCCCACGGCGAACGAAGCTGCGCCAATTTATGAACCGCGCGTGCGCGCGCGACGCGGGCAATCCATTTCTCCCAAGGCATCGGCATCTGTTATGCGATGGATCATCCGCACAAAACGAGCGATGACAGGTAGGATTAGGCGGTAGCCAATCCTAATACGCCGGACGGTCCGCTTCCTCGTCGCCGTCGCCGCCGCCGCCGCCGCGCCGCTCCTGCTTGTCCTTGTCCAATTGTTTGAATGCACCGGGCGTGTGATGCATGCGCGCGAGCTTCTTTTGCCGCTCGCGCTTTTTCTCCTGACCGCGCAGCCAGAACAACACGCCGATGATCGCGATCCCAAGGCCGGCCCACGGCACGATCACGGTGATGGATTCCTCGATGGCCATCTGCGCGCGCACGGATGAGCGGCACTCCGGCAGATTGCGACGACAGGCGTCGCGCTGCGCCTTTTCGGCTTTGGAGGTGAACCAGGGAATATCGATCCCCTGGCTCGGCATGATCTGCGCGCGCGCCGGCGCGAACGCCGCCGGCCCCAGCAGGACGAGCCCAACCAGAAGCGCAAACCCAACTTTAAGAGCAACCATCGCGAGGATCGTGCGCGTACGGATCATGATCCCACCTTAACATTCGTCGCAAACATCCGAACAATGTACAGGAATCAAAGACTTCTGCACAGACTTGGCGCGGACGCGCTTGTTACACGCGCGCCATTGTGCGTAGCAACATTACCATCTGCATCCTTTAGCTCTGTGTCTGAGCTTTGCTAAACTTCGCGCATAAGACCTAGGCAGGAAAGATGATGCACACATCACTGTCTAAACGCCGCAACAGGAAGGAGACGAGCTCCGCTCGCCACATCGCCGCACACACGCACGCGCGCGCATAAACAGGGACCCACACGGGTCCCTGTTTGTTTTCTATCCGAGCGTCGCAATTTCAAAGTTCGCGAGTATTTGCCGCAAACGCCGGGCGAGTTTTGGAATTAAGAGCGACACTCGAAAATAAAAATTGGCGTGGCGGAATCGGATTT
>JAIUPE010000070.1 GCA_020160875.1 Pseudomonadota bacterium
CGATATTGTGCAGGGGATTAACCGGCGGAACACGCTTCTTCGACGCTTGCTCGAAATCATAGCCAAATCCGACCAGTGCCGCCTCGGACCACGCGGGGCCGACGAACGACAGGCCGACAGGCAGGCCGCTCACGAGGCCCATCGGCACGGTCAGATTCGGATACCCCGCCAACGCGGCGTTACCGCTCATATGCGGCGGCGCAGCGCCCTTGGCGCGCACGCCGGCAACATGCTCACCGCCCTTCCCATCCGGCGGGATGACTTCAGCCGGACCTCGGGAGAGACCGATCACCGCATCGACGCCGAACTCCTTGAAGGCACGGCCGAAGCCTTCGACGCCGGCGCGGCGCTGGGCGTATGCCTTCGCTTTCACATATACATCATCCTGGCGGCCGTTCGTGGCTTGCGCTTCTTCGAACATGTCCTGTCCATGCATGCTCTCGCGCGCGTCCGTCTTGTTGAATTCGATCAGGTCCGCGAGCGTGCGCGGTTTCACGCTGGGCGGCGCGTCGGCCAGGTACGCGGCCATGTCTTCCTTGATCTCGTGAATCATGATGACACGTTGCTCCTGGCTCGTGTCTTCCAAGAGATCGGCCGGAAGTTCCACCACTTCCGCGCCTTCCGCTTGAAGGACCTTGATGGCCTCGTCAAGAACAGCCGCGGTCGTTTCGTTATATCCGCGCGTACCGCGGAACACACCGAGCTTCTTACCTTTGAGCGCTTCCGTAGAAAGCGCTTTCACGTAGTCGGCCTTGTGAGAATCGGCATCCGCACTTTCGGGATCGGCGGGATCGCTGCCCGCCACCACATTCAGCATCATGGCGAAATCGGTGACCGTTCGCGTCATCGGACCCGACGTATCTTGTGTATGGCTGATGGGGACGATGCCACGCCGTGAGATCAACGCAATCGTCGGGCGCATTCCGACCAGGCCCATATAGGAAGACGGACTAATGATCGAGCCGGTGGTGTCGGTGCCCATCGTTCCGGCCGCGAGGCTGGCCGCGGCGGCGATCCCCGACCCGTTGCTGGACCCGGCGGCCGAGCGCGTGAGGTCGTACGGATTATGTGTGCCGCCGCCGACAGTGCTGCCGTTAAAAGACTCTTCGGTCCGCAGCCCGGCCCACTGCGAGGTATTCGTCTTTCCGAGGATAACCGCGCCCGCTTCGCGCAAGCGCCGGGTCACTTCGGAATCCTTGACGGGTAGATTGTCGATCAGAGCGAACGATCCCGCCGTGGTCGCCAAGCCAACCGCATCGATATTGTCCTTCAGGAGAATGGGAATCCCATCCATAGGCCCAAAGGATTTGCCGTCTTTCCGGCGTTGGTCGGAGGCCGCTGCCTGCTCCAGCGCGTCGGGCATCACGCCGATCACGGCATTCAAGGCGCCGTCATATTTGTTGATGCGGTCGATGTAGGCCTGCGTGACCGCTACAGAAGTGACCTTGCCTGCGGCAAGGTCAGCCGAAATCTGCGAAAGCGCCACTTCCTCCACATTATACGGTGCAGCGGCCTCTTTCTTCTCACAGGCCGTCAGCGAAAGGGAAAGGACCAACGCGAGTGCGGTCAGAGGGCGACACCTGTGCATGTTCGATCTCCTCACACGTAATCAGTTCGCGGCGGGCTGTTTGTAGGCCGTCGGCGGCACGCGCTTTTTCGAAGCTTGTTCGTACGCGTAACCGAGGGACAAGAGCAGATCTTCCTGCCAGGCCGTGCTGATGAAAGAAAGACCCACCGGGAGCCCCTTGTAGAGCCCCATCGGTACCGAAAGGTGCGGATACCCAGCGATCATGGTCGAGGATGTCGCGGAGACCACCGCGCCAGCAGGCACTTTGATCGCGTGGCTGGTCGCCGTTCCGTCCGGTTGGATCGCTTCGGCCGGGCCGCTGGTGGGATTCACGAGCGCCACAACATTGTACTCACGCAGCACCTTGTCGAAGCCGTCGGCTTGAGTCTTCTGCTTCGCGCTATTATGAGCGGCGATGTACTCGGGGGCTTGACGTCCGCCCATCGTTTTGTCCGCGTCCTCGAAAATGTCGGACGTGTGCATGCTTTCGCGCGGGTCGGCGTTATTGAAAGCGATGAGATCGGTCAGCGTACGGCTCTTCACCGCCACCGGCGTTCCGGCGAGATAGTTGTTGATATCTTCCTTGAAACTATAGAGCAGGATGACACGCATCTCATCGGAGGCATCCGGAATACTGCCCGGTGGAATTTCGACGAGTTCTGCGCCTTGTCCCTTAAGAACACCGAGGGCCTCTTCAAAAAGACCCATCGTTTCCTCGCCGTACCCGCGCATACCGCGCAGGACGCCGATCCGCTTGCCCTTGAGGGCGTCGGGACTTAGGGCCGCAACATAGTCTTTCTTATGTGCATCGGCGTCCGCGCTCCACGGATCGGCCGGGTCGCTGCCCGCCATGACGTTCAGAAGCATCGCCACATCGCGCACTGTGCGGCCCATTGGACCGGCGGAATCCTGATCCATGCTGATCGGGACGATACCGACGCGCGGCACAAGCGAGATCGTCGGCTTCAGGCCTACGATGCCGTTGTTATTCGAAGGTCCAATGATGGACCCGCCTGTATCGGTGCCGACTGTCGCAGCCGCGAAACTCACCGCAGCTGCGATGCCAGAGCCTGAACTGGAACCGGCCGGCGAGCGCGAAAGATCATAGGGATTGTGCGGCCCCTTCCCGACGGTCGAACCGTTGAGGCCCTTCGTCGTGCGGAACCCCGCCCACTGCGATGTATTCACCTTGCCGAGGATCACCGCACCCGCGCCGCGCAAACGCGCGACAACGGTGGAATCTTTTTCAGGCACATTGAATTCGAGCGCATAGGAGCCCGCGGTCGTGCGCAAACCCTTCGTGTCGATGTTGTCCTTGAAGAGAATGGGAATGCCGTCGAGCGGGCCCAAAGACTTGCCGTCCTTCCGCCGCGCATCGGCAGCGGCGGCTTGTTCGAGGGCATCGGGCGCAATCAAGATCACAGCGTTCAGACCTGCATCCATAGTGTTCATGCGGTTGATATACGCCTGCGTCGCGGTCACAGATGTGGTTTTCCCCGCCGCGAGATCGGCCGACAATTGGGAGAGTGCGGTCTCTTCCACCTCATAAGGCGCCGTCGCCGCTTCCTGCTTTTTTTCGCAGGCGCCGAGCGTCATTGCCGCGATCAAGGCAAGTGTAATCAGGGGGCGGTCATGCATTTTCGCATCCTTATGAAATTGCAGCGCGCGCAGACGGCGCAAAACGACAAGTTCGAGGCGGATTTATTATTGGCAACGCTCCGCTGCGTTTGGATGAGCCTACACCTCGCCGGAAGCGGCGGCCAAGCCGGCGAGGCCTCGTTATTTTGCCGCAATCGCCTGCTTGTATGCCGTCGGCGGCATGCGTTTGTGTGAAGCCTGCTCATAAGCATAGGCCATCGACAAAAGCGCGGCTTCCGACCACTTCGGGCCGATGAAAGAGAGCCCCACCGGCAGGCCTTCCACCTGTCCCATCGGAACGGTGAGATTGGGATAACCGGCCAGCGCCGCGTACATGCTGGGCGATGGCGGCGAGCTGCCTTTAGGCCGCTCTGAAATCGTGTGGCCAGGGGTACCCGGCGGCGGAATAAGTCCGGCCGGCTGTCCAGTAGGGGTCACAACGGCAACCACTCCATAGGCGAACGCCCTATCGTAGCCTTCAGGGCCCGCTTTCTTCTTGGCGTAAGCCAGCGCATTCACATATTCAGGGTTGTCGCGGCCGGTCGTCGCCTCGGCGGCTTCAACCAGATCCTGGCTCCACATATTTTCGCGCGGATCAGCTTTATTGAAAGCAACCAAATCGGTCATCGTGCGCACCTGCTGCGCAGGCGCGGAGGCGGCAAGATAGGCGTTCAGGTCTTGCTTGAAGTCGTAGACCAGAATCACGCGCTGTTCCTGACTCAAGTCCTCAAAAATATCAGCGGGGATATCGACAAGCTCGGCGCCTTGCGCGGCCAAAACCGCTACAGCCTCTTCGAACAACGGCTTGGTGACCTCGGAATATCCCGACATGCCGCGAATGACGCCGATCTTTTGACCTTTGAGCCCTTCGATCGAAAGCGCCTTCACGTAGTCGGTCTTGTGCGCATCGGCTTCAGCGGAGGCCGGATCGCGCGCTTCGGTCCCCGCCATGATGTTCATCATCATCGCTGCGTCCGTAACATTACGCGCCATCGGTCCCGCGGTGTCCTGGCCCAAACTGATCGGCACAATGCCGCCGCGCGAAATCAACGCGATGGTCGGCCGCATACTGACCAGCCCCATCAACGACGCCGGTCCAATGACCGATCCTGTCGTACAGGTTCCGACCGTGGCGGCGGAAAAACTGACCGCGGCCGCAATGCCTGACCCGTTGCTGGAGCCGGCTGGCGTACGCGCCAAGTCATAGGGGTTGTGCGGCATGCCGCCCACGGTGCTGCCGAGCAACCCCTGAGTCGTACGCAGTCCGGCGAATTGATTGGTATTCACTTTGCCGAGGATCACGGCGCCCGCTTCACGCAACCGGCGCGTCAAGTCGGCATCCTGTGTGGGGATGTTATGTTCGAGCGCGTAGGACCCGGCCGTCGTCGGCATGCCTTTGGCGTCGATATTATCCTTGAGAAGAATCGGGATGCCATCCATCGGGCCGATGGCCTTGCCGTCCTTGCGGCGCCGGTCGGAAGCCGCGGCCTGCTGAAGTGCGTCCGGAGCTATCATGATGACGGCCTTGAGCGGCGCATCATACGTCTTGATACGTTCGATGTAGGATTCCGTGATCTCGACCGCGGTTGTCTTGCCGGCGGCCAAGTCAGCCGAAATCTGGGAGAGCGGCACATCCTCGACCGCGTAGGACTTCGCGGGCTCCTCGCGAGAACAGGCCCCCAGCGCCAGAAGTGCCATCATCGCCGCAGCCGTGAACCGCCGTCTCGCCATAACAAATCTCCCTGAAAGCAACGAAGGGGAGGCATAACTGCCTCCCCTCGCCTTAACCGTACTCTAGAACTTGAAACGCGTGCCGAGGCGGAAGCTACGGCCCACGAGATCGTACTGCTTGTTGCCCAAGCCCGTGTAGAAGGCGTTGCCCGGAGGCGCCGCGATGATCGGCGGCTGTTTATTGAATACGTTCTCCGTGACCAGGAACGTTTCGATCGCACCGTCCATGATCTTGTAGTTGAGCGCGAGATCGAAGTAGACCGCGCCCGGAACATGGTTCTTAAAGCCGATCGTCGGCACCGCCGTGCTCGAAGCCGGGCACCCAGTCGTACATTCGACGACGGAGTTGTTGTAAACGCCCGCATTCCAACCGCGCGCCGTGAGGGTCGTGGAGAACACTTCGCCGGAGTAAGACGCCGATACGAGGTACTTCAGGTCGGGGGCGAACATGCCGCCCGTTGTCGCGAAACCACCAGCGCCGTCGGCCATCACGCCCGCGCCGTCGACGACAAATGCGCCATCGACGGTTTGAAGCTTGAGGTACTTCGTGGCGAGGGCACGCAAGGTGATGCCGCCGCTCATGTCCTCGCTGATATCCGAGAGATCGAAGCGGTAGCTGGTTTCAAAATCGATACCGCGCGCCGTCTGCGATAGAACGTTCGCCGGCAACACCCGAACACCAACAATAGAGCCCGCCGCGTCCCGCTCGATATACCCGCAGAGCGCCGTTTCGCCGGCGAAGCAGCGATCGACGTAGTTCTGCGCACCGAGCGTGATGATCGCGTCCTGGATATCAATATTAAAGAAGTCGACCGACGCGCCAAAGCCCGGCAGGAAGGACGGTTGAACGACGACGCCGACACCGGTCGTGTCCGCTTTCTCCGGCGTCAGGAAGCAGCCCGCCGCCGGGTCGCAGCCCGCCGCGCGGGTGACGATGACGGTCGAGCGGTCCGCATTGAATCGGTCAAGCACGGTCCCCGTCCCCGAACGGCCTGCGAGGAACAAATCCCCAAGGTTCGGCGCGCGGATGTCGCGGGACCGCGTTGCACGAACCGTAAGGTCGTCCACCGGTTTCCAGGTGGCGCCGACCTTCCAGGTCGCGACGAAACCAGACGTCGAGTAGTCCGTCGCGCGCACGGCGGCGTTCAGGTCGAGCTGTTTCGCGAAAGACTGTTCGCTCGCCAGCGGAATAACGGTTTCGAGGAAACCTTCCGTAACGTTGAACTTGCCGGTCGACGCCGTGAAGTTGCCGGCGAAGAAGTGACGATTGATGTCCTTGAAGCTCGCGACACCACCGACCTGCTCGACACGATGTTCGAGACCGAAGGCAACGGACACCGGGCCGGCCCAGGACGAGAACGGCTCGCCCGAAACGCTCGCGGCGGCAACATCCTGCTGCAGATAGATCAACGCATAACCGGTATCCGTGACGTAATCGACCGCGGCGGACGAATTCACATTCGTCCCCATGACGTTAAACGGCACGCAGCCGGGCAAATCGTTGGCCGGATTGCTATCGATGTTCACCCGGCAGACAATCTGTCCGTTCGCGGGGTTGACCACGGCATCGACCGCGCTGCGGAAGACGGTAGAGCCCACGCCGCTTTGCAGATCGTCCGGCGTACGGACCGAGGCATGCGTGGTGCTGCGTTGATAGTAGGCATCCCACGTCCAATCGGACTCAAACGCATCGAAGCTTCCTTCAACACCCGCGACATAGCGGCGCTGCACACGCTCGTTTTTGTTACCGAAGCCCGGGACTTGGCCGACAAGGGTCGTGCCGAGAGTGAAGTTGGTGATGCCGAGTGCGACCATCTGGTTGCGCACGGACGACGGAATAAAAGCGTTGTCCTGCTGGATGGTGAGGCTGGCGTTCTGGAATTGCGGCACGCTATCGGCCGAGCGGTTCAACGTGTAGGCCCAGCCGAATTCGGCGAAGGCATTGACGTTGTCCGCCACGTCGTAGCTGACACGGAAATAAGTATTGGCGCGCATCAGCTTCGTGACGATGGCGGAGATGCGGTCGATACGATTGCTTGTATCGCCGCCAACATGCACCTGCCCGGCGATCGTCCCGAAACGGTACGGCGCGGGCGTGCCATTCTCGAGGAACTGTGTGCCACGCAACGGGCAAGTCGTACCGGCAAAACCGGCGCAACCGGTGATCAAGCCGCCATAAGTGCTCGAGGTCGGCGCGAAGTTCGCCATCGTCACCCACTGAGGCTGGCCGTTCGTCGCGGTCCAAGCGGGGTTTTGCACGATCGCGAGATTGTCCTCCGACCAATCGCGATTTTCGCGGCGGGCGCCGTTCTCAAATCCGTTTTCGCCGTAGGCCAGGAAATGACCGCGACCGCCGGCGAAGGGAATACCGATCGTCAATTCGGCCTTGTAGTTCTCGTTGTCGCCGTACGTGGAGATCCCACCTTGAATATCGCCTTTGATGCCCGTGTATTCTTTATCGAATACGAAGTTCACGACACCGGCCAGCGCGTCGGAGCCGTAAGCGGCCGACGCACCACCCGTCACGATATCGACGCGCGAAACAAGACCCGTGGGAACAGTGTTGATGTCGACGGCGCCGCCGTTGTTGTTGAACCCGGCGAGCGTCGAACCGACGATGCGCTTACCGTCAACGAGCACCAGCGTGCGGGTCGGATTGATGCCGCGCAGATTGAGGTTGTTGATCCCGCCGGTCATGTCTGCGGTGGACGAACCGCCGCGCGTGGATAAACTACTTGCGAGTGCCGGCAGGCGATTGATTGAATCGGCGATGTTGGCGGTCGCCATATTATTGAGTTCGCTGACGCCAAGCACGGAGACCGGCGTCGGAGCCTCGTACCCGTCGCGTACGACACGCGAACCGGTCACGACGATTTCATCCAGAGAAGCGGCGGACGTAGGCTGCGCCTGTGCAAGCTGCTCTGGGGCCGGGGCGCTTTCCTGCGCAAACGCCGTGGCCGACAGTGTCACCGCCAGCGCCCCCGCGCTGACAGAACTCAATACACAACGTCTCACATACTGACTTTTTGAGAGGTGAGTCATGGTCTTTTCCCCTATTGATTCGATGACGCCAGTTTTGACCTCATCGTTAGTCCGCAACACGATGTGGTGTTACGCCACCCTCCCAGACAAGATATTCGCCGACGTCGCCGGCACTTTCCTCCCAGTAGTTCTAAACAATGATTGAGTTCGTCACGAACGCCCGAAAGCGGCGAAGGGAGGCATCGCTGCCTCCCTTCGTTTTAGTTTCCGCGTCTAGAAGTGGAACCGCGTTCCCAGGCGGAACGACCGGCCTACCTGATCATAGTTTGAGTTCGCGAGACCTTGATAGAAACCGTTGTTGAAGGTCGCGGCAATCAGAGCCGGGTCGGAATTGAATACGTTATCAACCGCGAAAAATACTTCGATCGCGTCATTCATTAGCTTTTGGTTGAGCGCGATATCCACGTCGAAATCACCCGGCGTCTTGTTCTCGAAGCCGACCGTCGGGCTATTGGCGGTCGAGGTCGGACAGCCGGTCGTGCAATACACGAAATTATTGTTGTAAACGCCACTCGTGAACCCGCGCGCGGAGATCGTGGTCGAGAAACCGCTCTCGCTGGCATAGCTCATCGAGAGCAGGTACTTGATGTCGGGCGCGAAGATGCCGTTGGTCGCCGCAAGACCGCCTGCGCCGCCGGCGTTCACACCTTCACCGCGCAGGATGTTGGCCCCGTCAACGGTTTCCAACTTGGTGTATAGCGTCGCAAGGGCGCGGAAGGTCACGCTGCCGCCCCAATCCTCGTCGATATCCGCCAGCGGCATTCTATAGCTGGCTTCCATGTCGAAGCCGCGCGCGGTTTGCGAGGCGACGTTTGCCGGAAGCGTGCTAACGCCGGTGATCAGACCTGTCGTCGGGTTACGTTCGATCAAGCTGCAGAGCTGAGTGACGTTCTCCAACTGACAACGGTCGACGATGGTCTGCTGAGCGACGGTTACGATGGCGCCCGAAATATCGATGTTGAAGAAGTCCACCGACGCTCCGAATCCGGGCAGGAATGACGGCTGCAAAACGACACCAAACCCGGTCGTATTCGCTTTTTCGGGAAGCAGGTTCGGGTTGCCGCCCTGGCGCGTTACGATCGAGGTCTGCTGACCATTGGTGCGATCAATGACGACACCAGTGCCCGAACGTCCGGCGAGATAAAGGTCGCCAAGGTTCGGAGCACGGATGTCTCGCGAGCGCGTCGCCCGGAAGGTAATGTCGTCGACTGGAGTCCAAGTCGCCCCGACCTTCCACGTCGTAACGTAGCCCGACGTCGAATAGTCGGTCGCACGCACGGCACCGTTCAAGTCGAGCTTCTTGGCCCAGCTTTCATCGGCCGCGAGCGGAATGACGGTTTCAACGAAACCTTCCGTCACGTTGTATTTGCCGGCCGAGGCCGTGAAGTTACCCGCGAACCACCAACGATTGATATCGCGGTCGGACGCCAGCCCCCCGACCTTCTCGGTGCGGTGTTCGGCGCCGAACGCCAGCGAGACCGGTCCGGCCCAAGAGGAAAAGGGCTCGCCGGCGGCGCTGGCGGCCATCACATCCTGCTGAAGGTAAATGAGTGCGTAACCGGTCCCGGTCACGTAGTCGATCGCAGCTTGAGAGTTGACGCCCACTCCCATGACGTTGAACGGCACGCAGCCTGGCATATCGTTGGCCGGATTGGTGTCGATGTTCACACGGCAGACAATCTGTCCGTTGGCCGGATTGACCACAGCATCGATGGCGGAGCGGAAAACCGTAGAACCCGGGCCGCTGAGAACGTTGTCAGGCGTACGCACCGACGCGTGCGTCGTCGACTTCTGATAATACGCGTCCCACTTCCAATTCGTGTCCATGGCATCGAAGTCGCCTTCGAGACCCGCGACATAACGACGCTGGACACGCTCGTTCTTGTTGCCGAAGCCATGCATACCGGTATTGCCGGGCGTGCCGAACGCTGTGGTTCCGAGCGAGAAGCTCGTAATTCCCAGCGCGACCATCTGATTGCGGACGGACGTCGGAACAAAAGCGTTGTCCTGGGCGATGGTCAAACCGAACTGGAATTGCGGCACGGAAGTTTCCGAGCGGTTGAGCGTGTAAGCCCAACCCCATTCAGCAAAAACATTGACGTTGTCCGCAAGATCGTAGCTGGCGCGCACATAGGCGTTGGCGCGCGTCAATTGCGTCACGATCGACGAGATACGATCGATACGGTTCGTCTGGTCGCCGCCGATCATGAGCTGTCCGGCCGCCGTTTGCGTGGCATTCAAGCCGGTCAAGGTGCCGAAGCGATATGGCGCCGGGGTGCCGCCCTCAAGGAATTGCGTTCCACGCAGAGGGCATTGACGGTCTGTGAGATTATAAGCTTGAGCGCCGGCCGGCGTCGCGCAGTTCACGATCAAACCGCCGTAAGTGGCGTTCGCCATCGATACGTTGGTGGCAGTGATAAACTGCGGCACCGTCAGACTCTGCCCGGCAAGCGTACCCCACGCCGGATTTTGCACGATCGCAAGTGTGCGATCCGAGTGCGGACGATTTTCGCGGCGTGCGCCGTTTTCGAAACCATTTTCGCCATATAGCAAGAGGTGACCGCGGCCACCCGCGAACGGAACGCCCGCCGTCAGCGAGACCTTATAGTTTTCGTTGTCGCCGTAGGTGGTGATGCCGCCCTGGACGTCGCCCTTGATACCGGTGAATTCCTTGTCGAACACGAAGTTCACGATACCGGCGAGGGCATCCGAGCCATAGGCGGCGGAGGCGCCACCCGTGACGATATCGACACGGGAAACCAGGCCGGTCGGAACAGTATTCACGTCCACCGCGCCGTTGTTGTTGTTGAAGCCGGCAAGGGTCGAACCGACGACGCGCTTGCCGTCGATCAGCACAAGAGTGCGGGTCGGGTTGATGCCGCGCAGGTTCAGGTTGTTGATGCCCCCGGTCATGTCGGCGGTCGAGGACGTGCCGCGCGTGGACAAGCTATTGGCGAGGGCCGGCAGGCGGTTCACCGCGTCGGCGATATTGGCGGTCGCCATGCTTTCGAGTTCGGCCGCGCCAAGCACCGAAACCGGTGTCGGAGCTTCGTAACCGTCGCGGACAACGCGCGAACCGGTCACAACGATTTCATCGAGAGAGGCTGCAGCCGCTGGCTGAGCCTGCGCGAGTTGTTCTTGCGCAAAGGCCGCGCTGGAAACCGCCGCCACCAGAGCGACCGTACTGACCGAAGTCAATACGCGGCGCTTTGTCTTCAGACCGTATGAAAGCTTCATCATAGGACTTTTCCCCTGTTGATTTTGTAGTGCCTGCTGACACCACACCCTTTTAGTCACGCAACACGCGGCGGTGTGCACCACCCCTCCGGACGAAAAACTATTTCTGCACGGCGTCGGCCTTGTAGGCCGCCGGCGGTAGACGCTTATGCGAGGCTTGTTCGTAGGCGTAGCCAAGAGACATCAAGAGCGGTTCGGTCCACGCCGTCCCCACGAACGACAGTCCAACCGGAAGTCCACTCACTTGTCCCATCGGAACGGTGAGATGCGGGTATCCCGCCACCGCGGCATAAGTCGTGATCGAAGGCGTGGTCTGGCCTTTGGCCACGAGCGCGACAGGATGACCGCTGGCGGCGCCATCGGGCGCAATGGGTTGCGCTGTGTTTCCCGTAATTGTGACTAGCGCAACGAGGTTATTGGACTGCAGCATTTTGTCGATGCCGTCGGCTTGCGTCGTACGCTTCGCGTACTCGAGATTCTTGATGTATTCCGGGTCCCGGCGGCCGCCGCTGGTTGCATCGGCGTCTTCGAACAGATCCATCGCGTGCATGCTTTCGCGCGGATCGGTTTTGCTGAAAGCGATGAGATCGGTCAGCGTACGTACTTTCACCGTGTCCGGGGTACCCGCAAGATACGCGTTCAAGTCTTCCTTGAAATCGTGAAGGAGGATCACGCGCATTTCCGGACTCACATCGACGAAGGCATCGTTCGAGATTTCAACGAGCTCGGCGCCTTGGGCGGTCAAGATGCCCAGTGCCTCGTCGAGCACCGGTTGCGTGCGTTCATTGTAACCACGAAGGCCGCGCACGACGCCCAGGCGCTTGCCGCGCAAAGCCTCCGCGTCGAGCACGCTGACATAGTCGACTTTGTGCGCATCGGCATCGGCGGTCCAAGGATCGGCAGGGTCGCTCCCGGCGATCACGGTCAGCAGCATCGCCGCGTCGCGGACGGTGCGCGTCATCGGACCGGCCGTATCCTGTGTCAGGCTGATAGGAACGATGCCGCGACGCGAGACAAGCGCGATCGTCGGCTTAAGTCCAACGACGCCGTTCAACGATGAGGGGCTCGTAATCGACCCGCTGGTTTCGGTTCCGATGGCGCCGGCGGCGAAACTGACCGAAGCGGCGATCCCAGAGCCGCTACTCGAGCCACCGGCGGTCCGCGTCAAATCGTATGGATTGTGGGGGCCCTTCCCGACGGTCGAGCCGTTGAACGCCTTGGTATTGCGGAAGCCGGCGAACTGCGACGTGTTGACCTTACCGAGGATCACGACGCCAGCGCCGCGCAAGCGTTTCACGACTTCGGAATCCCGCGCCGGAAGATTTGCTTCCAATGCATAGGACCCGGCAGTCGTAGGCATGCCGGCGGCGTCAATGTTATCTTTGAAAAGAACGGGAACGCCATCGAGCGGGCCGAGGGACTTGCCCGACTTGCGCCGCACGTCGGACGCCGCCGCCTGCTTAAGCGCGTCCGGCGCGATCAAAATAACCGCGTTCAGGCCACCATCGTATTCCTTCATACGGGCGATATAGGCCTCGGTCGCGGCCACCGACGTCGTCGCCCCGCTGGCAAGGTCGGCCGAAACTTGGCTGAGCGGCACTTCTTCGACCGCGTACGGCTTCGGCGCCTCCTCCTGTTTCGAACAGGCGAGAAGCGACGTCGACAGCAGTAGCGCTAAACAAGCCGAAGAACGATTCATCATCGGTCCTTATCGCAGTGATCCCGCAGTCTGCCTTAAATGTCGCGCGGCCGCCCCTCTTCGGGATCACTCATACGCAAACGAAAGTTGATGCAATGCAAAACGACGCAACGCGCCTGCGCGAACGCACAGACGGAGAGCACGAAGAGACTTGGTGTGACGATAAGGTCGTGAATACGCGCAACATCGACGTCCCCCAATAACGGCGCCCCCCATTTGACGCCGGCGTCGGATAGCAAGAAGGCGAGTCAGCAATAGTTACACGGTGCTGCCGGCGCCCGAGCGGGTGCGGTGCAGCGATAGATCATCTGTCTTAATAGGTAGCGTTTTCAATAAGAAAAGTTCATGCAAACTTAATCGAATCAGTGGGTTTCATGCATGATTTTATTCGAAGTGACATTTTTGCAGTCGTTTTAGCCGCCCTACTGCATAAACCAGCGGAGCTATCAAAATCGCTATTTAGAATCGTCCAAAGAAAAAGGGCGAGAACTCGCGTTCCCGCCCTTCATCCTCGAAGTCACGTCTTTATTTCTTCGGTGGGATGAAGCTCTGGATTTGCTTCACTGCGTAGCCGACTTTGTGTTCCAGCTCTTCTTTGCCGAGTTCAGCTGTCGAACGACGCGGATCGCCGGTGATGCCGTTGTTGAGCTTGCGGACCGGCTTCTCACCTTCCTTCGGCACCGGATCGCCGTTGGTCACCGGAACGAGTTCACGGCGGACATATTCGTTGTTCTTGTCGAGATACATCATCAGCGACGTGTCGGTGATGCCGCCGTGCGCCGTGGGCGGATAACCGCGGTCGGCCAGGATCTTATCGAAATCCGCGCCGGCTTTGATGTAGACGTCGTCGCAATAGAAGACGTGGATGCCTTGCGGCGCGTACTTCGCTTCGAGCTTCGCCGCGACATCCTGGTAAACCTTCGGCTGACCTCCGCCATGGTCTCCCATGATCACGACGTTCTTGAAGCCGCTTTGAATAGCCTGTTCAGAGATCCGCTCCAGGACCGCGCCCAGGAGGTCCGGCGTCAGGCCGATGGTGCCCGGCAGATCGGCGCTGGCGTTGTTCGGGGTGTACGGCAGCACGGGCATCGCGATCGCGTTGCCCAGGCGTTCGGCGATCATTTTCACGGTCGCTTGGGCCATGAGGTTATGACCGCCATTGCCATTTTGCGGACCACGCTGTTCGGTGCCGCCGGTGTAGAAAAGCGCCGTCGTCTTACCGGCCGCCAGCGCTGCCTTAACTTCCGGCCAGGTCATCTTCTCGAATTCGATCGACTGGCTCGGCGTCGCGGCGGCGAAGGCCGCATGGCTCATGGAAATCGCGGGCGACAATGCCAGCGCGACAGCGGCAACTTTAAGAATACGCATCAAGGCTCCTCCCAAGGGTAAATGCCAATGTAACAGCCATATCACGACCGCGCGCCCGGCGGCAAAGCGCCTGGAGGACCGGTCACAGACATGTGTTGACGCACGACTTCGGCCACATGCTTGCGCCCGGGTTGCATCACCAGAATCGTCAAGATGACCGTCACGAAAGATACGAGGTAAATGGACGCGCCGACCATATTGTCGTCCTTGAAAATGTAATCGGTCGCGAGCGCCACGGTGGTCGCGCCGAGCCCCAAGGAAATGGCGTTGGCAACGAAGAGATAAATGGCGGACACCTGGCCGCGCATGCGGTTTGGCGTGACGATCTGCAAAACGGCGGCGTTCACCCCGATCCAGGTAAAGGCGAACAGCGCGTTCAAGGAGATCAGTGTCAGCGAAAGCCATTTGATCGGGATAATAGGGCCGAGGCCACTGCACACCAGTACGCCAAGACTGAAAAGCATCCCAACCCGGCAGTGCCCGTCCGCGTACCCGCGCGCGAGAAACCTGTCGGCGATCAATCCACCCGACACCGTGCCGATGATGCCGAAGACAAGCGCGGAGAATCCGAGGAACAATCCCGCCTCCGACACGGAAAAACCATGTACGCGCTGGAGATAAGCGGGATACCACGCCGCCGCCCCGTACCAGATCAGCGCAACCAGCGTCAGGCCGAAGAAGATCGGCACATAAATCCGCGCGTTCGCGAAGATATAACCTACGACCGCGGCGAAACCGGGCGTATCTTCGCCGGGAACCGCATGGCGCGGCGGCTCGCGCACGACCAGAACACTCAAGAGCGTCAAAAGAAAGCCGGGGGCGCCCACAGCGAGAAACACCGCCTGCCACGGACGCACCTCACCGATGAACGGAATCTGGACCGATCCCATCGCGCTGATGGCTTCGACAAGCGGACCACCGATCAAAAGCGCCAAGCCCGAACCAAGCGGAACGCCTAGCGTATAAACCGAAAGCGCCCGCGCCAACCGCTGCGGCGGGAATAGGTCGCTGACGAGCGAATAACTGGCGGGGGACAACACGGCCTCGCCAATGCCGACGCCGACGCGCGCAGCAAAAAGACGCCAGTAGGTATTCACGAGGCCGCAGGCAAACGTCATCAGCGACCAGAAGAAAACGCCGATGGCGATAAGCTTGCTTCTGCTCCACCGGTCGACCGCATAGCCGACGGGCACCCCGGCGATGCTGTAGAGCAACGCAAAGGAAAAGCCGGACAAGAGACTAAACGCGGTATCGGAAATCTGCAGATCCTCACGGATCGGCTTGACCATCAGGCCGACAATCTGCCGATCGATGAAACTGGACGTATAGAGAAGAATGAGAACGCCGATAACGACCCACGCGTAGAACGGACTGAATCCCCGTTCACCGGCTGCAGTTTCCCCCTCCGCCGTCATCGCGTCTCCCTCACCTCTCCCGCGCAAAGTGTCGGCGAAGTTTAAGAGAGGCACTAGGGCCTATTTGTCCAAATGGATCGCGAATTCATTTCCGGCGCGAATCAACCTGCCGGCAACCAAGGCTTTTGAGGTGGAATTCCGCCGGGAAGCCGCCGCATCCCCTTGCCATGACGGCACCGACGAGTAATGTACGCTTGGGATCTGGGGGGATACTTTATATATGCACGACAATACTTTACGTGCGGGCCTGCTCGTCGCCGGCCTCGCGCTCGTTTCGACGACTCAGGCACAAGCGCAAGACGCAAGCCCGCTTCCCGGGACATTCACCGGCAACATCGCGATCGTCAGCGACTACATCGTCCGTGGAATTTCGCTCAGCAATCAGAACCCGGCCATCCAGGGCGGCTTCGACTGGGACAGCGGCACGGGCATCTACGCCGGAATCTGGGGCTCAAGCGTCGAGTTCGGGAACGACGCGAGCATGGAGATCGATTTCTTCGCCGGTTACCGTGGACATATCGATGCTTTCACCTACGAAATAGGCGCGACCTACTATTGGTATCCAGAGACGATCGAGGCCGGGCAAAGCTTTTGGGACGTCCATGTCGACGCCGGATATGATTTCGGTCCCGCCGCAGTGACTCTCGGCGCCGCATATACCACCGACGACTATGGTCCGCTTCTCAACGACCAGACACTCTATTATAGCGCCGATATCACAGTGCCCCTGGCCGAGATGATGAGCATCAGCGGCGGTGTCGGCTATTCGACGATGGAAGACCGCGCGAATTACAGCGACTGGAACGCCGGCGCGACCTTCAAAGTGTACGACTGGTTCAATCTTGACGCCCGCTACTACGATACCGATAGCGAAGCGGTCTGTGGAACCCACTGCGATTCGCGCTTTGTCGTAAAGATCTCACGTACCTTCTAAACGGCCTTGCGGATTGATCGCCACCGCAAAGCGGTATAGCTCTGGCTGATCGAGAACAGATAACCGAGGGCTACTATGGCTGGGCTTTATTTCGAGGAATTCACCGTCGGCATGAAGTTCCAGCATGCCATCCGCCGGACCATCACGGAGGCGGACAACGTATTCCTGACGGCCCTGACACATAATCCCGCGGCGCTTCACCTCGACGAAGAAGCGATGAAGAAAAGCGAATACGGTCAGCGGCTCGTCAACAGCTGCCTGACGCTATCGTTCATGGTGGGCATTTCCGTCGGGGATACGACGCTCGGCACCGCCGTCGCCAATCTGGGTTGGGACGAGGTCCGTTTTCCGAAACCACTGTTCCACGGCGACACCATCCGCATCGAAAGCGAAGTCCTGGAAATTCGCGAAAGCAAGTCACGCCCCGATAACGGGATCGTCGTTTTTGCGCACCGCGCCTACAATCAGCGCGAAGAGTTGGTCGGATCGTGCAAGCGCTCCGCTCTCATGCTCCGCAAGCCGAAGTAGACGGCGCCCCATGCTTCTCCGCTCGATGCTATTCATCCCCGGCGATAGCGAGAAAAAACTCGCGAAGGCCGACGAGATCACCGCCGATGCCCTCATCCTCGACCTTGAGGATTCCGTGGCCGCCGCGCGAAAAGACGCCGGGCGCGCCCTGACCGCAGAGTTTCTGAAATCGCACGCGCCATCGGCGCGGAAGAGCAAACTGTTCGTGCGCATCAATCCGCTTGAGTCGGATGCGCCGATGCGTGACCTGGCGGCCATCATGGCCGGAGCGCCGGATGGGATCGTACTTCCGAAAGCGACCGGCCCAGCGGCCGTTCAGTCTATTGCGCAGCAACTTGAAGAACACGAACACCGCGTGGGCCTCAAGCCGGCGACCGTGATCGTGGCAATTTCAGGTGAAACCGCGACGGGCGTGCTGTCGGCCGCCGCATACGCGAAGGGCGTCTCATCACGCCTCGCCGGCCTGTCCTGGGGGCCCTGGGATCTGGCCGCCGACCTCGGCGCGGCGGGGAATACGGACGAAACCGGCGCGTTCGACTTCACCTATAAGCTGGCGCAGTCGCTGACCTTGCTGGCCGCAAAGGCCGCCGGCGTGCAGGCGATCGACACACCGCATACGGACTTCAAGGATGAGAAGAAATTGCTGGCAGCGTGCAAAGATATCCGCCGGCAAGGCTGGAACGGCAAACTCGCCATTCACCCCGCACAAATCGCGGTCATCCACGAGGGCTTCAAACCCTCGGCGGAAGAAGTCGCGCATGCGCAGCAGGTGATCAAAGCCTTTGAGACCCCTGAGTCGGGCGTGGCGTCGCTAAATGGAATCATGTTGGACCTGCCTCATCTGAAGCAGGCGCAGCGGACCATGGACCTGCACAAGGCCGGCCAATAGTCCGCCGCAGCCTCACCGTCTACTTCGGCAACTTGCCGTCCATTTCCATATATACGCGAGCAAGCGCGCGCGGCGCCTGCTGCGGATAAAGGGTCCAGGTCGCGTAAGAACCCCAGTCGGCTTTCTCATGCGCGGGACAGTTTTTTTCAGTCTCGCACGCCAGGCCCGCGGCGCGGAGACGCTTGGCTCCCGAAATAACATGTTCGGTCGCCTTCAGGTACTCGCCCAAATCCGCTTTCAGCGTCGCCGCATCGCCGTCGGTGAAACCGTGACCCGGGATGTACCAGGTCACGTCCATCGCCTGTGCCTTTTTGATCGTTGCGGCCCACTCACTGGGGAACCCAGTGATCATCGGGGGGAACACATAGCGGTCATAGAGTTCGGACATGAACATGACCTTGCTTTGGGGCAGGTAAACCACAAGATCGCCGCCGGTATGGCCGCGGCCGAGATTCAGGATTTGAATATCCGTGCCGCCGACTTTCAGGTCGCGTTTATCGGTGACGAGTTCGCTGGCCA
>JAIUPE010000071.1 GCA_020160875.1 Pseudomonadota bacterium
CTGCTGTCCGCCGTGCCGTCGACGGTCGCGTAGTTCACCGAGACCGATGACGTCGTAGATTGCGACAACGTGACGGTGAAAACCACGGACGTCGCTGTGGCGTCGCTGACGGTCGTGCCGCCGCTAAGAACGATGTTCGGAATCACGATGTCGCCGGTAATCGTGCCGCTCGCGGTTCCGCCGGTGATGACGGCGCCAAGCGCGCCGGTCAGGCGCATGGTGAAGAACTCGTCATCCTCGCCGCCGGAATCGGCGGCAATCGGCACCGATACCGTCTGCGTTGTCTGACCTACGAGGAACGTGACCGTGCCCGACGTCGCCGTGAAATCGGACCCCGCGGTCGCGCTGCCGTTTTCAGTGGTGTAGTCGACGGTGATTGTATTGGTGGCGGGGGTGGACAACGTGATCGTGAAGGTCAGCGAACCGGCCGCCGCGTCGCTGGTAGAACCGCCGCTGATCGACACGGTCGGCAGCGGTGGGTCGGCCGAAACCGAGACGGTGCCCGTTCCGGCCGCGATGGTGCCGCGAACCGGGTTCGACAGTTCAACGGTGAAGCTCTCGGCCTGTTCTTGCGTATTGTCCCGCACGATCGGGATAGAGATCGTCGCAGTGGCCTGACCGGCGGCGAAGTTCAGCGTTCCGCTCGTGGCCTGGAAATCGCCGGGCGACGTGGCGCTGCCGGCCACCGTTGCAAACGACACAGACCCGGGTTGGGTCAGGTCGCCGGCACGCGTGACCGTCAGGACGGCCGTTGCGCCTTCCGCGACTTGCACGCTGTTGATGGTATAGGTTGCAAGCGGATCGGCGAGAATCGAAACCGTCGCGCTGCCTTGGCTGATCGTCCCGCCCACGGGATTGGCGAGCGTGACGGTGAAGCTCTCGGCCGGCTCTTGAATCGTGTCGATCGTGATCGGGATGCTGATGGTACGGCTGGTGATGCCCGGACCGAACGTCACGACACCGCTCGCGCTGCCGGTGTCGGTCCCCACCGTCGCCGTTCCACTCTCGGCGTTATAGCTCACCGCGACCGTACGGGTGAGATCTCCGCCGCGCGTGATGGTCAATGTCGCGCTGGCTCCCTCGAACACCGGCTCTCCGGCGCTAATCGAGAAGGTGGCCACCGGGTCTTCGGCGATCACGACCGTAGCCGTTCCGGCGGCCGGATCGATCAGCCCGCCCACGGGATTGATCAAGGCGACCGTGAAGGTCTCCGCCCCCTCGCCGACCGTCGCTAACGTGTCGGCGACAATGGAGACGGTGACCTGCGCCGACGCCTGGCCGGCGGCAAATGAGACGCTTCCGCTCGTGGGCGTGAAGTCGGAACCTTCGGAGGCGCTGCCGGGAGCGGTCTGATACGTCACCGTTGTCGGCACATCAAGAAAGCCGGTGCGCGTGATGGTCAGCACGGCCGTGCCGGCCGCCGCATCGGTGACCGTGACGCCGGCGATGGACAACGACGGCAACGGCGGGTCGGCGAGGATCGTGCCCGTGGCCGAACCGTTGATGATATTCGCCGGAGCACCGCTGCCGGCGCTCGCGCCGTTCAGCGAAACCGAGAAGCTTTCTTCTTGCTCGCCGTTCGCATTGGCAAGCACCGTGATTGTGACGGTCTTCGAGATTTCACCCGGGGCGAACGTGACCGTACCCGCGTTCCCGGTGAAGTCCACGCCCGCGCCGGCGGTGCCGCTGGCGGTGGCGTAATTGACGGACGCCGAGACCCCGAGGTTTCCGCTGCGCGTGATCGTGAAGGTGATGGTGCTTTGCGTCGTATCGCTCGTGCTTCCGCCGTCGATGCTGAACAACACCGGGTTGGGCGGCGGTTGAACGACCGGTTGGGTCGGGACCTGCGTGGGATTCGTGCCCGTCGTGTTTGTGTTCGTCGTGGTGCCGGTCGTGCCTTGGGTGCCGGTGGTTCCGCCAGTGGTTCCGCCGGTGGTTCCTTGCGTGCCGGTGGTTCCTCGCGTGCCTTGCCCGGCGCCCTGTGTCCCCGTCCCGGCATTTGGATTGCCGGTCGTGGCCAGGTTGCCCGCGACGTTGCCGGTATTGATGGCAGGTGTTTGCGTCGTTTGCGGTGGCGGTGTGGTCGGAGGCGTCTGGCCTGGCGCGGCGCCGTCTGTGGGCGGCGTTCCGGGCGCACCGCCATCTGTGGGTGGCGCGCCCGGCGCGCCGCCATCAGGGCCGGCCGGACCGCCGGCGGGCGTGTTTGTGCCGCCGCCCTGCGCCGTCGGAATCAGGTTCGGCTGCTGCTGGATTTGAGTCTGCAGGCTATTGACGGTGTCGAGCACCACGCCCGCGATGTTCTGAATCTGCTGCGGCGTGAATGCCACGATGGTCGGTTGCGTGTTCGGCAAGCCCGTGACGGGGTCCGCGTTCCACTGCCACCCGTTGTTGCCTTGGATCGCGTCGCCGATCACCGTCCCGTTGGGTAGCGTCAGCGTAATGCGGCCGGCGGTTTCGTTGCCGGCGGCGTCGACGCCGGTCGGGCGGTTCACGACGGTGACATCGCCGGTCTGCGGATTGTAGGTCGCAAGCACGCGTGTTCCGCGGATCCCGATCGTCGCCACCGGGGTCTGGAACACCATGTTGTCGGCGCCCGACTTGACGATCCCGCCCGAAACGAATTCCGCGGCGCCCGACACAAGGCGCAGCGTCCCCTTCCCCGCCGCCTTCGACGGGTCATAGACCAGCTCATCGAGGACGAGTTCGCCGTTCTCGCCCAGCGCCAATGTCGTTCCGTCGACGAACACGAGACCGACTTGCGCGCCGCCGTCGGTCTCGACGATATCGTCCTGATACAGCGGATCGCCGATCTTCAACTGGACTTCGGAACCGTCCGACGCGCGGATGACGCGCACCACGCCGGTCAGCGATCGCACGACTCCCGCGACCGGGCCCGGCGCGCCGGGGGCGGCGGCCGCGTACTGATCGGGCGCGATCGAACCGGCGAACTGACCGGCGAGTTCCCCGGGGATGTGGGTCGAAACACCGTCCGAGACCGTCGGTAGGTGATCGTTCAGGAAGAAACCTTTGACGATATATTTGACGCCGTTGGGCGCGCTGATGACGAGGTCAACGCCCGCGCGGCTGAACATGCTGGTCAGCAGAAGCTCGCGGTTCGGGATGACCACGACGCCGTCTTCGGCATGAATCTCGCGGACATCCAACCACTGCCGCACCGCCTCTGAAGCGGTGCTTCCGGATTGAGGTGATTCCCCAGGTCTAAAATCGGTGCGCACGCGGCTTACCAAGAGTTGTGGAGCAAAAAGCGGATCGGCCGCTTTGCTCTGGGTTCAGGGTTATTTCGCTGCCGCGCCGGGCGAAATCGCATCGACTTCCAGCCGCCCGATCGCGAGCAGAAGTTGATAGGCCGCCAGACGGGCATCGTAGAGCGCCGAGGCATAGTTGATTCGCGCCGAGAACACTTCGTTCTCGGCATCGAGCACGTTGATCACGGTTTCCTTGCCCGCTTCACGCAGCTTGGTCCGCGATCCAAACACTTCCGAAGCGATGTTCACTGCGTTTTCCAGAAGGCCGACGCGCTCATTGGCGGTCTGAAGCGAATGCCAGGCCAGGCGCGTTTGCTCTTCGACCTTGCGGCGCGCCTGCTGATAGTCGGCACGGCGGGCGTCCGTGTCAGCTGCGGCTTGTGCCGCGCGGGACTGCGTCGAAAGTCCGCTGAACAGCGTCCATGTCGCCTGCACCTTGGCCGACTTGTCGCGGCGAATGCCGGGCGCGCCATTGAAGTCGCGTTCGTATTTGCTTTGCAGGACGATATCGAGGCTCGGATAATATTCGGCGTTGATCGCGTCGCGTTGCTCATTGCCGATGTCGATGCGCTTATTGGCGCTTTCGACCTGCGCATTTTCGGCCAATGCGATGGCAACCGCCTCATCGACGGTTTTTGGCAACAGGTGATCGGGCGGCGGCGGAAGCGCCATGCCTTTTTGCTCGGGCGGATGGCTGAACACCTGAAGATATCGCGCGCGGGCTTCGTCCAGCGCGCCGCGTGTCGCCACAAAACGTTCCATCGAGAACTGCAGGCGCGACTTGGCCTGCAGCACGTCGACGCTGATGCCCGAACCGCGGCGGACACGCTCGTCTTCCAGATTCAGTTGCTTCCTGATGTTGTCGCCGTTCTGCGAAGTCAGCGTGACGAGTTCCGCTTGACGCAGCACGTTGATGTAGGCGGTGGCGCCCTCATACAGAATGTTCTGGCGCGTGTTGGTCAACGACAGGTCGAGGACATTGAGCTGCAGGCGCGCGGCGCGGCGGTTGGCGAACTTGCGGCCGCCATCGAAGATATTCTCGCGCAAGGTCAGGGCGTAGTTCTCGGCGTCCGTATCGAACGGGCCGTCCGGGGAGGCGCGAAAAGCCGGCGTGTTGATGCGCTCATAGCCGTTGCCGCCGGTGACATCGAGGGTCGGGAGGAACGGCGACAACGTCGCACGGAGCCCTTGCTCGCCGGCGGCGCGCTGCGCTTCGGCAGACTTGATCATGGGATGATCTGTCGCAAGGCCCCGCAATTCCGCCTCCAACGACTGCGCAAAAACGGCTGACGCCGGTGAACTAACGGCTAAAACCGCACAAACGACGAAAAAATACGAACGCATCGCCGAAAAACCCCCTAAACCCCTCATTCGTCTCTATAGGAAGGGTCGAGAGGCGTCAAACGCGCCCCAAGATACGCCAAGAGAACATATAACTTATTGAAAATAATAAATAATTTTTGGCATTTTATTAGCTCCTCGAAACAATATTCATCGTCCGCGACCGCAGCTATTAGCGGGTCCTTGTTAGAATCGCTCAACTAACAGTTTGCGGTGTCGTGAGCGGCCGCCCCGGTGGGCCGCGGGTGATCGCGCGACCGGGCGGCCGCTAAATCTCTCAGCGGTCGAAGTCGAAGACGGGTCCGCCATAACCCGCGTCGGCCGGCAGGCACGCCCGCCGCCCTTCTGGGGTGTCTTCGACAACCGGCAGGACCGTGATGATCCGGCTGGCGCGCGCGCGTTCAAAAGCTTCCGCGGCCGTTCCCGCACCGCATAACTTCTCGAGGTTCCGCCGCGTCACGAACTCGAGTTTGCCGGGCGCCTCCCCAGCCAAGGCGCGCCTGGGCGAGATCCAGCAGGAGTCCACCAATTCCTCACCGTCGTGCACCGCGATCTGCCCTGCCGGCACAAGTGCCAGGAAGAACATCGTGTCATAGCGTTTAGGGAATATCCCCTGGGGCGTGATCCAGTGTGCGAAAGCCATGAGCAGGTCCGGCGCCGGCGTCAAGCCTTCGCGAGTCAGAAGGTCCGCGAAGGACAATGTCCCCTTGGCGACATCCGCCCTCGCTTGGCGCATGGTCTGCACGCGCGCGGCATCTGCGAGGCGGCCCGCCCGGCGTGCGATCAAAAGACCGCTTTCTTCGAAGGTCTCGCGTAACGCGCCAAGACGAAATGCCAGGTCTGTTTCATCGGCGCCCGGAAGCACTGCGCGGATGTCCGGACGTTGCGCCAGGCGCCGGTCGGTCTCATCGATGCGGCCGCCCGGAAAAACAAGCGCGCCGCCGGCAAACCCCATCAGATGATGCCGGCGCACCATAAAAACCTCGAAGCCGGCGCTGCCGTCTCGCAGCAGCAAGACGGTGGCGGCCGGCCTCGGTTCGGTCACTGAAGCTTACTCCGCGGGCGCGCTTTGCGCGTCCAGCTTCTTAGCCTCGACCGCGCGGTGATCGGTCGCCAGCACCATGTACACCGCAGGCACGACGAACAACGTGAACAGCGTGCCGATGGAGATGCCGGTGAAGATCACGAGGCCGATATTGAAGCGTGCGCCCGCGCCCGCGCCGCTGGCGATGATCAGCGGAAGCACGCCGAACACCATCGCGGCCGTGGTCATCAAAATCGGACGCAGACGGATGCTGACGGCTTCCTCTACGGCTTCCAGCTTCGACTTGCCGGCGAGCTGCAGCTCGTTGGCGAATTCGACGATCAGGATGCCGTGTTTGCTGATCAGACCCATCAGCGTCACCAGACCGACTTGCGTGTAGATATTGATGCTGGTGCCGCCGATCCCAAGGCTGATGAAGATCAAGGCGCCCGCGATCGACATCGGCACCGACACCAGGATGATCACCGGATCGCGGAAGCTTTCGAACAACGCCGCGAGCGCAAGGTAGATGATGATCAGCGCGAAGCCGAAGGTGATCAAGAAGCCCGAGGACTCGTTCATGAACTGACGGCTAGGACCGCCGTAATCGAGGTAATAGCCGTCCGGCAGGATGCGAGCCGCGATTTCCTGCAGCTTGGCGATGGCGTCGCCCGTGCTCACACCCGGCATCGGCACGCCCTGCAAGGTCGCGGCGTTCAGCTGCTGGAAGTGAGCGAGGGATTCTGGAACCGTCTTGTTCGAGATCGTCGCGATGGTCGACAACGGCACCATGTCGCCCGAGCCCGTGCGGATCTGATAGTCCAGGATCTGCTCGGGGTTCAGGCGATATTCCTGCTGCACTTGTGGAATAACTTTGTACGACCGTCCTTCGATGCTGAAGTAGTTCACGTAGCCGCCGCCGAGCATGGCGGCCAGGGCGTTGCCCACGTCGCTCATGGTCAGGCCGATCTGCGCCGCCTTGTTGCGGTCGATATCGATGCTGATTTGCGGGCGCGTGAATTTCAGGTCCGACATCAAGAACATGAACTGGCCGCTCTTCAGGGCCTCTTGAAGGAACTGCTGGCTGACGTCGTTGAGCTGATTGAAGGACTGCGTCGTGCCGATGGCGATCTGGATGGGCAGACCCTGTGCGCCAGGCAGCGACGGCGGCGCGAACAACTGCGGCTGGATACCGGCGATCTGGCCGAAGTCTACCTGCATCGCCTGCTGCATTTCCTGCGCCGAACGGTCGCGCTGATCCCAGGTCTTCAAGGGGAAGCCGGCGATCGACTGGCCCGGCAGCTCCATCTGGAAGATGTGCGCGACTTCCGGATACTTCACCGCGAGTGAATAGAGCTGGTCCCCGTACATGCGGCGCTGCTCCAGGGTCGCGTTGGAGGCCGGGGTCGAGAACGCGAGCAGGAAGCCTTCGTCCTCCTGCGGCGCCAATTCCTTCTGCGACCAGCTGTACAAGAAGAAGATACCGCCGAGGACCATCACTGCGAACAGGATGGTCACGGGTACGGTCGTCAGGCTCGATTTCACCGCGCGCATATAACGCGAGTGCACCTTTTCGAAGGTGGCGTCGACGTAGTGCAGGAGCTTCTTTTCCCACTCCGGCGCCTCGGCGATGGGACGCAGCATGCGCGAGGCCATCATCGGCGACAGCGTGAGCGCGACGATCGCCGAGATGGTCACGGCGCCGACGAGGGTGAAGGCGAACTCGGTGAACAGGGTGCCGGTGAGGCCGCCCTGGAACCCGATCGGGACGTACACCGCCACCAGCACGACGGTCATCGCAAGGATCGGTCCGCCGAGCTCTTGCGCTGCGCGCAGCGCGGCGTCGAGCGGCTTCATGCCTTCTTCAAGATGTCGGGTCACGTTCTCGACAACAATGATCGCGTCGTCGACCACGAGACCGATACCCAGCACGAGGGCGAGAAGCGTCAGGAGGTTGATGGAGAAGCCCATCGCGAGCATGACCACGAGAGTCCCAATCAAGGACAACGGCATTGCGATGGCCGGGATCGCGACCGCGCGCGGGCTGCCCATGAAGGCGAACACGACGATGGTCACGATGATCAAGGCCTCGACCAACGTCCAGATCACTTCGCTGATGGCGGCGTTCACGAAGTCGGTCACGTCATAGACGATCTCGCCCGTCAGGCCTTCAGGCAACTCGGCAACAATGCCGGGCCATTGCGCCCGCACACGATCCACGACGTCCAGGAGGTTGGAGCCCGGCGCCGGCATGATCCCGATGAACACCGATTCCTTGCCGTCGAACGAGACGGCGGTTTCGTACTCCTCCGAACCCAAGCGAACGTCGGCGACGTCCTTCAGGCGGACGATGGCATCGCCGTCTTGTTTGACGACGAGTTGCTCGAATTCTTCCGCCGATGAAAGGCTGGTGGACGCGGTCAGCGTGGTCTGCACCATCTGGCCGCGGGTATTGCCGATGCCGGCGATATAATCGTTCTGCGCGAGGCGATTGGTCACGTCGGCGGCGGTGAGGCCAACCGCGGCCATGCGCGCCGGATCGAGCCAGGCGCGCAAGGCGAAGTTCTTGGCGCCGAGGATTTCGGCGTTCTGCACACCCTCGACCGCCTGCAACTTCGGCTGCACGATGCGCACGAGGTAGTCGGTGATCTGGTTCTGCGCGAGGACCTGGCTGTAGAAGCCGATGTACATGGAATGGGTCCCCATCCCGATGCCCAGCGCGATCACCGGCTGCTGCGATTGGGGCGGCAAAGCATTGCGCGCGGCGTTCACCTTCGCGCTGATTTCGGTCATCGCACGGTTGGAATCGTAGTTCAGGCGCAGATTCACCGTGATGGTGGATACACCGCTCGAGCTGATCGACGTCATGTAGTCGATGCCATTGGCTTGAGCGATCGCGTTTTCCAGCGGCGTCGTGATGAAGCCCGCCACCACGTCCGGATCGGCGCCGTAATAGGCGGTGGTCACCGTGATGATGCTGGTCTCCACCTGCGGATACTGCTGGACCGGCAAGCTGAAGAAGGCTCGCAGACCCAGGACGAGGATCACCAGGCTCACCACCGTCGCGAGGACGGGGCGCTGAACGAAAATATCAGTGAATGATTTTTTCATCGTCCATCCGTTACTGCATCACGGGTTTCGGAGCGGGGTTCATCGAGGGCTGCAACGTGTTGTTGATCACCAGCGGCGATCCCGGCAGCAATTTCATCTGACCGGCGGTGACCACGACGTCGCCTTCCTTGATCCCGGACGTCACGGCGATCTGGTCGCCGCGCGTGGCGCCGGTGGTCACGAAGGTCTGCCGCGCGGTCAGCTTGGGTTGACCCTTGTCGTCCTTGCCGTCTTCCATCGCGACGTAGACGGTGCTGCCGTAGGGATTGAAGGTGATCGCCGTCTGCGGCAGCGTCAGGTATTGCTGCGGCTTACCGGCTTCGATCGTCAGATTGGCCGACGCGCCCGGCAGCAGATGATGATTTTTGTTCGCGAAGCGAGCACGAACGAGCACGTTACGGCTCTTGAGATCGACTTTCGGATCGATGGCCGCGATGGTGCCGTCGAAGGTTTCTTCGCCGGTCGCATCGGTGGTCAGACGCACCTTCTGGTTCACGGCGACGCGCGCGGCGTCCTCAGCCGGCAGGTAGAAGTCGGCGAAGATCGATTCCAGCGATTGCAAGGTCACGACCGCCTCGCCCGGATTGATGTATTGCCCCTGATCCACGCGGCGCACACCCAGACGGCCGGCGAACGGCGCGCGCACGACCTTCTTGTTGAGGGTCGCGCGTTGTTGGGTCACGGCGGCTTCCGCGTTCTTGAGGTTGGCGGCGTCGACGTCCAGCGCGGCTTTGCTGATCGCCTTGGCTTCGAACTGGCGCTGGTTGCGCTCGAACTGCGTGCGGGCGAGATCCGCCGAAGTTTGCAAGGCCGCGAGGCGCGCCTGCTCGTCCTCGATGCGAAGTTCGACCAGGATGGTGCCGGCCTTCACTTCGTCGCCGGATTCAAAGTGGATGGCGTCGACAATGCCGGGAACTTCGACCGAGAGATCGGCGCCGCGTTCGGCGCGCAAACTGCCGACGGCCGAGATCGTCGGCTGCCATGGCTGCATCTTCGCGGTGATGGTGGACACCGTCTGCGGCGGCAGGCTCCCCGGGTTCATGAATTTCGCGATCATGATGCCCTTGAAGATCTGGAAGCCGAACAGCAGGCCGCCGACAACCGCGACCACGCCCACGACAATGATGGTGCGCTTAGTGGTGACGTTCATGACTTAAGTTTCCTCTCGTGTGGCGCTTGGCGCCTTAATCGGTTTGGCTTTATTCGACCTGTGTCGTGCCCGCGTTCGCGGTATCCTGTTCCCGCTGCTCCCATCCTCCGCCCAGCGCGACGAACAGCGCCGCGGTATCGGAGAAGCGGTTAGCCTGAGCCTGCACAAGCGCGACGCGCGCCTGTTGATAGCTGCGTTGAGCGTCCAAGAACGACAGGAAGCTCGTGCCGCCCGTTTCAAGCTGCAAACGGGCGATATCGAAATTCTGGCGCGCGGCGGCCTCGGACTCGATCTGTGCGGCGAGCGCAACCGCATCTAGTTCCAGGGCTTTCAGCACGTCGGACACGTTCTGGAACGCGCCGAGCACGGTGCCGCGATACTGCGCCGCCGCGGCATCGTGGGCGGCGATCACGGCCTTGCGGCGGTGGAACAATTCGCCGCCACGGAAGATCGGTTGCAGAAGTCCCGCGCCGATGCCCCAAACGCCGGTCCCGGCGGAGAAAAGATCTTCGATATTGGCCGCCGAGCTGCCGTAGTTTGCATTCAACGTTAGGCGCGGAAAGATAGCCGCGGTCGCGACGCCGATATCGGCGCTGGCCGCGTGCAAATTGGCTTCGGCGGCGCGAATGTCGGGACGCTGCGCAACCAGCACGGACGGCAGACTGACTGGAAGGTCGCGCGGCAGCGTCAGTTGTGCGAGATCGACGACCTCGCCCTTGTCCTGGTCCGGGAACCGGCCGACCAGCGCCAGCAGGCGGTTGCGCGCCGCGGACTGCGCCTTTTGCAGGGGGGCCAAGGTCGCGCGCGTCTGCGCGACTTGCGTCAACTGCTGCAAGACCTGCACTTCGGGAATGCCGCCGAGTTCGAGCTGCTTGCGCAGGACCTCGAGCTGCGGGTTCTGCGCCGCGAGGATATCTTCCGACGCCGCCACCTGAGCGCTCAGGGATGCTTCTTCGATCGCCGTCAGGACGACATTCGAAGTGAGTGTGAGGAACGCGGCTTCTTTCTGGAACTGCGCGGCTTCGCGGCGCGCGCTGTATCCCTCGACGGTACGGCGGGTCATGCCGAAGATGTCCGGCGAATAGGAAACCGAGACTTGCGCCGTGGAAATGTTGTAGGGCGAGCGCGAACCGCCGCCGTTCTGGAATCCCTGGAAGCTTTGCTGGCGATTGAAGCCCGCCGTGCCTTCCACATACGGCCAGAACGCATCGCGCTCGGCCTGATAGATTTCGTCCGCTTGGCGCAGGCTCGCTTCTGCGGCTTCGAGCGACGGATTGTTGGCGATGGCTTCGGCCACCAACGCATTGAGTGCCGGGGAGTTATAAAGCTCCCACCAGGCGCCCGCGACACTTTGTCCGGGCACGAAACGCTGCGCGGTCCCAGCGGGTCCTTGCGAGGACGCAGTCTCGGCGGGCAGCGGCCGTGAACTGTAGTTCGCCGTCGGCGCTTGCGGCCGCTCAAAATCCGGACCAAGCGCGCAACCTGAGAGGAGAACCCCTACAAGTCCGCCCATTAAACCTAGGGCCGTCACCTTATTTAAAGCACGCAGTGCGCTCATAATGTTCACTTTTGGTTCGCTTTTTCGGGGCTTGGAGTACCCTTCGGGCCCCCACCCGGCAAGTACAAATTTAGGAGGTAGGGGGGTGGCAAGACCGTATAAGGGCGCAAGATAAATCATTCAGTGCAAGCACCCGGTAATTGTCACGATATCGTTGCAGAATAAGGTGGTCGTCAAACGGGCTGGTGGCCCGTCCATTAACGAATCGCACCACTGTGGACGATTCTTTCCAGCCCCTCCAATCAATGAACGATCCAGCCGACCCACTTCCGACATTTGGCGTCCTGATTCTTGCAGGAGGCCGCTCCTCGCGCATGGGGGCCGACAAAGCGTCCCTACCCTATAAGGGGGGGACTCTGCTTTCTCACATGCGGGATCTCGCGGTCGAGGCCGGCGCGAGCTCCATCCTTGTCGGCGGCGGCCCCCACGGGGACCTCAAGGATCCCGTGGCCGGCGCGGGGCCGGTCGCAAGCCTCTGCGCTTTGGGGGAATACCCGCAGCTGGAGGCGGTTCCCCGCCGCTGGGTCGTCCTGCCGGTGGATATGCCGTTGCTGACGCCGCCCCTCATTCGCCGGCTCGCGGCGGTGCCGGCGCCCGCGGCCGCCTTTGCCGGCCACCCCCTGCCCCTCGCCATGACCCTCGACCGCCTGGCCAAGACCGTCCTCGCGCGCGTGAAAACGCGGTTGATGGCTCATGAAAGCATCGCGGTGTGGCACGTCCTCGACCTTCTGGAGGGTCAGGACCTCACCGCCGGCGAACACGAGACCGCACAATTGATCAATGCCAACACCCCCGACGAGTGGAGCCGACTCAATGACCGTTCTTAAGTCGCAGCGCGTGGACCAAATTCTGGTCCTGACCCTCAACCTCCCGGCCAAGCGCAATCCGATCACAGACCCCGCGCTGATCGACGCCCTGGAGAACGCGCTCATCGCGGCCGACCGCGATCTAGGCGTCCGCGCGATCGTCATCACGGGTGAAGGCAGCGGCTTTTCGTCAGGGGGCGATCTCGACCAGATGGTTGTCGGCAAGGGTCTGCGCGACGCATTGCCGGCCGAGACCCGGCGCAACTACCGTAACGGCATCCAGCGCCTGCCGATGGTCTTCGATGCCCTCGAAGTGCCCGTGATCGCCGCCGTGAACGGCCCGGCTATCGGCGCCGGCTGCGATCTGGCCTGCATGTGCGATATTCGGATCGCCGCAGACACCGCGCGCTTCGCAGAAAGCTTCGTGCGCGTCGGCCTCATCCCGGGCGACGGCGGGGCCTGGCTGCTGCCGCGCGTCGTCGGGTTCGCCAAAGCCTCCGAACTCGCCCTTACGGGGGAAATGATTGACGCCGCTCAGGCTTTGGCGTGCGGCCTCGTCACCGATGTCGTGCCCGCGGCCGCCCTGATGGACGCGGCGCTCAAAAAAGCCCGCCTGATCGCGGCCAACCCGCCGCACGCCGTGCGGATGACCAAGCGCCTCTTGCGGCACGCCCAGTCCATCAGCCTCGCCGCGACCCTTGAAATGGCCGCGTCCATGCAGGCTGTCATCCACGAAACCCGGGACCACGACGAAGCCCTTGCCGCGATGAAGGAAAAACGCCCAGGCAGTTACGCGGGGCGTTGAGCGAAATTTATATCGGACACGCTTTCGCGGTCTCGCCCGCATCAAAGCGTCGGCGGAAAACGCGAGAAAACATTCGATATGATTTTCGCGGGCTTCCAATCGCATTCCACTGCGAATCGGGGAATGCACATTCCCGATTTTCCGTGGGGCTCAAAATCTGCGGCTCCGGCAAATAAATCCGCCAAAATACACACGAAAAGGCGCACCATTCGGATGCGCACAAATAGCCTACGCGCGCGCCGCTATTTGACATTGTGAATAGGACGACGTGACGCCGCAGCCCCGCGGCGGCTTTTGGGATGGTCTGAACGCAAAGTGTCGCAAAGTGTCGCAAAGTGTCGCTTTGCAATGAAAAACGCCGCAAGGCATTGGCCCCGCGGCGTTATTTCGGCAAGTGTCGCTGTCGCAAGTGTCGCACCAAAAAGGGCAACACCTTAGCGCTCGCGTCCTACTTCTTCTTTTTCTTCTTCTTCTTTTTGTCTTCGGATTCTTCTTCAACCTTCGCGGGCAGGCCCTTACGGCGCTCATCGCGGCGAGCCTGGCGGGCAGCGTACTTGGCGTCGCGATTGGCTTTTTGCTGGGCCTTCAGCGCCAGCGCTTCTTCGATCTTCTTGCGCTCTTCGGCTTCCTTGGCCAGCTTCTCGGCTTCGGCGAGGCGCTTCTTTTCGGCTTCGATGGCCGCCTTCTGTGCGGCGAGTTCGGCGGCCTGCGCGGCCTTTTCCTCGTCACGCTTGGCGCGGCGCTCTTCGCGCGCTTCGGCCACGGCGATGCGTTCCTTCTGGCGCGCGGCGAACTCGGCCGAATTGACCGACTTTTCCTTGGCTTTGGCGATGAGGGCGAGCTTGGCGGCCTGCGAGGCTTTTTGGCGTTCAAGAAAGGAAGGATCGTTCCTCGACATGCAGCTAAGGGCTCCTGATTGTTGCGGTGCGGGCGTCGTTTATATGTGGGAGGGCGCAAGAGCGCCAGAGGGTCTTAAGGGGCCGAATCGGCCCTAATCGACCGGACGTGAAGATACCGGAAGACTCGCGCCGGGGTCGCCGAAAGCACGATTCAGCAAGTGCGACAGCCGGATTCCGGCCTTCTCGATCTGCTCCAGGGCCGTCAACTTGTTCTGGGCCACATAAACCTCGTCGAACGCCAGATCCCCGGGGTTTCCAAGGTAACCGGTCGCCGGGGTGCGCATGATCCAATAGCTTTCCGTGGCCCATGCCAGCGGCGTGGACTGGGTCCACTGCGGCCGCTCCAGGTAATTGGTGATCACCCTGAGATCGAAACCGGTATCGGCCGCCTGGGGCGACCTCGGCGCCATCACGAGTTCGTCATTCCAGATTGCGTGCATGTTGGTGGATCGGCCGAGGAAAACCGCACGCGTGTCGAGGCCGTTCCGGTCGGCGGCATACCCCACGGAAAGAGGCTGATGCACCTCACCCGTAAAATGTGCGAGGCGCAGGATGGCTTCCCCCACGTCGCCGCGCAGCGCGCTGATGTCGGCGAAGGCGCGTTCGATTTCCCGCGCCGGACAGCTGCGCTGATCCGGACAATCGCGCTCGTAGTTCACATCCCGCGCGCCGGACGGAAGGCTCATCAGATCGTGCGGTTTGATCTCGGTATGCTGGCAACGCGCCGCGAAGTCTTCCTTGGACGTGACGCCGAGGGCCGCGCGCACGCCGCGTTCCGCCGCCGGCTGCAACTCATCCCACGCCTGCTCGCAGATCAACCGATGACCGGGCGTCCCCCAGGCTCTTGCGGGCTGGGGCAAGACCGTGATCGCCAAAACGAAGCAGGCCGGAAGGGACGATCTGAGAAGCATTACACCGGAACGTGCTTGTAGGTCGGCGGCGGCAGGCGGCCGAAGGTTTTCTCCACCTCGATTCCGAGCCCGAGGAGCTGGGCGTCGGCGCCCGGCATGCCTTGAAGCTGCATGCCGACCGGCATATCGATCGGCATCGCGCCCGATGGATTCGGCGTGGTGTTGGAGGCCAACGCCACCGGCAAACTCAGGGCGGGCGCGCCGAAGCGCGACCCCCACCAGATGTTGGTCAGGATCAAATCCCACTCCTCGACCCAATTGCCGTTCACGAGGATGCGGGTTTCGCGGGTATTGATGTCGTGTTTGATGAGCGGCGGCAGGATGTTGATGGTCGGCATAGCCAGGGCCACGATCCCGTTGTCCTTGAAGGCGCCGGAGTAGGTCGCCCAGGCGGCCTTCATCATCGCCATTTCCTCGTCGCCCTTCGGTTCGGGCTGCGGCGGGCGCGCGCCGTTCGGGCGCCAGTAGTTGCGCGGCTCGGGAATGAACCCGTGCAAGCGGCGCATGTCGTCCACATCCTTCATGGTCACGCTCGGCAGATTCTCCGCCAGCCATTCGGACATGGGTTTCGCCACGCGCGTGACGGTGGGACCTAAACGGTCCTTTTCCGAAAGCTCGATCAGGGCATTGAGATCGACCTCGACGAGGCTCGCGCCGACCTCTTTCATCTTGGCAAAGCCCTCTTCGATGACTTTGCGCACCACCGGATCATGCGGGCGCTTGTCCCAATAATCGGCGCGCGGGATGCCGATGCGGACCTTGTTGAGGCTTATCTTCGGCGTCTTCTCGCCGGTGATGGCGGTGTCGAGCAGCGCAACGTCCGCGACGGTGCGGCCCATCGGTCCCATGGTGTCCATCCAGGTGGTCGGCGGGACCATGCCGAGACCGGAGTAACGCTTGCGGTCGGTGTGATTGAAGAAGTTGTCGAAGGCATACGTCGAAGGACGCAGGCCCGCGATGCCGCAGAAGGCGGCTGGATAACGCACGGACCCCGCGGAGTCTTCACCGATCCCTGCCGGCGCGATACGCCCGCCGATGGCTGCGCCATTCCCGGTGCTCGAGGATCCGGTCATGCGGTTGAGGTCATAGGGATTGCGCGGCATCGGGTAGTAGCGGCCGTTGCCGCCGGTCAGAAGGTCGGACATGGCGGATTTCGCCATCATGATCCCGCCCTCCTTCACCATGGCGTCGACCACCACGGCGTTCTTCTTGGCCACATAGTTCTTGAGGACCACGGAGCCGACAGTCGTGGGGTACCCCGCAACGTCGATCTGATCCTTGACGACGAAAGGAAGACCGGCAAGCACGCCGAGCTTGCCGCCCTTCGTGCGGGCCTGGTCGACCGCGCGCGCCTCCTGCTGGATGCGCGCGGGATCGATGTGCCAGATGGCGTTGAGGTTCTTATGCGCGTCGTAGTGCTTCAGAAGCGCATTGAGGTAATCCTCGGCCTTCATCTCGCCTTTCTTGATGCGGTCGACCGCTTCAACCGAGGTGAGCTCGGTCATCGGCGCGGCTTGCGCCTGCGCCGATGAGGTCTTCGAGATCGTGGCCGCGACCGGCGCCGCCCATGCGGCGGCTTTCAGCACATCGCGTCGGGTGGTGTCGGTCATGGCGTGTTCCTAGTTGCTCTGGGCCGGGGCCGGGGCGAGCTTCGGCGGGATGCGCTTATGCGAAGCCTGCTCATAGGCGTAGCCCATGCTCATCAGCAGGTCTTCGGTCCACGCGGTACCGACGAACGAAACACCGATCGGGAGGCCGTCGACCTGGCCGGCGGGCACGGAGAGGTGCGGATAACCGGCGAGCGCGGCCAGCGCGGTCAGAGAGGCCGGACCTTCCGGGTTCGCCCAACCCGGCGGGCCCTTGCCGCTGCCGTCCGGGGTGATGAGGCCGGCGGGGCCGCCCGTCAGGCTGACGATGGCGACAACGTTGTTGTCACGCAGCACCCGGTCGAGGCCGTCGGTACCGGCCAGGCGCTTACCTTCCGCGAGGATCTTCTGATACTCGGGGTTGGAGCGTCCGCCCACCGTGGCTTCGGCGTCCGTGAACGCTTCCTGCTGGTGCATGCTTTCGCGCGGATCGGTCTGGTTGAAGGCGATGACGTCCGCGAGGGTGCGGGTCTTCACCATCTCCGGATTGGTGGTGGCCAGATAGTTGTTGAGGTCTTCCTTGAAGTCGGCGAGCAGGATCGGCCCCATCTGGCCGCCGACGTTGACGAGACCGGGTTCGGCGATCTCGACGATCTCGGCGCCTTGCGCCGCCATGGTGGCGAGCGCTTCGTCGAACACCGGCGTGGTCTTCTCATTGAAGGCGCGGCCGATGCGAACGACACCCAAGCGCTTGCCTTTGAGGGCGTCGGTGGACAGAGCCTTCACATAGTCGGTCTTGTGGGCGTCGGCGTCCTTGGACCACGGATCGCTCGGATCGCTTCCCGCGATGACGGTGAGGATCATCGCCGCATCACGCACGGTCCGGGTCATCGGGCCGGCCATATCCTGCGTGAGGCTGATCGGAACGATACCGGTGCGCGGCACCAGCGCGATGGTGGACTTGATCCCGACCACGCCGTTCACGTTCGACGGGCCGACGATGGAACCCGAGGTCTCCGTGCCGATGGCGCCGGCCGAGAAGCTGGCGCTCGCCACGATACCCGGGCCGTTCGAGGAGCCGGCCGCGGTGCGCGTGATGTCATAAGGGTTGTGCGTGCCGCCGCCCACGGTCGAACCGTTGAAGCCGGTGGCGGTACGGAAGCCCGCGAATTGCGAGGTATTGGCCTTGCCGAGGATGATGGCGCCCGCCTCGCGTAAACGATGGGTCACGACGGAATCTTGTTTGGGCATATTGTGCTCGAGCGCCCACGAACCGGCCGTCGTCGGCATCCCTACCGCGTCGAGATTATCCTTCAGCAGGATGGGGATACCTTCGAGCGCGCCGACTTTTCCGGCTTTACGCCGCGCATCGGAATCGGCGGCTTGCTTCAACGCGTCCGGCGCGATCGCGATCACACCGTGCAGCGGGCCGTCGTACATCTTGATGCGATCGATATAGGCTTGCGTCACGGCCACGGCGGTGGTTTTCCCGGCGGCGGGGGAGGCAGGCCCGCGATGGCTTCACTCATCGGCGTGCGCTCCGGTCAGCTTCGCCACCAGCGGCTTCGCGATGTCGACCTGGTCGGGCCGCACGAAGATGCGTGAGAGCAACACGGCGCCGGCGAAGCGTTGGTAGAGCGGTGTGTACGCCGAGACCTCGGTGAGCCGCCCGCTCGCGGAGTCGTGCACGAACAACGACGGCGTCTCGCCTTCATCGGTGTAGCGCGACAACACGCCACGCGACTCGAGGGTGAAGTGCTCGACCCCGGCCGCGTCGAGTGCCTTCGAGATCTCGCCCATGTCGTAGTCGGTGTCGCGCTCGGTGAACTGCGCCACGCGGCGAAAGCCCTTGCGAGAGACGAT
>JAIUPE010000072.1 GCA_020160875.1 Pseudomonadota bacterium
TCATGCCGGTGATCTTCGGCAGTAACATCAATCCGGTCACCGCTTCGGGTTACCCCGGCGTCGTACAGGGCCTGACCAACTACACGCAGTGGTCAGACGAAGGCGGCGACACCTCGGCGAGCTATATGCGCGCGAACCATGTGAAGCAGTACGCCATCGACGGCTCCGGCGGAAACTCAGGCGGACCGTTTTACGCGACCGACAGCCTGACGGCGCAGAACGCCCTGGTCGGCTCGCTCTCGTATGCGGATGAAACGGACGATCGCGCGGGCGGCCCCTGGTACGATTCCTGGAACCGTACGCTGCTGACAGACTGGATGAGCTGGACGCCGACGGCCGCCGCCGCAGGGAACATCGGCGGCCTGCGCGTGCCGGGCGTGTTCTCGTCGAATCACGCGACGCTGTTCTCCTATTTACGCTTCTATAACGCCGGCACCACGGCGGGCACCGTCGAGGTCACGGTCGCCGACGGCAACACCGGCCAGCCGCTCGCGACCTGGACCAGCGGCAACATCGCACCGTCGGCGATGTTGCAGGTGGGCATGCGCGCGATCGAAAGCCAGTTGCCGGCGTTGCCCGCCAACAAGCCCGACTTCTATACACTGTCGATCCGCCCGACCTTCACGGGGTTCTTCCAGCATGCGATGCATGAGCCGTTCACGAAAGCGCTGACCAACATCACGTCCTGCGATACGGGCGCGGCGGCGCAGACTAACCTTGTCATAGGCGTGCATTCGACGCGCATCGAGGGTTATCCCAGTTCGGTGGTGGTGCATAACACCAGCAGCAATGCGATGAGTGTGTCGCTGGGCGTTTATGACGCACGCAACGGCAACCTGCTCGGGACGTACCAAACCCCATCGATCCCCGCGAACGGCCTGCGGGTGATCACGGCCGCGGCTTTACAGGCGAACGCTTCACCGTCATGGCAACCCAACGAGATCGACATGGCGCATTACATCGTGAAACCGCTGTCGAACTTCTTCACGGGGTATCTGCAGCATCTTGTGCATAACGAGGCGAACGACACCGTCGCCGATGTCACCGCGCTGTGCAGGCTGGCGCCCTAGATTTTGCGAGTTCACGTCATTCCGGACAAGCGATGGCGACGCGATGCGGCGCGCGTTTCGGAATCCAGGGTATGTAAAGTGGGCTCATGCAGCACCCGTTGTCGGCGCTGTATACATCCGACCTGGCAACGCTGGATTCCCGGCACTCGCTTCGCTCGGCCGGGAATGATCAAAAAGGAAAAATTGGCCGAAATGGGCTAAGTCGTGCGCTCGAGCGTCACGAAGCTGAAATCTGGCCCACTGGGCGGATCGGCGGCGTGGCGCTCGCGCGACAACTCGCGCCAGCCGAGCGCAAGATCGAGGTCGAACACGGCGTCGCCTTCGAACACGCCATGGACTTCGGTGAGATAGATGCGCTTGGCCTCCGGCATCAGCGCGTGAAACAGCTCGCCGCCGCCGATGACACTGACTTCGTCTGTTCCCGTGCGGTGCGCATCTTCATATGCGAGAGCCAACGCCGTCGGGATGTCGTGCGCGACAACCACCCCGGGGTGCTGCCACGCCGTATCGCGCGTGACGACGATATTGGTCCGCCGCGGGAGCGGCTTGCCGATGGATTCGAATGTCTTGCGGCCCATGACCACGGGCTTGCCCAACGTCATGCGCTTGAAGTGCTGCAGATCGGCCGGAATGTGCCAGGGCAACGTGCCGTCGCGCCCGATGACGCCGTTTTCGGCGCGCGCGACGACGAAAACCAAACGTATGGAGACTTTGCTGCCCCCGCTCGCGGGGATGTTATCTGCGGTCATCGGTTTGTCGCCGTTCGCTCATATCTTCGACGCAATTTTGGGATGAGATGATACTCAGGACGGCCCGGTAAGCGTTTGAAAGGCCCGGAAGATCTTCGAATTGGTTGCAAACATTGGGTTGCTATCGTTCGAGAGGCCGGTAGGATATACCAGTTGGGCGCCACTTGTCCTAAATCCATGGTCGCAGGGAGGAAATCCTAAATGAAACGACTTCTTACGCTGAGCGGCGTTGTTGCCGCCGTTATGACGCTGTCGGCCGGCGCTTTCGCCGCTGAAACCAAGTGCGGCGCCGTGCCGGCGCTTCCGGATCTTCCTGCCGACGGCACCGCTGTCACCAGCAAGGAAATGGACGCCGTCGCCGAATCGTTCGACGATTATCAATCCAAGTACGTGGCTTTCAGCAAGTGCACGAACGCGGAGTTCAACGATCTCCAGAAGAAGTTCGAAGGCCTGCTCGACGCCTATGCCTCCAAGGGCAAGAAGAAATAAGTTCGCCATCCCAGCGAACGTGAGAAGTAAGCGGGCCCAACGGCCCGCTTATTTTTTGTCCTGAAGGCTAAACCGCGACCTTGGCCGCGATATGCGGGTGCGGGTTGTAGTCGGACAGCGTGAAATCACCGTAAGTGAAGGCGAAGATATCCTTCACATCGGGATTCAAAACCATCTTCGGGAGCGGACGCGGCGCGCGGGCCAGTTGGATGTGCGCCTGCTCGATGTGATTGGTGTAGAGATGCGCGTCGCCCAGGGTGTGTACGAAATCGCCGGGCTTAAGACCCGCGACTTGCGCGATCATCATGGTCAGGAGCGCGTAAGAGGCGATGTTGAAAGGCACGCCGAGGAAGATATCGCCGCTGCGCTGGTAGAGCTGGCACGACAACTTGCCGTCCGCGACATAGAACTGGAATAGCGTATGGCACGGCGGCAGCGCCATGTCGTCCACGTCGGCCGGGTTCCAGGCGCTGACGATATGCCGGCGGCTGTCGGGATTTTTCTTGATCGAGTCCACCACCTTCGCAATTTGATCAATCGTGCGGCCGTCGGGCGCGGGCCAGGAGCGCCATTGCTGCCCGTAGACGGGCCCGAGATCGCCGTTCTCATCCGCCCATTCGTCCCAGATCGAAACGCCGTGATCCTTCAGGTAGGCGATGTTGGTGTCGCCCCGCAGGAGCCACAATAGTTCGACGATAATAGACTTCGTGTGCAGCTTTTTGGTGGTAAGCAGCGGGAACCCCGCGTCGAGATCGAAGCGCATCTGATGGCCAAACACGCTGAGCGTACCGGTGCCGGTACGATCGGATTTCTTGGCGCCGGTCTTGAGGACGCGGTCGAGGAGATCAAGGTACTGCTGCATGGCGCTTCTTATACAACCCCTACTCCTTGATCGGTAGGGCCCCGCGCAACATGTGAATTTGTGTTTTTTGCCCGATGGCTGGCAAATTAACCTCAGGCGTCTTATATTCATGACGCCGCGCAAGCGGCTATGGCGCTAAACCTGCTGTGAAATAAGCGTAGCGGACCCGGGGGCAGTACCCGGCGCCTCCACCATTTTCCACCGGTTCTAAAGGCGGGTGTTCATGGGGGCGAAACAGGCTCGACGTGCGTAGTAAAGACAGTAGCTGTTCCCGGCATTGTACCGCCGTTATCGGGCTACATCTAAAAGTGCCAACGACAACGTTGCACTCGTTGAGGACGTCCGCCTCGCCGCCTAACGGCCGCTAGGTAAATACGTCCAAAGCGCGGTTCGGGGGGCACCGGGCAACAGAAGCCCCCCACTCTATCCGCGCGAGTCTCCGCGTCTTACAGCGTCGTGAACAGGCGAGTCGTCCGTGGTTTTAAGGATTGAACCGCGCGCGACGGCAAAATACGTTAATAAGCAACCGAAACGTTCCACCAATCGGCACGGACTTTGAGTACTGAAATCACATCCCTGAGCTACGAGCGCATGGTCGAGGACGCCCTGCGCGGCGTCTTGAAGCAAGCGCTTAAAATCACCGAAGCGCAGGGCCTGCCCGGTGCGCATCACTTTTACATCACCTTCGATACAACCCACCCGGGTCTGAAGATCGCGCCGAGCCTGAAGGCGCTGCATCCGAACGAGATGACCATCGTGCTTCAGCACCAGTTCTGGGACCTGAACGTGGGCGATGAGCGCTTTGAGATCACCTTGAGTTTTTCCGGCGTCAGCCAACGCCTGTCGGTGCCGTTCGCGGCCGTGACGGCGTTCGCCGATCCGCACGCGAAGTTCGGCCTGCAGTTCCATGTCGAGTTCGAGGAGCGCAGCGAGGAAGAAGACGAAGATGCGTCCGATCCGCCGCTGGACGACGAAGCTCCCTCGGATTCACCTCAGGTGGACTCGATCCAAGTCACGCAAGCCTTGAAAAACGCGCGCAAGACCGGCGCGAACCGCCCGCCCCTTAAATCGGTGGAGACGGACGACGAAAACCCCGACGCGGCGGCGAACCCGGACGCGGCGGCGAACAAAGTCGTCACGCTCGACGCGTTTCGTAAGAAGTAGAGCGTAGACCGCTCCTTTTGGTTTTTATCTCAGACGGATCCGACCATGATTGACGCCGCATTTGCCGAAATGTTTCCCCTTGCGCACGACGAAACGGAGTACCGCAAACTCCCGATCGAGGGCGTCGGCGTGGATAAATTCCGTGGCAAGGACATCACCGTCATTCCGGCGGCTGCGATCAGCAAACTCACCGCCGAAGCGTTCCGCGACGTTTCGCACCTTTTGCGCCCGAGCCACCTGAAACAACTGCGGGCGATCCTCGACGACAAGGAAGCCTCCGACAACGACCGCTTCGTCGCCCTGGAATTGATGAAGAACGCCAACATCGCCGCTGGCGGCATCCTCCCGATGTGCCAGGACACCGGCACCGCGATCGTGATGGGCAAGAAAGGCCAGAATGTGTGGGTCGAGGGCGACGACGCGCTCGCGATTTCCGAAGGCGTGGCCGAAGCCTACAACAAACTCAATCTGCGTTACTCGCAGATGTCGCCGACCTCGCTGTTCGACGAAAAGAATACCGGCAACAACCTGCCGGCGCAGCTCGATCTCTATTCCGTGCCGGGCGACGCCTACAAGTTCATGTTCATGGCCAAAGGCGGCGGCTCCGCCAACAAGAGCTTCCTCTTCCAGAAGACCAAGGCCGTGCTCAATCCGGCGGGCCTACGCAAATTCCTGACGGAAGAAATCAAGCACATCGGCACGTCGGCCTGTCCGCCGTATCACCTCGCCATCGTCATCGGCGGCACGTCCGCCGAGATGTGCCTCAAGACGGTGAAATTGGCCTCGGCGCGCTATCTCGACACGCTGCCGACCAAAGGCGGCGTGCACGGCCAGGCGTTCCGCGATCTTGCCATGGAACAAGAAGTGCTCGAGATGACCCGCACGATGGGTATCGGCGCACAGTTCGGCGGTAAATATTTCTGTCATGACGTACGCGTGATCCGTCTGCCGCGTCACGGCGCCTCCTGCCCTGTCGGCATTGGCGTGTCTTGCTCGGCCGACCGTCAGATGCTGGGCAAGATCACCCGCGACGGCGTGTACCTCGAGCAGCTTGAAACGAATCCGGCGCATTACCTGCCGGAAGTGCGCACGGAAAAGCTGTCGGACGAAGTGATCAAGGTCGACCTCAACCGTCCGATGGACGAGATCCGCGCGCTTTTGTCGCGCCTGCCCATCAAGACTCGCGTGAGTCTGTCGGGTCCGATGGTAGTGGCGCGCGACATCGCGCACGCAAAGCTGAAAGAACGCATCGACGCCGGCAAAGGTCTGCCGGAGTATTTCAAGCAGCATCCGGTGTATTACGCGGGTCCGGCGAAGACCCCGACCGGCTACGCCTCGGGCGCCTTCGGTCCGACGACGGCGGGACGCATGGACTCCTATGTCGACGAACTGCAAGCCGCCGGCGGCTCGATGGTGATGCTCGCCAAGGGCAACCGCTCGAAAGCAGTGACGGAAGCATGCAAGAAGCACGGCGGTTTCTACCTCGGCTCCATCGGCGGCGCCGCCGCCATGCTCGCCGAAAAGTCGATCAAGAAGGTTGAAGTGGTCGAATATCCGGAGCTTGGCATGGAAGCCATCTGGAAGATCGAAGTGGAAGACTTCCCGGCCTTCATCATCGTCGATGACAAGGGCAACGACTTCTTTTCGCAGTTGTGACGCGGCTGCCTTGGTCGTCCTTGGGGTCGAGGAGCCGCTGGGGGCAATCACCCATATCCTCCTGACCATGGAATCCGGGGTTAAATGGGCCGTGCCCACCGCGTGATCGCCATGCACGAGCCGCGTGTGCGCGAAGAGCTGACACAGTCTCTTCTTGGGGCGGCCCTGAATGCCGTCGTCGATCTAGAGGCGCTCATCCGCTGCTGGGCAGCACGCGCCCTTGAGCCGCTGCCCGCGAAGCCTTAATCAAGACAAATGCTGATCTCCGGACCGAAATCCGCGCCGTTGACGGTCGCGCTCGCGCACGGGGCCGGCGCGCCGATGGATACGCCGTTCATGACGTTCTTCGCTGAAGGACTCGCGAAGGCCGGCTATCGCGCGGTGCGATTCGAATTTCCTTACATGGCCGCGCGGCGGAAGACCGGCGCGAAGAAACCGCCCGACCGTCAACCCATTCTGCTGGAGACCTGGCGTTCCTTGATCGCCGAGTTTGGATCGGAAAAGTTGGTGATCGGCGGCAAATCCATGGGCGGGCGCATGGCCAGCCTGATCGCCGATGACGCCAACGTTCGTGGACTCGTCTGCCTGGGTTATCCGTTCTACGGCGCCGGACGGAAGGACAAGCCGCGTACGGAGCACCTACTCTCGCTGAAAACGCGGACCCTCATCTGTCAGGGCGAACGCGATCCGATGGGCGATCGGGACAGCGTTTCACAGCTCAAATTGTCCCGCGCCATCACGGTGAGGTGGCTGCCGGACGGCGATCATGACCTGAAACCGCGCCGCGCCTCGGGCCGCACACATGACGAAAATCTGACAGACGCCCTTGACGCGGTGTGTGAGTTCCTCGCAGCCTTATCCTAATTCAGGGGGCCGCATGACCACACGCAAAGAGTCCGATAGCCTGGGAACGATCGAGGTTCCGGCCGATCATTACTGGGGCGCCCAAACACAGCGCAGTATCGAGAACTTCAAGATCGGCGGACAGCGCATGCCGATCCCCGTGGTGCGCGCCTTTGGTCTCCAAAAGCAAGCCGCCGCGCTTGCCAACAAGTCGCTTGGTGAATTGCCGGCGAACATCGCCGACGTGATCGCGCAGGCCGCCGCCGAAGTGGCCGACGGAAAACTCGACGACGAGTTTCCTCTCGTCGTGTGGCAAACAGGTTCGGGCACCCAGAGCAATATGAACGCGAACGAGGTGATCGCGGGGCGCGCCAACGAACTTTTGGGCAAAGGCCGCGGCGGGAAGTCGCCCGTCCACCCCAACGACCACGTCAATCGCGGGCAATCGTCCAACGACAGCTTTCCGACGGTGATGCATATCGCGGTCACGCGCGAGGTGACGGGACGGTTGATCCCGGTGCTGGAAAAACTTCACGACGCACTCGAGAACCGCGCGGACGCCTTCGCTTCGATCATCAAAATCGGCCGCACGCATTTGCAGGACGCAACGCCGCTGTCGCTTGGCCAGGAGTTCTCAGGTTACGCGGCCCAGGTCGGCTTCAGTGTCGAGCGATTGAAGGCGGTGTTGCCGCGTCTCTATCGCCTCGCGCAGGGCGGCACCGCCGTGGGAACAGGATTGAATGCGAAGAAGGGTTTCGCGGAGAAATTTTGCCTGGAGTTACGCAAGCTCACGGATCTGCCGTTCTGGCCGGCGACCAATTTTTTCGAGGCCATGGGCTCTCACGACACGATGGTGGAATGTTCGGGCGCGCTGAACACCATCGCGGTATCCTTGATGAAGATCGCGAACGATGTGCGGTTGTTGGCGTCCGGCCCGCGCTCGGGGCTCGGCGAGTTGATCCTGCCCGCCAATGAACCCGGCTCTTCCATCATGCCGGGCAAGGTGAACCCAACTCAGGCCGAGGCGCTAACAATGGTATGTGCGCAAGTGATGGGCAATCACACCGCCGTCACGGTGGCGGGCTCGCATGGTCATCTTGAGCTGAACGTGTTCAAGCCTGTCATTGTTTATAACGTGCTGATGTCCATTCAACTGCTTGCCGACGCAGCCGAGAGCTTCAACATCCACTGCGTGCGCGGCTTGAAGGCCGACAAGGCCGCGATCCAGCGACATCTGGAGAATTCGCTGATGCTGGTCACGGCGCTGGCGCCGCATATCGGCTATGACAAGGCGGCCGAGATCGCGAAGAAGGCGCACGCGGACGGTACAACGCTGAAAGCCGCCGCGATCGAGACGGGTTACGTGACCGCGAGTGACTTCGATGCCTGGGTCAAACCCGGCGATATGATCGGCCCGCATGATTAAGAAACGATCGGTCGATATCGCGGGCCACCGCACCAGCATTTCCCTGGAAGAGCCGTTCTGGGATGCCCTCGCCGCGATTGCGGACAAGCGCCAAATCTCCATGAACAAGCTCATCGCCGAAATCGACAAGGAGCGCACGGGCAATCTATCGAGTGCCTTGCGCGTGTTCGTCCTGCGCGAGGCGCAGAAAACCTAAGTTATTTCGGCGGCGGCAGAAGCCGGATATTCGGCCGGTCCATTGCGCCTTTGATGGAGATCGGCAACTGATCTTCACCTGCCTTGCGCGGGACCAACCTCCCACTGATATCCACCTGACGGCGCGGTAGGTCGATCACGCCCGCGAAACGCCCGGTATGGCTACGGGAAGCGACCTCCGCATTTTCGAGCTTAATCGCGCCATTCGCGGCGCTAAGGCGCGTGGAGAATGTTGACGGCGCCGGTTTGCCAGGCGTGCCGACATCAAGTTGCGCCGCGGCGCTCAAGGGTCCGAGCAAGCCAGCCGAAAGACCGTTCCCGGTTTCCACGGCGGTGACTTTAAGTGTCCCGCTCCCCGCCAGGGAATTGGCGAAAGCCGCCGCCGATGCGCCCTTGGCGGAAAAGCTGGCGACGATATCCGCGGTGCCGCTGGATTTGAGGCTTGTGCGCCCGCCGTTGAGCGCGGTCACGAGCGCGCGGAAGTCGGCGCGATTGACAACGAGCTGTCCCTGGAAGCTCGGCTCCGGACTCGCGGCGAGACGCAGGAAGAACTGACCCGGCGCGCCGAAGATCTTGCCCTGCCAGTCGGCGAGTTCGGCCGCGTTGTCGGCGACAACGATACGCGCCGAGAAATCCCCGAGTTGCACCCCGCGCGCGGCGAACGATGAGCCCGCGACGGAAACCTCGCCGTTCCACCCCTTCAGGAACGACCATTTGATCTTGTCTTGCGACCAAGGCGAGGCCGCTGCAACAGGCACTTGAGCGGGTTTTGCGGAAGCCGGCTTCGCAGGCGCCTGTACCGGCGCATCGGGCGGCAGCAGACGGTCAAGGTCGAGGGCAATATCGGTCAAGCGCGCGTTGACGTGCTTGCGCCCATCGACTTCGGTGATCTCGGCCGATCCCGAGATGCGGTCGCGCCCAATGCTGATCTTCGCGTCGCTGATCGTCGTCTTGCCGGCTTCCTGCATGATACGGACCTGCGCCGCAAGGGCGCCGGGATCGCGCATGTTCGCGGGCCATGACGATGCGGTCTTCATCAGATCGGAGAATCGGGGGTGCGCGGCGTCCACCCGGCCGGTGAAGCGCGGGTTCCTATCAAGCTCCATGACTTGACCCGTCGCGCGCGCCGTGAGGCCCGCGGCTTTAAGGGTCGCGGAGACGTCGGCCTGCACGGTGCCGCCGTTGATCGTTCCGGTCAGTGAGACCTGGCCGAGAGACTTCAGCGCCGGTGTCACGTCGAGCCCCGCAAGCGCCGCGAGTCGCGCGATATCGTCACCGGCGAGATCGAATTGCAGATTATTGAACTGAAGGGCGCCGCCGAAACCGCCGACGGACCCGCTGAGCCACGCCGTCGTTCCTGCAATTTTCTCGAAAGATGCGGTACGGATGTCGAGCTTTCCGTCCTTCAAACCAAGATCGAGACCGACGCGCCCGCCCGGCAAGCCGCCGGCGATCACGTCATCAAGTTGAACGTGAACCTCGGCGTCCCAATCGCCGAGACCGGTGAACGCCGCGCCGGAGGCCGTGACGCCATAGACATCGGGCTTCGCGGCGGGTGAAGCCGGCGCCGGAGATGACGAGGGCCGCACGCCGCGATAATTATCGAGGTTGATGATCTGCGCGCGCAAATCGATGCCGACAAACGGCCGCGCGCGGGGCGCGAAGGACAGCCGCCCGCCAATACGTGCGGTGTCGAGCGCCGCCTCGATATCATTCAACTCGATAAAGTTGAGGGTGCCTTGGAGCGCGCCCTGGAAGGATGCGCTGCCGAGGCGGCCGGCCGGTACGCTCGCGACGTCCACGCCCAGCCAGGTCAATAAACTCCGTGCGTCGAAAGTCTGTAGCGTTACCACGCCATCAAGCGCGGGCGCGGTATCGGCGAAGTTCACGAGTCCAAAGCCGCTGAGACGCGTCGTGCCGGGAAGCGTCACGGCGAGATCCGAGATCTTCAGCTCGCCGTTCGCGAGCGTGGCGGTGAGATGTCCGTCGCGCAAGCTCTCTCCACGCAATGAGAGCGCCGGAAACCGCAGTGCTATATCGGCTGTCAAGGTTCTGGACGCCACAGCTTCTGACGGCGCTTGAGATGGAGCCACGGTCGACACCGCGGCGGGAGCCGCCGCCGTTGCCGCAAGCCGCCAGTCTTCGAGCGTAACCGGCGCGAAATCGAAGGACACATTGAGCTGCGGTGTGCGTTCGCGGCGCCAGTCGACGGCGCCCTTGGCGGTGGATCCGCCGGCATCGAGACTCATACCGGTCAGCGCGATACCCATCGGACTCACGGAAGATTTCGCCGACACCACGAGCGGCCGCTGCAGCGCGGGAGCACCCGCGAGACCCGGCCACCCAAGCGCCACCATCAACGGCGCGCCGCGATCAGCCTTCACCGTGATGTCGCCTTCCAGCGTACGGGCGGCAAGCGAGAGGCGTCCACTGAAGTTGATCGCCGTCTCCGCCGCCGGGACACGCGCCGACACAGACACCGCGCGGACGCCATCGCGGCCGGCCGTGCCAACTTGAGCATCGAGGGTCATTGGATGATCATCAAGACTTACATCCCCAACGACGCGAAACCGGTCACGCGCTTCATTGGAAAAGACCAGATCCATGCCGTGCGCCCGCAAAACCGTCGCGCCGCTTTGATCGCGCAGCGTGAGGTCGCCGCCGTTCAGCGCGACCCGGTCCACATCCACGGATACCGAGCGCTCGGCCGGCGCCGCGAGCGCGACGCCTTCGGCCGCAGGCGCTGGCGTCCACGGCAGATCGATCCCCAGAACGCCGTTTACGTCGTCAAGGCGCAAGTCGCGAAAATAAAGATCGCCGCGCAGAAGTGGACCCAGCCCAAGCCAGGCTTTCACTTCGGCAATGGTGACGGTCTCGGCGCCGCCGCCAATCCGAACGCGCCCTGCTTCAAGCGCGGGGCGCGGCACCAACGCGAAGGTCACATTCCCCTCGATAGCGACAGGACGGCCGATGGCGGCGGAAAGCTGGCGCGCGAACGTGTCGCGATAAGGCGTCCAGTCGATAAAACCGGGCGCAACAATCAAGCCTGCCATGAAAACGGCGACACCCGCGGCGCCGCCGATGAGTGCGCGCCGATATCGCGAGAAAACGTCCAGCGTCAGAATGCCGCCTCCGGCAAGGTCATCATGGTCGTGCTGCCAGCACGAATCACCGCATCGAGACCGACCGTCTGCGGAAGGACGCGTTTCATAAAGTAGCGGCCGACCTCGATCTTGGCGTCATAGAAGGGGTCGTTGTGAGACGCCTTGGCGGCCATCGCCGTGTCGACCATGCGCACCCAGATCCAGGCGAAAGCGGTGAGCGCGAAAAGCCTCAGGTAGTCGACGGCCGCGGCGCCACGCGCGTTTGGATCGTTCGCCGACTCCTCCGTCATCCACAGCGTAACGGCCGTAAGACGTGCAACCGCCTCTTTCAGCGGCGCAATGAATTCACCCATGTCATTGCGGCTTTCGAGACCCTTGATGGTCGCTTCGACTTCCGAGAGCCAGCCTTTGAAGAGACGGCCCTGCTCGATGCCCAACTTGCGACCCACCAGATCAAGCGCCTGGATGGCGTTGGTGCCTTCGTAGATCTGCGAGATACGCACGTCGCGCACAAGCTGTTCCATGCCGTGCTCACGGATATAGCCGTGGCCACCGAAGACCTGCATGCAGGTGTTGGTGATTTCAGAGCCGAAATCCGTGCCGGCCGCTTTGACGATAGGCGTCATCAGCCCGACCATATCCTCGGCGTGTTGGCGTGTGGCCGCGTCGGCATGTTTATGGGCGATGTCGACGTTGAGGTGTGTCCAGACGGCGAGCGCGCGTTCGGCTTCAACGATGGCACGGCTGAACATGAGCCGGTTGCGAATATCCGGATGCACGATAATGGGGTCCGCCGGTTTATCGGGCTTCGCGACACCGTCGGCAGACCTGCCCTGTAGGCGGTCGCGGGCGTAGGCGGCAGCGCTTTGATAGGCGGTCTCGGCCTGGCTGATGCCCTGGCTGCCGACGAACAAGCGCTCCTTGTTCATCATCACGAACATGCCAGCGAGGCCCTTGTGCGCCTGACCGACGAGCCAACCCTTCGCGCCGTCGAAATTCATGACGCATGTAACGGACGCCTTGAGCCCCATCTTGTGTTCGATGGACCCCGCAACGGCCGCGTTGCGTGCGCCTGGCGAGCCGTCTTCCTTGGGCAGAAACTTGGGCACTAGGAACATCGAGATGCCGCGGCTTCCTTCCGGCGCATCCGGAAGACGCGCGAGCACGAGATGCACATGGTTCTCGGCCATGTCGTGCTCGCCGGCCGAAATGAAAATCTTCGTGCCGGTGATGCTGTAGCTGCCGTCGCCGTTTGGAACAGCCTTGGTGCGCAAAAGACCGAGATCGGAGCCCGCGTGGGCCTCGGTGAGACACATGGTGCCCTGCCAGGTACCGCCGACGAGCTTCGGCAGATAGATTTTCTTCTGTTCTGGCGTCCCTAGCGCGGCGAGCGCAAGGATCGTTCCTTGCGTGAGGCCTGGGTAAAGACCAATCGACATATTCGCCGAACCGATCATCTCGCTGACGAGGTAATCCAACGTCTCGGGCAATCCTTGGCCGCCGTATTCCGGGCTTGCGGTGAGGCCACACCAACCGCCCTCGGCATATTGCTTGTAAGCTTCCTTGAAGCCCGGTGGCGTCGTGACGACCCCGTCCTTGAAGGTGCAGCCGACTTCGTCGCCGACGCGATTGATTGGGAACAGCACGCCTTCACAGAGCTTGGCGCACTCATCGAGAACCGCGTCCATCAGATCGGCGGACGCGTCGGCGAACCCGGGCAGCGCCGTCAGCGTATCGGCGGCTTCGAGGACCTCGTGAAGCACAAAGCGCATGTCGCGGAGCGGAGCGGCGTAAGTCGTCATTGAACCCTCGAATGGACCCCCGAGTGGAATGGGGGACTTAGCGGCCAAGAATGCCGCGAATTCGCGCGGACGTTGTCGATGTCCGTGCCGGAATTCGCACATGATACAAAAATACCCCAAATACGCGGGGTTTTTAATACGATAATTCGGGGTCGATCCGATGCGGAATGCGTTGTGGAGGTATGAATCACATGGCGCCCATCGCGAAACCACGCTCGTTCAACGTCTATAGGCGCGCCTCGGCGTCCGCGAAAAAGATATCATGTGTCAGCCCTATCCGTTGGAAGACCTCGCAACGCCGGCCGATATCGCGACGGCCTATGGATCGACCACCGAGCACCTGCGTCAGATCGAGGTTACGGCCATCGGCAAGCTGCGGCGCTATATCGCCCACGCGTGCGCCACGAGGTTTGCGGCGGCGCCTAGAGTTCTATGAAACGGCCAAGTGTGCGACACTCGCGCCCATGAACTTTATCGAGCGCCCCTCACCCAACTTCAACGCCCGCGCCACGGACGTGCGTCATGCCGTGGTGCACTACACCGGTATGCAGTCGCGCGACGAGGCCTTGCAGCGCCTGTGCGATCCAGAGGCAAAGGTAAGCGCGCACTATCTCATCGATCAGGAAGGCGCGGCCTTCCGCCTCATTGCGGAAGAGCAGCGGGCGTGGCATGCGGGCGTGTCCTATTGGCGCGGCGTGCGCGACATCAACAGCACGTCGATCGGCATTGAACTTTGCAATCCTGGACACGACGGGGGTTATCGCCCTTTTCCGAGCGCGCAGATGACAACGCTCAAAGAACTTCTGAGCGGAATCTTCGCACGTCACGGCCTTTCATCGGACGCGCTCCTCGCCCACAGCGACATCGCGCCGAGCCGGAAGCTCGATCCGGGTGAGCTGTTTCCGTGGCGCGACTTCGCGAAGAGCGGTTTTGGCCTTTGGCCCGCCGATGCCGTGCCGGTCGCGGGTCACGCGGATCTGACGGGCGCCCTGCGGCGCCTTTCAGAGATCGGCTATGCCGTTCCGACGACCCCGGAAGAAGGCAGCGATATCCTGAACGCGAACTGCGCGGCAACCGATGTCATCAAGGCTTTCCAACGGCGCTATCTTCCGGACCAGATCGACGGGCGCCTCGACAATCTGACCGCCGCCCGAATTTCCGCGGTCGCGGTGGCCTATGCACTCCATAGACCAACGGCTTAGCGGCCCGCCTTGACCCGCGCCGCCGCAAGGACCATTTTCACCCGGCGCCAGATGGCCGGACGGCCGCTCCGCAAGGAGAGGAAAGTCCGGGCTCCACGGAAGCAAGGTGCCGGGTAACGCCCGGCGGGGGCGACCCCAGGGAAAGTGCCACAGAAAACAAACCGCCAGGCCCACCTTTAAAGGGTGACCTGGTAAGGGTGAAAAGGTGCGGTAAGAGCGCACCGCGCGGGCGGTAACGTCGGCGGCACGGCAAACCCCACCTGGAGCAAGACCAAATAGGGACGGCCATCCAGGGAGTTCGCTCTGCTGGAAGATGCGTTTCCGCATCGTCGTTCGGGTCGGTCGCGTGAGGTGCGCAGCAATGCGCATCCCAGAGGAATGGCCGTCGCTCGGCGGCGCCCTTCACAGGGCGTGGGCGAGGACAGAACCCGGCTTACAGGCCATCTGGCGCTTTATTTTCTCAGGACCCTGTTTCTTCAGGGCTGCGATCATCGCAGCAAAGTCCACGCGCGGACAGCATCAGCCCAGGGCGCGCGGGAGAGGGAGCGATCGCTTCGATCTTGGCGCAATACGAAACGTATCGCGTCGCTTCAGACACCACGTCCCTGAACCCAACCCTCCATCAATTTTCAGGTAATTTTATTACCCGCATTACCGGGCCATTGCTCGTTACGAAAAAGAACATATAAAGAACATCCCCTGATTTCCCAAGGACTTACAAGCCTATCCCATTGACACCCATAAAATCCCATGAGATACCATTAAGGTCCATGTACAGGGCTTGCCGGGACCCAGCATTTTCAAGGGGTTGGAAGGCAGCTCTGCGCCGGACTCAGGGGAACGAGCAGGACGGGCAGCTCGAAGCAAATGACGGCGTTCTTTGGAACGTTCACCAACAAGATCGACAGTAAGGGACGGCTTTCCGTCCCTGCGCCGTTTCGCGCCGTGATTCAGGCGCGCGGCCGCACGTCCGTGGCCATTCATCCGTCCCTGTTCGAAGCCTGCCTCGAAGGCGCCGGTTATGATCGGTTTGAAAAGCTTCTCGGGGACGTCACCGACGGCTTCGTGCCGACGGCGCGCGACGAAGCCGCCGAATTGATCATGGAAGATCTGCGCGATCTGCCGTTCGACGGCGAAGGCCGCATCGTCCTTCCGGGTGAATTCATCGCGAAAGCGGCGCTGAAGGATCAGGCGTCTTTCGTCGGTCGAGGCTGGAAGTTCCAGATCTGGGAACCGTCCGCACTGGCCGCCCTGCGTCAGGAAAAACTGCGCCGCGTCGCCGCCACCCTCAAAAGCGGTGCGCCATGAACGCGTCCGCCGCATGCGACAAGGCGCCCGAGCATATCCCCGTGCTTCTGGGCGAAGTCGTCGAGGCCCTGCGCCCCAAAGACGGCGGCACCTATGTCGACGGCACGTTCGGCGCCGGCGGCTACACGGTCGCCCTCCTGGAAGCGGCCCAGTGCAGCGTGTGGGCGATCGACCGCGATCCGGAAGCCCAGGCGCGCAGCGAAGTCCTGAAAGAGAAATATCCGACACGCCTGCATTTCGTATCCGGCCGTTTTGGCGACATGGCTGATCTCCTGGCCGAACGCGGTGTTTCTCAGGTTGACGGCGTCGCGCTCGATGTCGGCGTTAGCTCTATGCAGATCGATGATCGCGAGCGCGGCTTTTCATTCCTGCGTGACGGCCCCTTGGACATGCGCATGGAAAAGAGCGGCCGCAGCGCCGCCGATATCGTGAACTCCTGGTCCGAGCGTGAGCTATCGGACATCATTTTCACATACGGCGAAGAGCGTCATGCGCGGCGCGTGGCCCGCGCTATCGTCGCCGCGCGCGTCGAGCGGCCCTTCTCGCGCACGCTTCACCTGGCGGACGTCATCCGCGCCGAAGTCCGCCGCGGCAACGACGGTATCGACCCGGCCACCCGCACCTTCCAAGCTCTGCGTATCGTCGTGAACGACGAGCTGGGCGAGCTGGAACGAGGTCTGCGCGCCGCGGAATGCCTTTTGCGCCCGGGCGGTCTGCTGGCCGTGGTTTCGTTCCACTCGCTGGAAGACCGCGTCGTCAAAACATTCCTCAAGTCCCGCTCCGGCATGGCGAGCCGCCCGTCGCGCCATATGCCCGCGAGCCTCGGCGCCGTTCCGGCGACCGCCACCTTCACGGCGATCTCTCGCCGTCCCATCACGCCCACCGAGCGCGAAGCCGCAGCGAACCCGCGCGCCCGCTCGGCCCGATTGCGCGTCGCCGAACGGACGAGCGCACCGTTTCTCACCTCTGTCGCGGGGGGACTCTCATGAGAGCCGTCACTCTTATGTGGATTCCTCTCGCGATTGGGGTGGGGGTTTCTATGTTCCTGCTGAAGTATAAAGTGCAGGCGCTCGAGGATGAGTTGGTCGCCAAACAGGCGCAGGTCGTTCGCGACCGCGCCGCGATCCGCGTTCTCGAGGCGGAATGGACTTATCTGAACGACCCTGAACGTTTGCGCGAACTGTCCGCGCAGTATCTCGGCTTCGGTCCGCCAGCGATCACGAACATTGCCGACATCGGCATGTTGCCGATGAAAGGCGTTTCCGATGCGGCGTCCGAAAGTACGCCAGCCAAGCACAATCCGCTCGACGACATCAAACCGCAATTCCAGACCGAATTGCGCACGCCGCCTGCCGCGCCTCCGGCCAGAAGCCCGAGCGTTGTATCGGTCACCGTGGCCCGCCTGCAGCGCCTGTTGTTCCCGACGGCCGCCGGCGCGACGTCATCCTCCGCGGAGCGCCCATGATCACGCGCGCGAAGAAACATCGTCCGTTCCTTTATCCCGGCGAAGAAGTGCGTCCCGCCGGCCAGGGTAAGCTGCGCTTGCAGGGCATGACCGTGCACGCCATCGAAACCGGACGTATGCGCCTTGTCGTGACGGCGGGCCTCTTCGCGCTCGCCTTCTCGGCGATTGGCCTGCGCGTTGTCGATCTCATGCTGCTGTCCGGCGGCGCCGCCGAGCGCACCGCGCACACGGCTTCGTCGTCAGCGCCGCCGCTCGCCAGCCGCGCCGACATCGTCGACCGCAACGGCGTGATCGTCGCAACCAACCTGCCGACGGTGAATCTGTACGCGGATGCTCACAAGATCGCCGACGCCCGCGACGCCACCGACCGCCTG
>JAIUPE010000073.1 GCA_020160875.1 Pseudomonadota bacterium
GCGGGTGAAGCGGGTAAGGGCTTCGCGGTTGTGGCCTCGGAAGTGAAGAACCTCGCCAACCAGACCGCCAAGGCCACGGAAGAGATCGCCGCCCAGATCAACGACATCCAGGGTGCGACCAAGTCCTCGGTCGGCGCGATCGAAAGCATCTTCGAGACCATTGGCCAGATCGACCAGATCTCGACCACCATCGCCTCGGCCATCGAAGAGCAGACGGCCGCGACGGCGGAAATCGCCCGTAACGTTGAGCAGGCCGCCGCGGGAACGCAGGAAGTCTCGAGCAACATCACCGGTGTCACCAAGGCCGCCGGCGAAACGGGTCAGGTCTCCACGCAGGTGTTCGAAGCAGCGAAGGAACTGGGCCGCCAGTCCGACAGTCTGCGCAAGGAAGTCGACGGTTTCCTCGCCGACATCAAAGAGGCGGCGTAAACGTCGATGTGAGTCCGGCTCCTCCCAGCGGTGGGAGCCGGGACATCGCGCTGTGCCACACCGCCGAATACAACGCGGCATAACGTCCACTTATCTCTTCCTCTTCCGCCTCGCGGGAGGGGGCAGGGGTGAGGGGTGTCCTCAGTTAGGAACTAAAAATGGCGTACCAATTCGGTTTCAAGGTCAAGACGCGGCTGTCGTTCGAAGAGTTGGACAATGTTCTCGGCCAGTACTGCCAGGCCAGCTATCGCATCTCCATTGGCGGTCTGGATGAGACCGGTTCGGTACGCAAGAAGATCATGATCATCTATTTCGAAAAGCAGGAAGACCGCGAGCGCATCAAGCACCTGTTCGCGGTTCGAAAGGGCCCTCTGCCGCCGCAGGCGGCGGCATAGCGCACCCCATCGAGGTTTGTTTCTCGTTCACGTCCCCTCGTGATCGGGAATGTTGCACCCCGCGGCGCCCCCTCGCCGCGGGGTGATTTTTTTTCGCGTGCTCCGGTGGGCTTTTCCCATCTCATACTTTTGGTCAGGCCGCCTAACCCATCCTCGCACGCGCGCCATACCCCCGCTCAGGTGCGCTATTCCGGGCGGAGCCATAAGGTTCACCCACTCGAGCCCAATTATTTCGTATCCCGCGTCAAGGAGGGACCAATGGACGACATCATTCAGGAATTTGTGACCGAGACAAACGAGAGCCTCGCGCTGCTCGATCAGGAAATGGTCAAATTCGAACAGCAGCCCAACGACGCCGATACGTTGAGCCGCATCTTCCGCGTCATGCACACGATCAAGGGCACCTGCGGGTTCCTCGGCCTGCCGCGCCTGGAAAAAGTGGCGCACGCCGGTGAGGATGTGCTCGGAAAATTCCGCGACGGCGTGCTCGTCGTTTCGCAGGACGCCGTGACCCTCATTCTGCGCTGTCTCGACCGCATCCGCGAAATGGTGCAGGCGCTCGAACAGACTGGCGCCGAGCCGGAAGGCGAAGATAGCGCGCTGATCAACGAACTGCGCGCCATGGCCGATGGCCAGGCGCCCGCGCCGGCCCCCATGGCCGCCGCCCCGGCCGAGTCGCCGAAAGTCGTGCCTGTCGCTTCGGGTGGTTTCCCGGTCGCGCAGGATCTCCTCGACGAATGCGCGGCCGCTGAAGGCGCTCCCGTTCAGGCCGCTAAAGCCGCAGAAACCAAGATCGAAGAGCCGAAGCCCGAATCGATCGCGAAGCCGGCCGTCGCGCCGAAGCCGGCCGCGGCCGCCGCGCCGGTTGAACGCAACGAAGACAAGGCGGGCGCGCAGACAATTCGTGTATCGGTCGACGTGCTCGAAAACCTCATGACCCTCGTCAGCGAAATGGTGCTGACGCGTAATCAATTGCAGCAAATCAGCCGCAGTCACGCCGATACCCCGTTCAAGGGCCCGATCCAGCGCCTGAACCGCGTCACCACGGACCTGCAGGAAAGCGTCATGAAGACGCGCATGCAGGCCATCGGTCATGCCTGGAACAAGCTGCCGCGGATCGTGCGCGATCTCGCCAACGAACTCGGCAAGAAGATCAATCTCGAAATGCACGGCGAAGAGACCGAACTCGACCGTCAGGTCCTCGAGATGATCCGCGATCCGCTCACGCACATGGTGCGCAATTCCGCCGACCACGGCCTCGAAGGTCCGGCGGAACGTTCCGCGTCCGGCAAAAGCGACGTGGGCACCATCCGCCTGTCCGCCCATCATGAAGGCGGTCACATCATCATCACCATCGCCGACAACGGCCGTGGCCTGAACACCGCGCGCATCAAGCAGAAGGTGCTGGAGAAGGGGCTCGCCACCGCCGCCGAGTTGGATGCGATGGAACCCAACCAGATCCATCAATTCATCATGCGCGCCGGCTTCTCGACCGCCGAGAAGATCACCAACGTCTCGGGCCGTGGCGTCGGCATGGACGTGGTGCGCTCGAATATCGAGAAGATCGGCGGCACCGTCGAATTCGTGTCCACCGAGGGTCAAGGCTCGACCTTCACCATCAAGATTCCTCTCACGCTCGCCATCGTTTCGGCCTTAATTGTCGAGTCCGCGGGCCAGCGATTCGCCGTGCCGCAGATTGCGGTCAGGGAAGTCGTCCGCGCCAACACGACGACCGGGCCGAAGATCGAGGAGCTGGCGGGGGCGCCGGTATTACGCCTGCGCAACCGCCTGCTGCCTCTGGTCCGTTTGCGCTCGGTCCTGGCTTTGGACGACGCGAATGCGGGCGCCAACGTCATCGTCTGCCGCTCCGGCAACCAGATCTTCGGCGTGGTCGTCGACCGCATCGCCGATGCCGAGGAAATCGTCGTGAAGCCGCTCAATGAAATGACCAAGGGCGCCGGCTTCTACTCCGGCAACACCATCCTCGGCGACGGCGCCGTGGTGCTCATCCTCGACGTCAACGCGCTGGCCGGCTGCCTCCACGCCGAAGCCCAGGCGACAGGCGAAGAAGATGTCGTGACCGGCGCCGGCGGCGGCTCGGTCCAGAACATCCTGCTGTTCCGCACCAAGGGCGACGGGGTCAAGGCCGTGCCGCTCTCCGAAGTCCACCGTATCGAGAACTTCTCGATGGATCAGGTGGAATGGGTGCAGGGTCAACCGGTCATCCAGTACCGCGACCGTATGCTTCCGCTTCGCTCGTATGACGGCGTGTCCGGCATCCGCCGCGAAGGCCATCAGCCTGTCCTCGTGTTCATCCGGGGCGACGAGTGGGTCGGTCTCGCGATCGAAAAAATCGAAGACATCAAAGCGGACGAAGTACGGATCGAACGTCCGTCGGCTCATCCAGGCCTGCGCGGCAGCCAGATCGTCGGCGGCAAGGCCGTCGATTACATCGAACCGGCTTACTTCGTCGCACCGGTCGGCGCCAAGCCGGCTCATGAAACCTCATCCTTCCAACCCACCCTTGTTTATGGAGAAGCGGCATGAACGCCATCGCCCCTCTGCGCACCGAACGTAGCCAGACGACCGAAGGCCGCGTCGATTACCTCACGTTCCATGTCGCGGGCGCCGTCTTCGCCGTGCGCGCCGTCCTCGTCCGCGACGTACTCCGTCTCGCGTCCCTGACCGCCGTGCCGCTGGCGCAGCGCGAAGTGGCGGGCCTGATCAACCTGCGGGGTCATGTCGTCACCGCGATCGACCTCGCGACCCGCCTCAACCTTCCCAGCGCGTCGGGATCGGGTCAGCGCATGTCCATCGTCATCGAACGCGGCAACGAAGCCTATTGCTTCATCGTCAACGGCGTCGGCGACGTCATCGGCATCGAAGGCGCCGAAATCGAAACCAATCCGGCGTCGATGGATCAGCGTTGGGCCGATCTTTCGCGCGGTGTGTTCAAGAAGGAAAAGGACCTCGTCGTGCTCCTGGATATCGACGCCGTTCTCGACATCCGCCGCACGAAAGCCTGACCGGAAAACGATCGAAAATTAAGCCAAGATAATAAGAAGGTTGGGCTAGGTCATGGAAGACACCACAACGCTCGAGACCCCGGCATGCTGGCTGCTCGAGCTTGATCTGGAGTTGCGGATCATCGGTATCACGGAGTCCGTGCCCGGCGGTCCCCGCTCGCCGTTCGAAAACGAACTGCCGCTGGGTCTCAGCTTGCTTGATGCGATGAACGTTCATAACGCCCGTCGCGCCCAACTCTCCGCGCGGCTCGACGCCGGCGACGAGATCAAGTCGTTCCGTTATGCCTTGAATACCGAGTTCCATGGCCGGCGTTGCTACGACCTTTCATCGGTCCCGCTTCATGATGAAGGCCGGCTCGTGGGGCATCGTTGCTGTGTGGTCGACATCACCGCCCTCTTACGTATGAGCGAACTGCACAATAAATCCGAGACGACGCTTGAAAGCGCCTTCAACGCCTATCCCAACTTCCTCATCATCAAGGATATCGAGGGCCGTTACATCCGCCTGAATGAGGCCGCGCGTGAACTCCTGGCCAACTGGACGCTGGATCCGATTGGCCGCACGCCGTCCGAGTGCCTGCCGCCGAAAATCGCCGCACAACTTTCGCGTGACGACAATCTTGTCTTGCGGACCGAGGAGTCGCGAGACATCGAGCACCAAATCTTGCTCGAGGACGGTTTGCACACGTTCCTGACCACGAAGTTCCCGATTTTCGACCGCGACCATTGCATCGTTGGCCTCGGCGCCTCCGGTCTCGATATCACCGGGCGTAAGAAGCTCGAATCCGAGCTCGACCGCATGGCGAACTATGACGAACTCACCGAACTGCCGAATCGCCGTCACGGCCGCGCGCGCCTTGATGAAGCGGTGACCTGGGCCCAGCATATCGGTGGACGGGTCGGCTTTCTTATCGTCGATATCGATCGCTTCAAGACCATCAACGACACCCTGGGTCACAATGTCGGTGACCAACTGTTGATCGAGGCCGCGTGGCGTTTACGCGCTTGCGCGGAAGACGGCGATACGTTGATGCGACTCTCGGGCGACGAGTTTGGGCTCATCATTGGCCAGCATGATCGCTCGCGCGATCTCGATTGGGTGGTTGCCGCCATCATCGAGGCTTTCGAGCAGCCGTTCCTTATTGAGGGGCATGAGCTTTTTGTCGGGGTCAATATCGGCAGCGCGGCTTATCCGGGTGATGCCGACGGGCCCGAACAGCTTCTGCGGTGCTCCGATCTTGCGCTTTATGCGGCCAAGCGTTCGGGCCTGACGTACAGCCGGTTCGACAACGAGATCCGGTCCAGTATTCACCGCTCGGCCCAGATCAGCGGCCTTTTGCGTAAGGCCCTGCAGCGGCGTGAATTCATCCTGCATTATCAGCCGCTGGTCGAGGCTTCGACGCGAGAGATCGTCGGCGCCGAGGCGCTGATCCGCTGGAACAGCCATGAACTCGGCTTTGTCGGCCCCAACCACTTCATCCCCATTGCGGAAGAAACGGGCCTTATCGTGCCGATCGGCGAATGGGCGCTCGAGCAGGCGTGCAGGGATGCCGCGGTCTGGAACCGCGGCGCGCCGCGCCCGCTTTCGGTGGCGGTGAACATCTCGCCCAAGCAGCTTCTCACGCCGGGTTTCCATCAGTCCGTCGTCGATGCGCTCGCCAGAACGGGCCTTTCGCCCGAGCTTCTGAAGATTGAAATCACCGAAAGTTCGCTGGCGAGCGACGTCGATACCTGCCGCCGCATCATCGATGCGTTGCGTGAGATGGGGATCGTCCTCGCCCTCGACGATTTCGGGACGGGCTATTCCGCGCTCAGCTATCTGCAGCGTTTCAAGTTCGACATCCTGAAGCTCGATCAGTCCTTCGTGCGCAAGACCGAACGCGGCACTTCCGGCGCGGCGCTCACCGCCGCCATCATTCAGATGGCGAAAAGTTTGGGCATGCGCACCGTGGGCGAGGGCGTGGAAACCGACGATCACGTCGACCTCCTCCAGGAAAGCGGCTGCGACCTCATGCAGGGCTATCTTTTCAGCCGCCCCGTGAAACACGAGGATTTTTTGGCGCTCGCGGCGGGCCCGCTTTCCGCGGCGGCCTAAACCTTTCGTATGAGGCCGCCGATACCCCAGAACCGCCCTCTAACACCCCTGCGCGTTCGAAAATTCCGGCCGGAAAGCTCATAACGGACCCGGGACGACATCCGGCCCGGAGCCGGCCAAGGACCTCTCAAGGCACTCTAGGAAACCCTGAAAATGCATAAGTTTCTCGTTGTCGACGACTCCCGCACCCTGCGCACCATCGTGTGCCGTTCGCTCCATCAGCGGGGCTTCGCGACCCTGCAGGCCGAGAACGGCCAGGTCGCTCTCGACATCTGCGTCAAAACCATGCCGGACGCCATTGTGCTCGACTGGAACATGCCCGTCATGGATGGCGTCGCGTTCCTGAAAGCCTTGCGCATGCTGCCGAACGGCAACGATCCGAAGGTCATTTTCTGCACCTCCGAAAGCGACATGGATCGCATCGCCACCGCCATTGAAGCCGGCGCCGACGAATACATCATGAAGCCTTTCGACGACGAAATCCTGAACACCAAGCTCGACATGATCGGCTTCGCGGTGTCGGAGGCGGCGTAAATGAGCTTTGGTCTCAACAGCGCGCCGAAGCCGGCCGACGACGCATCGGGCAACGGTAAGATCCGTGTGCTGATCGTCGATGACTCGCTCGTCATCCGCGGCGTTATCGCGCGGCTCCTGAAAGCCGTCCCGGAAGTCGATGTCGTCGGCACCGTCAGCGACGGCGCGAAAGCCATTGCGCGCGTCAAGGAAGGCGGCGTCGACATCGTCGTGCTCGATATCGAGATGCCGGTCATGGACGGCATCACCGCGCTCCCGCGTCTGCTCGAGGCGGACCGGAAAGTGCGCATCATCATGGCTTCGACGCTCACGACCCGCAATGCCGACATCAGCATCAAGGCGCTGAAGCTCGGTGCGTCCGATTACATTCCGAAGCCCAGCTCCTCGGAATTGATCGGCGCCGCCGATTTCAAGGAAGAGCTGATCCGCAAGATCTTTGCGCTCGGCGCCAAGCGTCTGCGGCTCATGCAGGCCGCGACGGCGAGCGAGCAAAACGCGCCGCTCCGCCTGCGCGCGATGGGCGCGATCCGTCCGAAGATCCTCACCGTCGCCTCGTCCACGGGCGGGCCGAAGGCGCTCCATGGTTTCCTGGGTGCGTTGCCCCGCCATCTCGAGATCCCGGTGCTCATCACTCAGCACATGCCGCCGACCTTCACCGGTCTGCTGGCCGATCACCTGATGCGCGACATCAACCGTCCGGTGTTCGAAGCGCGTGACGGCGATCCCGTCGCGCCGGGGACCATTCTTCTCGCGCCCGGCGATTTCCACATGCGTGTGGTGCCCAATGCCGGCAAGCCCGTCGTCCGGCTCGACAAGGAAGCCAAGGAAAATTACTGCCGTCCGGCGGCCGATCCCATGCTGCGCAGCGTCGTTGCGCACTACGGCGCGGCGACCCTCGCGGTGGTTCTCACCGGTATGGGCTCCGACGGTTTGGAAGGCTGCCGCCGGGTCACCGGCGCGGGCGGCACCGTGATCGCTCAGGATGAAGCCAGCAGTGTTGTGTGGGGCATGCCGGGCGCCGTGGCCCGCGCGGGCCTGTGTTCAAGGATCGCGCCGGTCGAGGAACTCGCCGCCGTATGCGCCGAACTTATCGGAAGGACCCAGCCGTGACCGAACAAGCCGATCTTCAATTCCTCGCCGCGTTCCTGAAAACGGAAACCGGCATCATCATCGCGGCGGAGAAGGCCTATCTGGTGGACTCGCGTCTTACGCCGGTTGCCAACAAGCATGGTCTTAAGACCGTCGCCGCCGTCATCGACCGCTTGAAGTTGGCGCCGCCGGCGCCGTTGAAGCGCGATGTCGTCGAAGCCATGACCACGAACGAGACGTCGTTTTTCCGCGACGGCACGCCCTTCGAAGCGCTCAAGAACCACATCTTCCCGGGCCTCGTGCAGCGCCGCGCCTCCGGTAAACGCTTGCGCATCCTCTGCGCGGCGGCGTCCACCGGGCAGGAACCGTACTCGATCGCCATGCTGTTCCAGGAGCTTGGTCTCAAGGACTACACGCTCGATATCGTGGCGACGGACCTCGACTCGCAGGTGCTCGCGCGCGCCGCCAGCGGCGTCTACACCAAGTTCGAAGTCCAGCGCGGTCTGCCCATCAAGTTGATGGTCAAATACTTCACGCAAACGGGCCTCGATGCGTGGACGCTGAAACCCGAGATCCGCCGCATGGTGAATTTCCGCGAATACAACCTCCTCAACAGCGATCCGGCCCTCGGTCAATTTGACGTCGTGTTCTGCCGCAACGTGCTCATCTACTTCGATCCGCCCACCAAGAAGGCGGTGCTCGAGCGCCTCGCGCGCCACATGGCGCCGGACGCTTCTCTCTTCCTTGGCGGCGCCGAAACCGTGTTCGGCATCACGGAAGCGTTTGCGCCGGGCGCGGGCTTGCGCGGCGTGTACGTCCACAAGGCCGCCGCCGCGGCGGCCGCCGTGATCACCAAAGCCGCCGCCTAATAAGGAGAGCGTTCGTGACTGCAGCGATCAAGATGCCCGCCGCCGACGACACCGGCACGACGCATTTCCAGTTCACCAGCAAGGTTTTTCAGATCACGGGCGCTCGTTTTGCTTTGGCGGGGCAGGCGCAGGAACCGCGCTTCTTCGTCACCATCGGCGGCCTTCAAGCCTCGATGTCCGTCAATACGTTGATGGAAGAGTTCCACGTTCCGCGCGATTCCGAGGACGCACGTCTCATGACCACGGCCGTACGAGGCCTGAAGTATGTCGAGGAGATCCGTCCCGGCGATGCGATCCCGTCGGAGCTTCTGAACGGTCAGGCCTCCTGGTCCGTCTCCGGCAAGCACCGCCAGATCGCCCAGAACCGCCTTCAGGTGCAGCTTCTGTCCTGGCTCTCGGGCAAGGAGCTCGTGCTCACCAACAGCGAGGAGATCTCGAACTTCATCGGCATGATCGAGAACAAGACCAAGCTGCGCGAGGCCTTCGAGGCCGCCGCCGTGGCGCTGGGACGCGACAAGAAGGATTTCGAAAGCGTGCTCCTGGAGATCGAGCAGCTTTCGCGCGAGCTCGCCTATATCGAAGCGCTGCGCGACCGTTTCGCGAAAATCGGCGCGCTGAAGGAAAAGTTCAACAAGCTGATCGGCGAATACACCAGCGATTCCCGTCTCAAGCAGGAAATCCAGCGCATGGTCGCCCTGCATCACAAGGCCTGCAGTTTTTATGATAAGCATTTCGCGGAAATCGACGCCCAGACGGGCGAAGTGATTGGCGCGCTCAAATCACGCGAACGTCAGGTCAGTTTCATCCGCCGCGTGCGCGACGAGTTGCATTTCATCACCCGGGAATGGGACTCGCTCCTGGTCCGCTGGGACGAAATCCCGGTCCGCAAATCCATGCATATGGACCGTCTGCTCAACGACACCTACCGCCTTCTGGCCAATAAGTTCGCCACCGCCAAGAGCATGCTGTCGAAGTAACCCTTCTTTAAGGACCCGCCGCTAAGACGGCAGGGTGAGGCTCCATCTTGAGGAGCCATGAAGCAGGCCGGAATGTTCAGCCTTTTGTTGATCCTCGTGATTGGATGTGCGGCCCTGGTGGTCGCCAATGTGCTGTCCCAGGCCCGCCCACCCGCGGAACCGCCGAAGTCGTACCTGGCGTAGCGGCGCCCTCTAAGAGTCCAACCGCACAAGCCCCATCTTTGCCAGGATCGCGACCGCGATCGTCGTTCGCCCGTCGCAAGGACACCCAGCAGGGCTTTCACAACGCCGGTCGTCGGCAACCATTCTCGGTCGAACGAGAACAGCGGTATCTGCGCACAATTAAGGGGACAGTATACTTAATTCGCCATCAAAAAATCGATTGCGCTGAGCGCCTAGATCCGCCCCAAATCCGGCGGCGTCTCGCCCGACCAGGCTTTCTTGAACAAGACCATATACTGCGTCGCCGCGGCTGTATCGCCGGCGGTTTTCGAGGCTTCGGCCAGCGCGTAGAGCACCGTGCCGTTGTTCGGCGCGTCTTGGAGGGCGTCGCGGAGCGCATCGATCGCTTCGTTCGTTTTTCCGGCCTTCAGAAGCGTGAGCCCCACCGCCTGACGGACGGGGAAATCCCATACCGGCAATTAAGGGGACAGTATACTTAATTCGCCGTCAAAAAATCGATTGCGCTGAGCGCTTAAATCCGCCCCAAATCCGGCGGCGTTTCGCCTACCCAGGCTTTCTTGAACAAGACCATATACTGCGTCGCCGCGGCTGTATCGCCGGCGGCTTTCGAGGCTTCGGCCAGCGCGTAGAGCACCGTGCCGTTGTTCGGCGCGTCTTGGAGGGCGCCGCGGAGCGCATCGATCGCTTCGTTCGTTTTTCCGGCCTTCAGAAGCGTGAGACCCACCGCCTGACGGACGGGGAAATCCCATACCGGTGGATCGAAACTGCGCAACTGATCTTGGATCGCGGCGGCGTCGGTAAAATATTTCAGCGCCTCATCCCATTTCTTTTCCTGCGCCGCGATGCGGCCCGATGCCACGCTCTCGGCCAGGAGCAGCATCTGCGGGGTCCGTCCGCCGGACTGTATCATCTTGTCCGGGTCGGTCTCCGTCCGTAGCGCGGTCAGCTCCTTGCGCGCGGCGCCAAGGTCGTTCTTCAGCACGTAAGCCGTCGCGCGGGCATAAAGCCGGACACCGCGCGGATAAATCGCCGCTTCCGCGGGTTCCGGCAGTTTCAGGATCTCGTCGGGCGACGCGAACTTCACCTGCGGCATGAGTGCGGCGGCGCTATAGAAGTCGGGGCTCTGGACCGCGCCGGTGGCGAGGAAGGCGTCCAAACGCTTCGCAAGCGCCAGGGCATTGCGCGCGTCGCCCGCCATGCCGGCCGCGGCAAAGGCGAAGTGCAAATTGTGGGCGTAAAGCTGATTGCGGTACACGCCGTCGGCATGATTGCCCTCGGCGAGATAGGCGTCGTCCACTTTCAGCGCGTCGAGATTGGCGTTGAGGGCGTCGATATACCGCCCGCGCCGGTAATAGATATGCGCCGGCATATGCACGATATGTCCGGCGGCCGGCATCTGCGCGGCGAGGGCGTTGGCGTAGGGTTCGGCCTTTTCCGGGCGCGGCCCGCTGTCCATCGCGTGGATATAATAATGTATGGCGCCCGCGTGATTGGGCGCGGTCCTCAACGCGCGCTCCAGCGCCACAAGGGCCGAGGCGTTGCGTGGGGTCGGCAGCTTGCCGTTGGTGGTCCACCAGCCCGAAGCGCGGCTGTCGTTCAACGCAGCGTCGGCGTGAAGGCTCGCGATATCCACGTCCGTCGCGAACTGCTGATAGACTTTGAACATCGCGTCCGCATAAGCCGCATTCAATCGATCGCGTGTTTCTTTGGGGTCGTCGGAGTACCGCGCCGCGAGCGCTTCGATCAGCGCCTGCTCTTTGGGGGTCGCCACCTGCGCCAACGCTTGCGCGCGCTTCGCGGCGGCGAGCGCCGGGGCATTGTTCTCCTCCGGCATGTTAGCGTTCAGGGTTGGGCCGAGCGCGAGCGCTTCACCCCAGGCGCACATGGCGCAGGACGGATCGGCCGCGCGCGCGGCGCGGAACGACGCGAGCGCTTCGCCGTAATTAAAGGCATAGATCAGGCGCAGGCCCTGATCGAAAAAAGCTTGCGCCTGCGGATTTGGGGTCGTGATCGGGAAGCGATTGTCGCCCAGGCCTTTGAAGAGCCGTGTGGCCGGCGCCGTATCGGCCGCCGCGGCCGGCGGAGCGAACATGCTGGAAAGGGACGCCGCGCCGCACATGCTGCGCGCGATGTACGCCGGGTCGAACAATTCGGAGAGGTCGGCTTCCCGCGCCGGCTTCTGTGTCGCGATCAGCGCAACAGCCGCGCCGCTAAGGAGGAGGGCTACGAAGCCGCGTGTTTTCATGCGCAAACCGTATCCCGACTCGCGCGATGCATAAACCCGAATTTAAGTGGGAATTAAATCAGCGCGGCGCGCAAATTCTGATCCCAAAATAAATCGGGAAAAGCGCATGATTCACGGCCTGCGCGGTTTAAGCGCGGCGTCCATGCTCTTTGACATCGTGAATCAGCGGAGACGGAGCGTGGAACGGGTTTGATACGCCGCGCGGCGTCCAAAAATTAACCAAGTGTCGCAAAGTGTCGCGAAGTGTCGCAACAAGCTCATTTTCGGCGAAGTCATTCTCCCGCTTGCGGAATTCGGAACGTGTCGCTGTCGCAAGTGTCGCAACAAAAATGGGCCGGCTTTTGCCGGCTACCCTCCGGAGAAGCTCTGGACCAGCGAACCCACCAGCAAGTACCACCCATCCACCAGCACGAAGAAGATCAGCTTGAACGGTAGCGATAGCATCATGGGCGGCAGCATCATCATCCCCATCGACATCAAGACCGAGGCGATGACCATGTCGATGATGATGAAGGGCACATAGATCAGGAACCCGATCTCGAAGGACCGGCGCAGCTCGGAGATCATGAAGGCCGGGATCAGCGCCTGCAGCGGCGTCTCTTCCGGTGTGGCCACTTGCGGGACGTTCGCCATGTTCATGAACAGGGCGAGGTCCTTCTCGCGCACATGTTTCATCATGAACTGATGGAAGGGTTGTGAGCCGCGGGTGAAGGCTTCCTGTTCGTTGATCTGACCGTCGATCAGGGGTTTCACGCCCGTATCCCAGGAGGCCTGGAACGTCGGTGCCATCACGAAAACGGTGATGAACATCGCCAACGACATCATCACGACGTTCGGCGGCGTGGTGTTGGTGCCCAGCGCGCGGCGCAGGATCGACAGCACGATCACCACGCGCGTGAAGCAGGTGACCATCATCAGGATCGCCGGCGCGATGCTGAGCACGGTCATCAGCAGCAGCAGCTGGATGATGCGGCTGGTGGTCGAGTTCGGGCCCGTGGCGTCGGTCGCGCCGAGGTCGATCGAGAAACTCTGGGCAAAAGCCGGAGCCGCGAACACCAGCGCCGCGAATCCCGCGATCAGGGCGCCCAGGACAGCCCGGTTAAGCTTTTTGTCGCGGCTCATTATTTCATCCATTGGCTGAAGCGGCTCGCGCCTGTCTCGTTGCCCGTCTGATGGGCCGTGGAACCGTTTGGCGATGTCTCGGCCTGTGTTGCGGGCGCCGCTGGCGGCGCGGGGATGCCCTGTTCGATCACCTGACTGGTGTTCGGGCCGATGAGCACGAGATGCTCCACGTCGTCGCGGCGCAAAAGAACGGCTTTGTGGCGGCCATCGATCATCACCGCTTCCACCGTGGCGAGGCGGCGCTTGCGTCCCAGCGGGCCGCGCAGGCCGTCACCGATCCCAAGGCGCTTCAAGCCCGCCGACAGGCCCAGAATCAGCCCGAGGACGATCGCCAGGCCCAGGATGGCCTTGAGGTAGAGGGTGAAGTCCATGACGCGTTAGCGGCTCTCGGTGACGAGATGTTTCAGCGCCTGTCCGTAGGCGCTCGAGGCGGTATCCGCGCCGATCGTGCTGGTCAGCGCCGGCAGGTCGCCGAATTTTTCGTTGAGATCGCCGGTCAGCTTGTCGAGACCGTTCAGGAGCGCTTCCATCGCCGGCACCAGGGCCTTGCGGTCGTCGCCTTCGAGGGCGAGGGCGGCGTCGCACACCTGGCGGGTGCGTGCTTCGAGGGCCGTCAACTCCACCACCCGGCCTTCACCGAGAAGACGGATCGCGGTGCCGATCAACGAGTCCACCTTCAGCAGCTCGGCTTTCACCGTCTCGAGATCGGCAGGGGACTCGGTCATGGCTTGCTCCAGTTGAAATCGGGCGCCGTTTCGGAATTCACCCGATACACGTAGGTCAGCACCTCGGCGACGGCGACAAAGGCTTCGGTGGGGATCTCGCTGTCGACCTCGACCGCTTCGAGGATCTCAACGAGGTCCGCATCGGTGCGCACCTTCACACCCGCCGCGAACGCGACCTCCAAAATCTTTTCCGCAAGATGTCCCCGTCCCGACGCCGTGATTTTCGGCGCCGATCCGTCGGCCTGTTCCGCGACGGCCACGGCGATGGTTTTAGGGGGCTCTCCGCTCATGCCAGGCAATATCTGCCGTCCGGCTTAACAAACACTTAAGCGCCCGCGGGCCGCATTTAGACAAAATGTATTAAAATCAATTAGTTAACTTAGTTAACGAAGATTCATCAGTTGTTAAGGTCTCTAGGTCATTTTTGCCGGGTACCAGAGCCGCGATCAGCAAAAAGTGGACACCGGTTTTTGCGCCCGAGCGCGGCTCATTAAACGAAAGGCTTCGATCCCGGTGGGATCAAAGCGTGGGGGCCGACATGGACCTTAACAACCTCAAGCTTTTCAAGATGGCGCTGACGCGCATGGACTGGGCTGCCCAGCGCCAAAAGGTGCTCGCGCAGAACATCTCCAACGCCGACACCCCGCATTACCGTCCCCACGATCTCAAGCAGGTCAATTTCAAGGACGTCCTGCGCGGTCAGATGGAGCCGCGCGTGGGCGTTTCGCGCACCGACTCCCGCCACCTGAAGGGCACGATCCCCGAGCAGGAACCGTTCCGCGAGAATGCGATCCGCAAGACCTTCGAAGAATCCCCGGACGGCAACCAGGTGATCGTCGAAGAGCAGATGCAGAAAGTGAGCGATACGCGCAGTGACTACAACACCGCGGTCCAGCTCATGCAGACCCACATGAAGATGTTGCGCATCGCCGTCAAAGGCAGCGGCGGTTAAGAGCGGCGGCGCATAACGGATGAGGCGGAGAATAGACCATGGCTGTTGATGATCTCTCGGCAAGCTCGGAAATCGCATCCAAAGGCATGAAGGCGCAAGCCACGCGTTTGCGTGTCATCTCGGAAAACCTCGCGAACGCGGATTCGACCGCCGAAGTGCCGGGCGGCGAGCCGTATCGCCGCAAATTGGTGACCTTCCGCAATCAGCTCGACCGCGAGTTGGAAGCGGACACTGTGAAGGTGAAGCGCATTTACAACGACCGCTCGCCGCTGGCGTCCAAGTACGATCCGACGCACCCGGGCGCGAACGAGCAAGGCTATGTGCTTCAGCCGAACGTGAACCCGCTCATCGAAATGATGGACATGCGCGAAGCGCAGCGCTCGTACGAAGCCAACATGAACGTGATCGCGACCTCGCGCCAGATGGTCGCGAAGACACTCGATCTCCTCCGCTAGGTTAGGGACAGCTCGTCATGGCGATTGATTTCGGTTCGGCCGTAAAGGCCTACGGCGAAGCGGCCAAGATCGCGCAAGGCGCGGCCAGCGGTATCGCCAAAGCGTCGGCAGCCTCCTCGGGCGAAAACTCCTTTGTGAACATGGTCACCGATCAACTCCAGTCGGCCGTGCAGACCGGCCGTCAAGCCGAAGAACTCAGCATGAAGCAGATCAGCGGCGAGGCGGATTTGAAGGACGTGGTCACCGCCGTCGCCAACGCGCAGCAAACCTTGGAAACGGTCGTCGCGGTCCGTGACAAGGTTCTCAGCGCCTATCAAGAAATCCTGAGGATGCCGATCTAAGCGCGGCCCCAAAAAAGTTGGGGGCGGTTTTGGATAAGGTCATGCGGGAAACAAGAATATGAATGAGGTCGAAGTCCTCGATATCGCGCGCGATGCGATGATGGTGATGCTGCTGGTCTCCGCGCCGATGCTGCTCATCGGCCTCGTGGTCGGTCTCGTCATCTCCATTTTCCAGACGCTTACGCATATCCAGGAAATGACGCTCACCTTCATCCCGAAGATCCTTGCCGTGTTTGGCTCGATGGTCATCTTCATGCCGTGGATGCTGCGCGAGCTCACCGAATTCACCCAGCGCATCATGGACAAGATCGTCGCGCTCGGCTGACGTCCTGCGCGCCCGGCGGGAAATGCGCGGAGGGGATCTCAGTGTGCGTAAGCTGCTTTGCTAACCGCCACATCGCGGGCGCAAACGCGGGGTGAGGGGGAATAAGTGACTCTCAACGACTACCTCGCCATCAACGTCTTCCACTTCCTGCTGGTCTTTGCCCGCCTCGGCATCGTGTTCCTGATGCTGCCCGGGATCTCGGCCGTTTACGTGCCGATGCGTATTCGCCTCATCCTCGCGATGTTGGTGGTCGTGATCATTCTGCCGCTGGTTCAAAACACGTTGCCGCCGCAGCCTGAAAGCGCGGCGGAACTGGTGTGGCTGATCATCAGCGAAACCCTGGTCGGCGGTTTCATGGGCGCGCTGATCCAGATCGTGATGTCCGCGCTGGAGCTTGCCGCGTTCATGATCTCGAACGCCGTCGGCATCACCAACGCCATGATCGATGATCCCGTCACCGAAGAGCAGACCAGCATCGTCACCGGGTTCCTGTCGTTGATCGCGGTGGCGCTCATCTTCATCACCGGCGTGCATCATTTCATCCTGCAAGCCATCGTGGAAAGCTATACGCTCATGACGCCGGCAAGCCCGTTGTTCACCGGCGATATGCTGCAGCTTGGCGCCAGGCTGCTCGATCAGGCTTTCGCCATGGGTCTGCGGCTCTCGGCGCCCTTCATCGTTTACGAGATGGTTTTCCAGATCACTTCGGGCGTGCTCGCGCGTCTCTCGCCGCAGCTCAACGTCTTCTTCGTCGCCGTGCCCGGCAAGATCATTCTCGGCATCGCCGTGCTCATGGTCAGCTTGCCGGTCATGATGCTTCTGTTCATGAAGTTCCTCGAAACCAACATGGTCAACTTCCTAAGGTAGGCCATGTCCGAGGACAAAGACGCAAAGACAGAAGAGCCGACATCAAAGCGCCTTGGTAAGGCGCGCGAAGAAGGCAACATCCCGGTTTCGCAGGAAGTTAAAAGCGTCGCCATGCTCGTGGGCGTGCTGATCGTCGTCGGCATCCTGGGGCCGTGGGTCGCCACTGATATGTCGCAGTACCTGCGTGTCTTCCTCGAGCGGCCGGAATCGATTTCCTTGGACAACGATTCCATCGGGCCGCTGTTCGTCCAGATCCTGTGGCGCGTCGGCGTGCTGCTCGCGTTCCCGGTGTTCGTGCTGATGATCGCCGCCTTCATCGGTACGCTCGCGCAGGTGGGCCTCGTCTATACGCCGAAGAAGATCGAACCCAAGTTGGAGAATATAAGCCCCATCGCTGGCTTCCGCCGCCTGATGTCGATGCAGTCGTTGATCGAGGCGGGTAAGGCCGTCATTAAAATCGTGTTGATCAGTGCGATGGTCGGCCTTCTGATCGCGCCGGCGATCGAAAGCCCCGATTGGCTCATGGGCCAGGACGTGCGGGCCACGCTGAAGGACATCCACCATCTGATGGTGATGATCCTGTTTCTGGTGGTGCTGGTGATGGGCGCCCTCGCGGCCGCCGACTACATCTACCAAAACTGGTCGCACAAAGAAAAACTCAAGATGACCAAGCAGGAGGTCAAGGACGAGCATAAGGAAGCCGAAGGCGATCCGAAGGTGAAGGGCAAGATCCGCCAGCTGCGCCTCGAGCGCCATCGCCACCGTATGATCGCCGCCGTCCAGAAGGCTTCCGTGGTGATTACGAACCCGACCCACTTCGCGGT